>ASZJ01000030.1 GCA_000416275.1 Osedax symbiont Rs1
ACCTAAAAAAGCCATGGTAAGATAACCTTATCATTCGCTGCTATGACTTAAACCTTTGAAAAAACTCCCTACTTTACCTGATATTCCAGAAAGTGAACAAACTCCGGTAGTCAAAAGCTTACTACTGATAGTAGAGCAATGCTTTCAAAGTATTCAGCAGCAAGCCGAAGAGATCGAGCGGCTCAAAGATGAAGTGCGCGTACTAAAAAAGCAGAAAAAACGGCCCACTTTCAAACCAAGTAACTTGGACAAAGAAACAGATAAATCGACGGGCGATGATTCAGTATCGACAGAAAACAAAAAGCGGCCAGGCTCAAAGAAACGCTCTAAAAATGTGAATCTAACTATCCATGACGATCAAGTGGTTCAACCGCAAGACGGTATCCCTCCAGGAGCTCGCTTTAAAGGATACCGGGATTTTATTGTTCAGGAGTTGGTTCATTGGCACAAAAAACACCCGTTATCGTCTCGCCCGTTATGTCACACCAGACGGCCAAACCCTCACCGCTAAATTACCTAAAGAATTGAACGGGCTGCATTACGGTCCTTATTTACTCAGCTATGTCCTTTATCAACACCATCACTGTCATGTCACCCAACCTCTATTGCTAGAGCAACTGCGAGAATGGGGGATTGATATCTCCGCCGGTCAAATCAATCGCCTTTTATCCGAGGGAAAATCTCAATTTCATCAGGAAAAGAACGACATTTTAAAAGCGGGTTTAGCTTTGTCCGATTATGTCACTGTTGACGATTCAGGTGCTCGCCATAAAGGGGTCAACGGTTATGTCACTCAAATAGGCAACGAGTATTTTGCTTGGTTTGAATCGACAGGCTCTAAGAGTAGGGTTAATTTTTTGGAATTGCTCTGTGCGGGGGATAAAAGTTATCGTATTAATCATCACGCTGAGTCTTACTGGGTAGATCAAAAATTACCGCATGTCCCACTAAAGCTTCTCTTAGAGAGTGGCTTGTCGCATTTTGCTAATGCCCTGCGTTGGGAGGAGCATCTTGATGAGCAGGGAATCAACTCGGCGCGCCACCGTCGTATTGCGACGGAAGGCGCTTTACTTGGTAATGTGCAGCATCAAAACCGGTGCCAGAACTTAGTCATACTCAGTGACGGGGCGGGTCAGTTCAATATTCTGCAGCACGCATTGTGCTGGATTCATACTGAGCGTTTGGTACACACAATGCTGCCGTTAAACGAATGGCACCGAGAGGATATAGCGAAAGTACGCGGTGAAATTTGGGATTTATATCGAGGCCTAAAAACGTATAAAGTCCAGCCAGGTTCCGATCAGAAAGCCGCGCTGGAGACTTTTTTTGACGAGATTTTTACGCAGCGAACACGTTATGAGTCTTTAAACCAATTGCTCAAGCGGATCTACAAAAACAAAGCGAAATTACTGCGAGTATTAGCACGTCCTGAAATTCCCTTACATACCAATGGTAGTGAAACAGATATCAGGGATTTCGTAAAAAAGAGAAAGATCAGTGGAGGTACTCGCAGTGATGTTGGAAGAGAGTGCCGAGATACATTTTCCAGTCTAAAAAAGACTTGTCGAAAGCTTGGTGTGTCATTTTGGGACTATATATTGGATAGAAATTCTGGGATTGGGGATATCCCCCCATTGGCAGAATTAATTCGTCGAGAAGTAGCCGCTGACTAGGGCTTTAATTGGCGTAAGCTATAGTAGATTGSCCCGTGTTATTGAGAAGTTACGATATTTTCAACTGATTATCGATAAGTGTTCCAATAGCTTGATTTTTAATTGTTTTAATAGTGACGAAATCAGTGGTTCTAGTAAACTAAGGTCAAAGAGTGGAGTTTTACCCTATGTCCCCTTTAGACGCGTATGTCTAGCGGTTAAGGGGAGATAAGTTGCTATGTAGTGTGATTATTGTTTGCTTAAGGGGCTTTGAATAGGTCTCTGCGGGAAGTGAATTATTCAGAGGTTGGTTTGGCGGTGTCACTAAATATTTGCCGCTTATTTTTCAGGGTAGTCCCTCTTGTTTTCGCCGGTGTAAAGCTGGCGAGGGCGACCTATTTTGTTAGGTTCAGAATGGAATTCATTCCAGTGAGAAATCCAGCCGATGGTGCGTGAAAGTGCAAAGATGACGGTAAACATACTACTTGGAATACCGATCGCTTTTAAGATGATGCCCGAGTAAAAATCGACATTGGGATAGAGTTTGCGCTTGACGAAATATTCATCTTGCAAGGCAATTTGTTCAAGTTGTTTGGCGATCTCTAGCATCGGGTCGTCAATGATACCTAATTCAGCTAATACATCATCACAGGTTTTCTTCATCACGTTGGCGCGTGGGTCAAAGTTGCGATAAACCCGGTGGCCAAATCCCATGAGGCGGAAGCTGTCTTTAGGGTCTTTAGCTCGATCGATAAAATCTGGGATGTTTTTAGCGTCGCCAATCTCCTCTAGCATGTTTAATACCGCTTCGTTCGCTCCACCATGTGCGGGCCCCCAAAGAGTAGCGACACCTGCAGCGATACAGGCAAATGGATTGGCACCAGAAGATCCTGCCAATCTCACGGTAGAGGTTGAGGCGTTCTGTTCATGGTCCGCGTGTAGTAAGAAAATTTTATCCATTGCCTTGGCGAGAATAGGGTTTGGAATATATTCTTCACAGGGGTTGCCGAACATCATGTGTAAGAAGTTTTCGGAGTATGACAAATCGTTGCGAGGGTACTGAAATGGCATGCCAATACTGTATTTATAACACATGGCTGCTATGGTCGGCATCTTGGCAATGAGTCGGTAGGCACAAATTTCCCGGTGCTTGGCATTGTTGATATCTAAGGAGTCATGGTAGAAGGCGGAGAGCGCGCCGACAACGGAAACCATAATAGCCATTGGGTGAGCGTCACGCCGGAATCCTTTAAAGAAATTGTGCATTTGTTCATGCACCATGGTATGACCTTTAATGATGCCGACAAATTTTTCAAATTCTTCTTTAGTGGGCAGTCTACCATTCATTAGCAGGAAGCAGGTTTCAAGGTATGAAGATTTCTCAGCTAGTTGCTCAATTGGGTAGCCTGCGTGCAGCAATATTCCCTTTGCGCCGTCAATGAATGTGATTTTAGATTCACAAGCTGCGGTGGAAACGAAACCTGGATCGTAAGTAAATAATCCATGTCCAGTAAGTGGTCGTACATCAACGACATCAGGTCCTTCTGTACCAGAATATACCGGTAATTCGATTACGCCTTCAAAACCATCAACCGTGAGTCTTGCGATCTTATCAGCCATTGGAATGCTCCTTGAGTTATTAAATTTATACTTGTGAGTAATTATAGAATGAGACCTCTGCATAACAACTGCGCTCGGTAATGCGGCGTTAAAAACCGGCTCAATATGCTCGTTTACACTAGCAATACCCATRAAGAAGGGCGCACTGTACCCAAAGTGAGGGGCACACTGACTCCGCTATTTCGCCGGTTTTTGCCTTGTATTACCTTCGCTCACAAAACTATACAAAGGTCTCAGAATAAATATTTTATAATTAACGGAGCAGCTTTGTTAGCCGCACCTTTAATGTGGGGAGATAAGGCAGTCCTGCCATTAAAAACAGAGTTTCAACCCGTTATTTGATCGTGCATTGTGCCTTTATGTTTATTGTGACGCAATAGTTACTTAGTCTAATGTTGACATTTGGGAGGAGAAAAATAGTAGCTTTCCCACTATTGTTATTGGTGGTTTTACTTAAATCAGGGTTTGGATAATCAAGCTTTAGGGTAGGTTGTATAAAGAAATAGCCACTTTTTAGAGCTATTATGTTGAATGTTGCTTTGGTGTAAAAAGAGTATTTAATATGCTGTTTGAAATATATGAAATCTTTAGTAATTGTCGCTAGTTGTGTGCTGTGCGTTGTTAAATAACAGTGAACTGGCTATACTACATGTGCAGTTTCTGCTGCCACGAAGAAGGATTGGCTAAAGCATCTAATAAATGCAAGACCAATCCCTAAATCTTGTTCGTAATAAACCTAACAAGTGTGAAATGAGCCGTGAATAAAAAAAGACCAGTAAACTTAGACTTTAGTACCATACATATGCCGCTTCCGTCGGTCACTTCAATAATACACCGTATAACAGGTATCGCGCTATTTTTTGGCGCAGTCTTTATGGTGTATGCGTTGGGGTTGTCCCTTGAGTCCGAAGCGGGTTTTCAAGAAACCATGACCATGTTTGAAGAAGGCTTTTTTGCGAGATTAATCGCATGGGGACTTCTATCTGCACTAGCTTATCATTCCGTTGTAGGTGTTAAGCATCTTTTTATGGATGCAGGCTATTTTGAAGAGCTTGAAAGCGCAATGTTCGCTTCCAAAGCTGTGCTGATTATTGCCGGAGTGTTAATTTTACTAGCGGGGATTTGGATATGGTAACTAACGTAACAAGCTTTGGAAGAAGTGGTTTATACGATTGGATGATCCAGCGTGTAACTGCTGTAGTTCTGCTAGCGTATACATTGTTTATAGTTGGCTATTTGCTGTTGACTCCGGATTTAGATTTCAATCAATGGAATTCTTTATTTGAAAACATAGCAATGCGAATATTTTCCTTAATGTTGGTTTTATCTTTCGCAGCCCATGCGTGGATTGGTCTATGGTGTGTAACAACTGATTACATACCTATGACAGGTCTGCGCTTTCTCGTTCAATCTGTAACTGGCTTCATGACTTTTGTCTACGTTACTTGGGCTATTCAGGTCATTTGGGGTATTTAAACAATGAGCAACTTACGTACACTAACGTTTGACGGGATCGTCATTGGCGGCGGTGGTGCAGGCATGCGTGCCGCACTGCAACTCGCTCAAGGTGGTTTAAACACCGCATGTATTACCAAGGTTTTTCCAACGAGATCGCACACGGTTTCTGCCCAGGGCGGCATAACTTGTGCCATAGCGAGTTCTGATCCGAACGATGATTGGCGCTGGCACATGTACGATACCGTGAAAGGTTCCGATTATATCGGCGACCAAGATGCTATCGAATATATGTGTCAAATAGGCCCGCAAGCGGTCTTCGAATTAGATCATATGGGGATGCCGTTTTCACGTACCGAAGAGGGGCGGATTTATCAGCGTCCATTTGGCGGTCAATCTAAAAATTTCGGTGAAGGTGGTCAGGCAGCACGTACTTGTGCCGCGGCAGATAGAACGGGCCACGCATTATTACACACCTTATATCAGGCTAATTTAAAAGCCGGTACTACTTTCCTAAATGAATGGTATGCCGTTGATTTAGTGAAAAATGCTGAAGGTGATGTGGTCGGTTGTATCGCCATTAATATTGAAAATGGCGAAACAGTTTATGTAAAGGCGAAAGCAACTGTGCTTGCTACAGGTGGCGCAGGGCGTATTTACTCTTCTACCACCAATGCGTTGATCAATACTGGTGATGGTGTAGGTATGGCGATACGCGCCAACATACCATTGCAAGATATGGAAATGTGGCAGTTCCATCCTACCGGAATAGCCGGCGCTGGAGTGCTGGTGACTGAAGGTTGTCGCGGCGAAGGCGGCTATCTAATCAATAAGGATGGCGAGCGTTTTATGGAACGCTACGCACCAAATGCCAAAGATCTAGCGGGCCGTGATGTAGTGGCGCGCTCGATGATTTTAGAGATACTAGAAGGTCGGGGTTGTGGTGAAAATGGCGATCACGTCATGCTTAAGCTCGATCACTTAGGTGCTGATGTATTAGAGGAACGCTTGCCGGGCATTCTAGAGTTGTCTCGTACCTTTGCTGCAGTCGATCCTATTAAAGAGCCAATTCCAGTGGTTCCTACCTGTCATTATATGATGGGTGGTGTGGTTACTAATATCGCAGGTCAAGCGCTGTCCCCAAGTAAGGAGGAAGGTGGTGATGATGTGGTGGTTCGCGGCTTGTTTGCCTGCGGTGAAATAGCTTGTGTTTCCGTGCATGGCGCCAATCGACTCGGTGGTAATTCACTGCTGGATCTAGTGGTGTTTGGTCGTGCTGCCGGTATAGAAATTGAGCGTCAAATGCGTGAGGGTTATGAAGCTATTAATGCCACGGATGAAGATCTTGAGCGGGCCATGCAGCGCTTGAATCGCCTTAATAATAGTGAGGGTGGTGAGGACGTTGCTCAGGTGCGTACTGAGTTGCAAAGCACTATGCAATTATACTTCGGCGTGTTCCGTGATGGCGAAAGTATGCTCAAGGGTCTAGAATTGCTTAAGGCGCTACGCAAGCGGGTCGGGAATTTAGCACTCGATGATAAAAGTCAATCATTTAACACCGCGCGTATTGAAGCGCTGGAGTTAGAAAACTTGATGGAAGTTGCTGAGGCGACGGCGATTGCCGCTGAAATTCGAAAAGAGTCACGTGGTGCGCATGCCCGCAATGACTATGCAGATCGAGATGATGAAAACTGGTTGTGTCATTCAGTATTCTTTCCCGATGACAAAACGATTGGCAAGCGTGCGGTTAACTTCGCGCCTAAAACCATGAAACCTTTTCCACCTAAAATTCGTGTTTATTAAGAGGGCAATCAGATGCTAGTTAGTGTTTATCGTTATAATCCTGATGTAGATGATGCGCCTTATATGCAGGATATCCATATTGATATTCCCGGTGGTAAAGACATCATGGTTTTGGATCTTCTGCAATTGTTGAAGGATAAAGATCCATCATTGGGTTATCGTCGTTCCTGTCGTGAGGGCGTGTGTGGCTCCGACGGAATGAATATGAATGGCAAGAACGGCCTCGCTTGTATCACGCCGTTATCAGCCGTGGTTAAAAAGGACAAATTGGTGCTCCGTCCGCTGCCGGGCTTGCCGGTTATTCGTGATTTAGTGATTGATATGTCTCAGTTTTATGCTCAGTATGAGAAAATCAAACCCTACTTGATTAATGATTCTGCTCCCCCGGCTATTGAGCGTTTGCAGTCCCCTGAAGAAAGAGCGGAGTTAGATGGTTTGTACGAGTGTATCTTGTGCGCATGCTGTTCAACTGCCTGTCCTTCCTTTTGGTGGAATCCCGATAAGTTTATCGGGCCATCAGGCCTGCTGCAGGCCTATCGATTCCTTGCGGATTCTCGAGATAATGCACAGGAAGAGCGTTTGGCTGATTTGGATGATCCATTTAGCGTATTTCGCTGTCATGGCATCATGAATTGCGTGAGTGTTTGTCCTAAAGGGCTGAACCCAACCAAGGCGATTGGTAAGATCCGTAAGTTATTGTTGCAAAGAGCAACCTAGCTAGCATCAAGAAAAGGCGCATTTAGCGCCTTTTTTTATAGCTAATTTTTATTGGTTTTGGCGAGCTGTATAGCAGTTATTTGTTGAAGGTTCAGTGTTTTTTAAGAATCAAGCTATAGTTACTACTAGTAGTAGTCGTGATTTTCACGGGTGGTAAGCGGTTGGTTGGTTCACTGAGTGTTATGCACAAGCTTAGAATCTTGGTTGTGTATAGTGAAACTTTATGTCATTGTTTTTCTTTTAGGGTTAATGATCTGTAGCGGGCTGCGTCAGTAGTTGTTTTTTATAATAGACCCGTCTTTTATGGATTATAATACTTTAGAAAAACTGTGGGCTTTAGCGAAGTGGAAATGAAAAGTTATTTTACTTTGCTATTTTATTAGAAAAATCGTTATAAATAGATGAGATACAAAGCCGCTAGCGGTGTGAAGGTGGCGTTAAAGCGCGTACAATGCTGACAGTATTGTCCGTTTTGTGGCACTTTAGTTGGTAATTAAAAAAAACGACAGTAGATTCCAGAAATTAAATTTCTACAGCAGAAGTCGATGTATTTATTGAACATTGATTAATGGATGTTGAAAGTTAGGATACTGGGCTGCTAATTTAGGGTGGTTAGCTAATGCAAGAAAGTATGATGGAGTTGTTGTGGAAAAATGCTCACCTATACGGTGGAAATCTATCCTACGTTGAGCAGCTTTATGAGACATATTTGAGGGATCCAAGTGCTGTCAGTGATGATTGGCGCAAAGAATTTGATCAGCTGTCTGATGTGGCCTCTAACACAGTTAAAGATGTAGAACTGGCACCGATAGTAGAGCAGTTTCGCGAGTACGCGAAAACCGCTAAGCATCAAGTGCCCGTCGCTTCCGGCAATGTCACTATTGAACATGAAGCCAAGCAAGTTTTGGTCTTGCGGATGATCAATGGCTATCGAGTACGAGGTCATCAAGAAGCGCAAATAGATCCATTGAATCTGCTTCACAAAGATAAAATACCGGATCTAGACCCGACCTACCACACATTGACTAAAGATGATTTAGAGACTACCTTTTCACTCGGATCGCTGTGTTTTGGTACTGAAAGGGCGCCATTAAAGAGTATTTTAAGTGATTTAAGACAAACGTATTGTGGATCAATTGGTTCAGAGTATATGCACATTGTCGATACCTTGGAAAAACGCTGGATTCAAAATCGTCTCGAGCCCTCACGTGGAAAACCTAAGTTAACCAAAGAAGACCGTATCCATATATTGGAGCGATTGACTGCAGCTGAAGGTTTGGAAAAGTATCTGGGTTCGAGATTTGCCGGTGCTAAGCGGTTTGGTTTAGAAGGTGGCGAAGCATTAATTTTAATCTTAGATGAAACCATTCAACGCGGTGGTGCCAATGGTGCAAAAGAAATCATCATTGGTATGGCGCATCGCGGTCGACTTAATACCTTAGTCAATATTTTTGGTAA
The DNA here is from genome assembly GCA_000416275.1 of Osedax symbiont Rs1. Classification (GTDB taxonomy): domain Bacteria; phylum Pseudomonadota; class Gammaproteobacteria; order Pseudomonadales; family Balneatricaceae; genus Rs1. The sequence continues at coordinate 8,706 of ASZJ01000030.1, forward strand.
GAACCCATCAGATTTGTTTGGTGAGTTTGAAGGTAAAAAAACGGTTTTAAATAAATCGGGTGATGTTAAATATCATCAAGGTTTTTCATCCAATGTTAATACCCCAGGTGGTGAAGTTCACTTGGCTATGGCGTTTAACCCATCTCACCTAGAAATAGCGGCGCCGGTTGTTGAAGGTTCTGTGCGGGCACGTCAAGATCGACGCAATGATAAAGATGGCACGACTGTTATACCGGTGAGTATTCACGGCGATGCCGCATTTGCCGGGCAGGGAGTAGTGACAGAAACTTTCCAAATGTCACAAACTCGAGCTTACAAAACCGGTGGAACTATCCACATTGTAATCAATAATCAAGTCGGCTTTACAACTTCAAGAAAAGAAGATGCTCGCTCTACAGAGTATTGTACTGATGTTGCGAAAATGATTCAGGCGCCTATTTTCCATGTCAATGGTGATGACCCTGAAGCGGTGCGTTTTATCACGCAGCTAGCGATTGATTACCGGACTGAATTTAAACGTGACGTGGTAATTGATCTGGTTTGCTATCGTCGACGCGGACACAATGAAGCCGATGAGCCCTTTGGTACACAGCCGAGTATGTACACTGCGATTAAAAAGCAGAAGACCACTCGCACACTGTACTCAGAAGCTTTAATCAACGACGGTGTAGTCACGGTACTTGAAAGCAAGGCGATGGAAAAAGGCTATCGCTCAGCGCTAGAAAATGGCGAGCATGTCGCTAAATCTCTAGTGATGAAACCAAATACAGAACTTTTTGTAGATTGGAAGCCCTACTTGGGACACGAGTGGTCATTTGAGTGTGATACGGCGGTAGACCTCAAGCTGATTCGTGAGCTAAACGTTAAGCTAAGTGCAGTGCCAGAAGGTTTTGTGGTGCAGCGCCAAGTACAAAAAATCTATGAAAATCGTAAAAAAATGGCGGCGGGTGAAATAGAATGTAATTGGGGATTTGCCGAGACAATGGCTTATGCCACGACGTTGGCAGAGGGGTTCTCGATCCGCTTCACCGGCCAAGATGTTGGCCGTGGCACCTTCTCGCATCGCCATGCAGTATTGCATGATCAATTAAAGGGCGGAGAGTATGCCCCTTTAAGAAATATCGCTGAAGATCAACCCCCTTTTGAAATGTACGATTCACTCTTGTCAGAAGAGGCAGTGCTGGCATTTGAGTACGGTTACGCAACTACCATGCCCAATGTGCAAGTTATTTGGGAAGCTCAGTTTGGTGATTTTGCCAACGGTGCACAAGTGGTTATCGATCAGTTTATTACCTCTGGTGAGCAAAAGTGGGAGCGCTTATGCGGTCTAACCCTGTTATTGCCACATGGATTTGAAGGACAGGGCCCTGAGCATTCCTCGGCTCGTCTAGAGCGATTCTTGCAGATGTGTGCTGAGCACAATATCCAGGTATGTACGCCAACCACGCCGGCGCAGATTTTCCATCTACTGCGCCGACAGATTGTGCGCCCACTGCGTAAACCGCTAATTGTCATGTCACCTAAAAGTCTGCTTGGCCATCGCCAGGCAACTTCACCGGTTGAGTTATTATCAACCGGTACTTTTGAACCGGTCCTGGTTGAAGTTGAAAACTTGGATTGTGAGAAAGTTAAACGAGTGGTGCTCTGTGGCGGTAAATTGTATTACGATCTTTATAATTATCGTCAAGAACAAGAGCGTGATGATGTGGCAATTATTCGTATTGAGCAACTTTATCCGTTCCCTGACGATGCCCTAAACGATGCGCTTAAAGATTATACAAATATAGAATCTATCGTCTGGTGTCAAGAAGAGCCAATGAACCAAGGTGCGTGGTACAGCACTCAACATCGTATCCGTCACGTGTTGGAAAAAAGTCATCCTAACCTTAAATTGGTGGGTATCGGGCGTCCACACGCCGCGGCTCCGGCAGTTGGTTATATGTCCGTACATTTAGAACAGCAAAAAACTCTCGTTGAAGAAGCTATCAACGGTTAATCGAACAAGCTACTTGTATAAGACAAGTAGCTTTCTAGAGCGTATAAGGAATAGATATGTCGATCGAAATTAAAGCACCTACTTTTCCAGAATCTGTCGCCGATGGCACAGTTGCAACTTGGCATAAACAGCCAGGTGAAGCTTGTTCAGCTGATGATTTAATAGTTGATATTGAAACTGATAAAGTTGTATTGGAAGTGGTAGCACCTGCAGACGGTGTCATCAAAGAAATTTTAGCCGCTGAGGGAGACACCATTCTCTCTGATCAAATAATTGCACTCTTTGAAGCTGGCGCGGTAGCTGAAGCTGCTGCACCTGCAGCTGCTAGTGCTGATGCATCCGCTGTAGAAGTGTCCGGTGACGATAAAGTCGGACCAGCTGCTCGCAAATTGATTGAGGCAAATAAATTAGACGCATCGGCGATTAAAGGCACCGGTAAAAACGGCGGTGTCACCAAAGAAGATGTGCAAAACTTTATGAATAAAGCATCTTCCAAGCCAGCGGCAGCGGCAGTTCCTGCAGCAGCTCCGATCGCGGCACCTGGTGAGCGTGTTGAAAAACGTGTGCCAATGACTCGCTTGCGCGCCACCATTGCCAGACGTTTGGTTGAAGCTCAACAAACCGCAGCTATGTTAACGACTTACAATGAAGTTAACATGGGTCCTATTATGGAGCTGCGCAAGAAGTATAAAGACCTGTTTGAGAAAACTCATGACACGCGTCTAGGCTTTATGTCATTTTTTGTAAAAGCGGCTACAGAAGCATTAAAACGCTACCCTGCGGTCAATGCCTCGATCGATGGAAGTGACATGGTTTTCCATGGTTACCAAGATATTGGTGTGGCTGTCTCGACTGAGCGTGGTTTGATGGTTCCTGTCTTGCGCGATACCGATTCAATGGGATTAGCTAAAATTGAATCTACTATTCGCGATTTTGGAATGCGCGGTCGCGATGGCAAATTAGGCTTGGATGACATGATTGGTGGTACGTTTACCATCACTAATGGTGGCGTTTTTGGCTCACTGCTCTCCACTCCTATTTTGAACCCACCGCAAACTGCTATTTTGGGAATGCACAAAATTCAAGATCGTCCAATGGCGGTCAATGGTCAAGTAGTGATCTTGCCGATGATGTACTTAGCACTCTCTTATGATCACCGGATGTGTGATGGTAAAGAAGCGGTGCAATTCTTAGTGGCGATTAAAGATTTGTTGGAAGATCCAACTCGCATCTTGCTGGATATCTGATCCCCTATACTGGGAGCTATGCTCCCTCATTTTCTAGAATAGTGTAAGTCTTAAACTTACCCACAAGACAAGGTAATAACAATGTCTGATAAATTTGATGTAATCGTAATTGGCGCAGGCCCTGGCGGATATGTAGCAGCAATTAGAGCGGCGCAGTTAGGATTGAATACTGCCTGTGTTGAAAAATGGGTTAACGACAAAGGCGCGACTGTTTTAGGCGGAACTTGTTTAAACGTTGGCTGTGTACCTTCAAAAGCATTATTAGAATCCACACATAAATTTCACGACACGCAACACAAAAATGCAGTGCACGGTATCTCTGCAGATAATGTGAGCATGGATGTTAAGAAAATGGTCGCCCGTAAGGATAAGATCGTCGGTAACTTAACTTCAGGTATTACCGGCTTATTTAAAGCCAATGGAATAACCACCCTCGCTGGAACCGGTAAATTACTGGCTGGCAAAAAAGTCGAAGTGACTGCTGCCGATGGCACAGTAACCACTTACGATGCTGAAAACGTGATTTTGGCCTCTGGCTCTCTACCGGTAAATATTCCACCTGCACCTTTGACCGAAGGCTTAATTTTAGACAATGAAGGTGCTTTAAATATTGATGAAACACCTGCTACTCTCGGTGTAATCGGCGCAGGCGTAATCGGTTTAGAAATGGGTTCAGTTTGGGCGCGTCTAGGTACTAAAGTAACAGTGCTAGAAGCAATGGATTCGTTTTTGGCAGTCGCCGATAAAGACGTCGCTAAAGAAGGCGCTAAACTACTGAAAAAACAGGGCTTAGATATTAAGCTGAATTCAATGGTTTCCGGCACTGAAATTGTCGATGGCAAAGTTAAAGTTTTCTATAAAGACCCGAAAGGCGATCAAGAAATTATTGTTGATAAATTGATTGTTGCTGTTGGTCGTCGCCCACAGACTAAAGGGTTAGTAGCAGATGATTCAGGTGTCAAACTTGATGAGCGTGGATTCATTGAAGTAGACATTCAATGCAAAACTGCCGCTGCTGGTGTCTACGCTATCGGTGACTCAGTGCGTGGCCCAATGTTAGCTCATAAAGCCTCAGAAGAGGGCGTGATGGTTGCAGATATTATTGCCGGTCATCATGCGCAAATGAATTACGATGTGATTCCGAGTATTATTTACACTCATCCTGAGCTGGCTTGGGTCGGTAAAACTGAGCAGGAATTAGTTGCCGAAGGAGTGAAAATCAAAATTGGTAAATTCCCATTCATCGCCTCTGGCCGCGCTATGGCAGCTAATGAAACCGATGGTTTCGTTAAAATTATTGCCGACGAAGAAACAGATCGGATACTGGGTGTGCACATGGTCGGTGCGATTGCCTCTGAGCTTATCTCTCAAGGTGCGATTGCCATGGAGTTTTGTTCAACCGCTGAAGATCTTCAACTTATGTGTTTTGCTCACCCAACGGTCAGTGAAGCAGTGCATGAGGCAGCGCTAGCTGTGGATGGGCATGCTATCCATATTGCAAATCGTAAAAAACGCTAATATATGACCTTTGTCTAGGTTAATTTATTGGTAGTTTTGTTATACTCTTGCGGCGCAGATATATTCGTATATTTGCGTTGAAAGAGATTTAAATTCGCTGTTGTGCTTAAAAACAAAATTATTTGTTCTTAAGTAGTGAACAGCAACATTATCATCAGGTGTTCTACCTTTTGAAAGGCTCCCCAACGGTAATTTCAAGTTCAAATTCGTGTTTGGGCTAGGTGTAAACTTTGGGAGTAACAAACAGGTTGCTATAATCTGTACGCAGACTTTGCTATTAACTGCTTGGTAGCAGGTAGTAGACAGGTAACTTTTACAGTTACTTTCGAAGTCTTTAATTAAGTGAAAATACACGGACAATACGCATGAATCTTCACGAGTATCAGGGCAAACAACTGTTTGCACAGTATGGTCTACCGGTATCGAAAGGATACGCAGTAGACACTCCGGAAGCAGCTGCCGAAGCTGTTCAGAAAATTGGCGGTGACGCATGGGTTGTTAAAGCTCAAGTTCACGCTGGTGGTCGCGGTAAAGCAGGCGGAGTTAAATTAATTAAATCTGCTGAAGAGGCAAAAGAATTTGCAGCTTTATGGTTAGGTAAAAACTTAGTCACTTACCAGACTGACGAAAAAGGTCAGCCAGTTGCTAAAATTCTTGTAGAAACATGCACAGATATTGCACAAGAGCTTTATTTGGGCGCCGTTATCGATCGCTCTACTCGCCGCGTTGTGTTTATGGCATCGACGGAAGGTGGAGTTGAAATCGAAAAGGTTGCAGAGGCAACACCTGAAAAAATAATTAAAGCGACTATTGATCCTTTAACAGGTGCACAACCTTATCAAGCGCGCGACTTAGCTTTTAAATTAGGTTTAAACCCTACTCAAGTTAAGCAGTTCACTAAGATCTTCCTTGGCCTCGCCAAGATGTTTGTTGAAAAAGATCTGGATCTACTAGAAGTAAATCCTCTGGTTATTACTAAAGAAGGTAATTTACATTGTTTAGATGCTAAATTATCAATTGATAGTAATGCTATATACCGTCATAAAGATCTTCAAGAAATGCACGATCCTTCACAGGAAGACGAGCGCGAAGCACATGCTGCATCTTGGGAACTTAACTACGTCGCTTTGACTGGAACTATTGGCTGCATGGTCAACGGTGCAGGCTTGGCAATGGGCACCATGGATATCGTGGCGCTAAATGGCGGATTCCCGGCCAACTTCCTTGACGTTGGGGGCGGGGCTACTAAAGAACGTGTTACCGAAGCTTTTAAAATCATCTTGTCAGACACTAATGTTAAAGCAGTTTTAGTTAACATCTTTGGCGGCATCGTACGTTGTGATTTAATTGCTGAAGGCATCATTGGCGCTGTTAAAGAAGTCGGCGTTCAAGTACCAGTTGTGGTACGTCTTGAAGGTAATAACGCGGAACTAGGTTCTAAAGTTTTAGCAGAAAGTGGTCTAGACATCATCGCTGCAACTAGTCTTTCAGATGCAGCCCAGCAGGCTGTTAAAGCTGCAGAGGGCAACTAAAAATGGCTATTTTAATCAATAAAGACACTAAAGTAATCTGTCAGGGATTTACCGGTGGTCAAGGTACTTTTCACTCGGAACAAGCGATTGATTACGGAACCAAAATGGTCGGTGGTGTTACACCGGGCAAAGGTGGTTCTACCCATCTTGGTCTACCTGTATTTAATACAGTAGTAGAGGCAGTACAAAAAACCGGTGCTACGGCAACGGTTATCTATGTACCTGCTCCTTTTTGCAAAGATTCAATCTTAGAAGCTGCCAACGCAGGTCTAGAGTTGATTGTTTGTATTACTGAAGGTATTCCGACACTTGATATGCTTGAGTGTAAAGTTAAGTGCGATGAGTTGGGCGTGATTTTAATCGGTCCTAACTGCCCAGGAGTTATCACTCCAGGCGAATGTAAAATTGGTATCATGCCAGGACACATTCACTTGCCGGGTAAAGTCGGGATTGTCTCTCGCTCAGGCACATTAACTTATGAAGCGGTTAAGCAGACTACTGATGCTGGTTTTGGTCAGTCAACTTGCGTAGGTATCGGTGGCGATCCAATTCCTGGATCTAGCTTCATTGATATCCTTGCTAAATTCCAAGACGACCCACAGACTGAAGCTATCGTAATGATAGGTGAAATTGGTGGATCGGCTGAAGAAGAAGCAGCTGCATACATTAAAGAATTTGTTACTAAGCCTGTTGTATCATACATTGCGGGCGTTACAGCGCCTGCTGGTAAGCGTATGGGTCATGCTGGTGCGATTATTTCTGGTGGTAAAGGTACTGCTGATGAGAAATTTGCTGCGCTAAATGACGCGGGTGTTAAAACTGTTCGCTCTCTTGCTGAAATCGGTTCAGCACTTAAAGAAGTGACTGGTTGGAAATAACTCTAAATTAACTTCAGTTAATTTAATAAAGCGGCTTAGGCCGCTTTTTTTTATGCATTTTTTAATGGTTTACCTGATTTACCCTCATACTCCGCTCAACTTGGCTACTTTATAATAAAATGTTTAATACCAAGTTAAGTGAGGTTGGAATATATTCTAACCATTCAATATAGCTAATCCACTCAATCGTAAAAGATTTTTCTCTTTAGGCCAGTCTGTGAAGACGCAGTGCTAATCAGCTAGTGTTTTGTTTTTCCTCTGTGCAGCGCAGCGCCTCTGTGCCCTCTGTGGTGAAAAAATCTTTAAAGGATTGGTTTTACCACAGAGCGCATCACGAGTATGATCGATGACTTTTAGTGCAATCCACGGCATCAAAGTGGTTCAAGAGTTTGTACTGTATGGCGCAGTGGAACCACTGATTCAGCAATAGCTTTGCTATCGCTGCCTTAAATCAGAGGTCAGATTTTTTCAATATAGCGGCATCCAAATCTGCTTGATCCCAGTAGCCAATTAAAATACCTGCTGCGACTTCTTGGCCGCGGTTGGCATTGATTTGTTGATCGCTAATAGTGATACGGCTGTGATGTTGCAGTGCCCACTGAGTAATAGCGTCCAAAAGCCTCGCACGGTGCGCTGCGTACTTTGGATCAGTGGCCAAATCATCTTGTTCTTGAGGGTCATTCAATAAATCAAATAATATCGGGCGCATGCCTTGCACATAAGTGAGTTTAAATTGCTGGTCACGGACCATAATAGTACGTGCGTCACTAACTTCAACGTTTAAATCGGTACTCGCTTGGCGCATTGAATAATCGTATTCAGAAAATAAATACTCTCTAATTTTTTGCTTATCACCGGCGATCAGTGACAGCAGTGAGACACCTTCCAAAATGTTGTACTTTGGCTCCGCTCCCAAATACTCGATAAAAGTGGGGGCCAAATCAATGGCTTCCACCAGTTCACTGCAGACATGTCCTCTGCTGATATCCGCACTTGGGTCTGGGTTATAAATAATTAGCGGTACTTTGACTGAGGCATCATGAAACAGTTCTTTTTCGCCCAGCCAATGGTCACCTAAATAATCACCATGATCGGAGGTGAAGACAATCATCGTTTCTGCCGCTTTACCGCTGCGCTCTAAATGCTCAAACAACAGCCCTAGTTGGTCGTCAATTTGCTTGATTAGTCCCATGTAAGTGGGAATCACTGTTTCGCGAACCTTATCCCTGCTAAATGTTTTCGCCACAAAGTGCTGCATATACGCCTGGTGTAGAGGATGGGCAGAATCTCGCTCTTGATCGCTGCGATTGACCGCTAACATATGCTCTTTGGTGTACATGTTGTGATAGGGAGCTGGCGCCATGTAGGGCCAGTGTGGCTTGATATAAGAGAGGTGTAGACACCATGGCTGATCAGTTTGATCAATAAATTGCATCGCACGTCGAGTGAGGTAAGGGGTCTCTGAATAGTATTCTGGAATCCTCGCTGGCTGGTTTGCATTTTCCATCAACCAGCCGGACAAAATCTCACCTTGCTCATTGACTGCCGAGTTTGCCCAGCTCTGCCAAGGGTTTTTACCACTAAAGCCATGATCATTTAAGTACTGGTTGTAAAGCGGGCTTGGGCCCTGAGAGTTGTCGGGGTGTAGGCCATCGTCACGCTCGAATATTTCAAAGCCGCACTGCGCGCTAAATTGACCGGCAGCAGAGTTAAGATCTACGCCTAGCTTTTTCAAACCGGCCAGATCGGCGCGCATGTGAGTTTTACCTAACAGCACATTCCTCACCCCAATTTCTTTTAAGTGATCTCCCAGTGTCGGCTCTCCAACTCTTAAAGGGGTGCCATTCCAAGTGGAGCCGTGTGATCTAACGTAGCGTCCGGTGTAATAACTCATGCGTGAGGGGCCACAGATTGGCGATTGAACGTAGGCATTTTCAAAGCGAACTCCCCTAGCGGCAAGGGCATCAATATGGGGAGTTTTTAGATGTGGGTGCCCATAGCAACCTAAATAATCTTGTCTAAGTTGATCGCACATAATAAATAAAATGTTCTTAGCCACAGTAGCATCCTAGAATTGGAGAGTTGCCAAAAATTGTAGTCAATGTTATTTTTAAAATCAATTAATGATTCCGCTATGCGGAATAATTGTGGCCAGTGCCGGATGAAGAGTGACGGATGAAGAGTGATAGACAATTAAATCAAAGTCTGAATAGAGGATTACTGGTCGCTGAGTTATTGCTCATTCATCAGTGCTTGAGCTTGCAGGAGCTGTACGTTTATTCTGGATTTAGTAAACCTGCTTTACTGCGCTGCTTAAAGACCTTAATTGCTCGGAATTGGGTGAGAAAGCGGGACAATGATAAGCGCTATATTTGGATAGGCATGGCCACTAGTGCAGAGATAAACCACAGTGAGATGATCGCCAAAAAGAGTCTACCGATTATTCAGCAGCTGAGCGTAAATACCGGTTTGGCGGTTGATTTAGCTTTGCTCAGTCAGCGGCAGCTGCTTACTGTGATTGACTCCATTAATAGAAAGAGAATAGACGGTATCAACACTTATGTAGCAGGGCATATTCCCTCTCTATTGATGTCTGCGTTGGGTCGAGCTTTTCTGTATGGTTGTGATCGAGATCGCTTTCAACACTATTATAGCCAAGTGTTGAAAGATGGGCTGTTAGCAGAACAAAACCATGTTAATAGCCGGCGCTGGAAAGAGGAAAAAGCCCGTTTTGCGCTATTGGGATGTTCAGTGCGAGAGTCGGATGACTATATCCCTCAAACAGCTTATGAAAACTCAGCATCTATGGCATTAGCTGTGCCATTGTACCGGCATGGACGCGCGATTGGCGCGATAAACTTGCTGTGGAACGATCCGTTAATCAGCACAGCAACAGTGATTGCTAGGCACTTAGCAGAGCTGCTCAGTACGGCTGATAAGTTGTCAGTACTGTTATCAATTGATCATTAGTATTTATCTGAAAACGGGTCGTAGCGAGGGGAATAAATTATTCGAGATGCTGGATCTTGGATATATATTTAGCGTGAAATCTAAGTAAATAGTTTGATCTAAGCACAGTTACTTGTATTGTGCAGAAGTAGATAATATATTTAGTTAATATCTTGATCCATATCACAAACAACCCTAGTTTTATGCTCTATAGTTCAATAAAGAGCTAAATAAATTTAATACGATTAATCGAGGTCACTATGATTCCAACAGTAAAGCACATTCTATATGTTTCGGATATTGAAGATGGCTCAAGGCCCGCATTTCGCATGGCGGTTAGCATGGCCAAGCAATATTCTGCCCAGATTACTTTCTTGCATGTTATCGCGCCTATTCCCGACTCGGTGGTATTTACATTAGAATCAACCTTATCTGCCGATGCCTACAGTAAGCTACAAAAAGACGGTATTAGTAATCTTAAGAAGCTGATGGAAGACCGTATTACTGCGTTTTGTGATTCCGAGTTAGAGAACCTAGATTGGCAGCCAAAAATAGAAAGTGTTATATCAAAAGGTGATGTACATAGCAAAATAGTGGAAGTCGCAGAGTTGAAAAAGGTAGATTTGATTGTGATGGGTACCAGGACTCACAGCGCCACTAAACAATTTTTTATGGGATCGGTGGCTAATAAAGTAATGCGATCCTCAGATATTCCGGTATTGGTTGTTCCTTTAAGTTAGAAGCTAGACGTTAGTTAGAAGTTAGAAGTTAGAAGTTAGAAGTTAGGAACCTAGGAGTTAGATGATCTAGGGGGGCTTTGAATAAGTCCCGTATATTTAGCCTGCCGGGTGTACCGAGAAATTCATGCTTTTCGTTAACGGCTTTGGCCAGACTTACAGTCTGTCTGAGCCGTTGTCTTAAAACAAATTTATATGTGCGCCAGGGGCGGGTATGGTTTGTGCAGAGGCTGTGTTGCTGCTTCGGTGAGGCGGTGCTTAGTGTTTTGTTTTTATCAATCCTTTTGTGATTCTGAAAAAGCTTCGAAATATTGTAAAATTTTTCTCTCCAGCCAGTATTCAGGTTTCACTATACTTCCACTAATAAATCCCAAGTGACCACCACTGGTGGTGGTCACTAAAGTAATGCTTTCGGGTAAATGCTGGGCTTTTGGTAGGATTTCTGGGGTCATAAATGGATCATCAAGTGCGTGGATAATTAGCGTTGGGGTGTTAATATAGGCGAGAAATTGATTGCTGCTGGCCCTGTTGTAATAGTCATCCGACCCTGAAAAACCATGAATTCTAGCGGTATAAAGATCGTCAAACTCTTCAATTGTAGCAATATCGGCAACTTGCTGCTTATCCAGTGAGATCAAGTGCTGAAAATCGTGCTTTTGATATTTATCCAGTAATGATTTTTTTAAAGGCTTTAATAAATAGTGTTGATAGACTTGCGCAAAGCCAATTTGCATGGTCTTTGCACAGATAGCTAAGTTAAGTGGCGCAGAAACAGATACCGCTGCCTGCAAAGGCGAGTGCTTTCGATACTCATCACCCAATAACTTTAACAGCATGTTGCCCCCAAGAGAGTAACCTACGGCAAATAATTGACAGCTAGGGTACTCTTGGTGCAGGTAGTCAATCCAGGCTTTAGCATCAGCGGTATCACCACTGTGGTAAGCCCTCGCTAGATTGTTAGGTATACCGGAACAGCCCCTAAAGTGCATTAGCACAACCGCGTATCCGGTGCTGTGTAAGCAGCGCATTATACCTTGAATGTAAGGTGATTTATAAGAGCCTGCTAAACCGTGAAAGAGGGTTACAATAGGCCGGCTGGAATCTTTATCGGGCCTTTGATACCAGTAACATTCGACAAAATCTCCGTCCGCTAAAGGAAATACTTGGATCGAAAAATGAGTGATCGGGCAGCGCCTAAATAGTGTTGAATAGATAGTTTGCAAATGGGCGTTATTCAGCCATTTAGCCGCTTGGAAATTATCCATAGATTAATTTTAAATGCCCTTGCAGAAAACAGGATAAAGGTATGATAGAAACCTCTGCATAACGTTGCGAGCGCAGTGGTTATGCTGAGGTCCCACTAGCTTATATTATCAAAAAAGCAGCGCGTTGGATGCTTGTTTTTACAGCCTTATTGATAACTAAGATCCGCTAATTATAGGCATTTAATCCTATAAGTTAACTCTATAGATGATCCAAGCCTTAGTTATCTACCCTGCGAGGCACACAGAGAAACTTGTCTCTGCGCCTCAGGGGCGTGTGTGACTTGTTAGAGTTTCCTTAGACTTTGAACTTACTGACTAAGGCTGATATGTGGTTGGATAGCAAAGCGACATTTTGGGTATGCTTGACAGAGTGTTGCTCATCAATGGCTGTCTCCTCGCCTAATTTACTAATTTCACTAATGTCGTCACTCATCTGAGAAGTCATAGATGTTTGTAAATTAGAGGTCGTGTCAATTTCGGTATTAATTTTATCAATCGAATCTATAATTGTATTTAACTTAGAGAGTCGTTCGATGACGGTGGTGGCATGTTCGGCGGTCGCAATACTTCTGTCCTGGCTCTCATTCATCACTGCTACCGCGTTTTGTGAGCGGCTTTCCAAGCGCTGTATCATGTTATGAATTTCTTCAGTACTCTTCCTAGTTCTTGCTGCAAGTGCTCTAACTTCATCTGCGACGACGGCAAAGCCCCGGCCTTGATCTCCTGCTCTGGCTGCTTCTATGGCGGCGTTTAAGGCTAATAAATTAGTTTGTTCTGCTATATCTTGGATAACATTTAAAACCGTACCTATACTGGCTATTTCGTTTTCTAGTTCTGAAATAACCGCAGAGGCGGTGCTTATGTCATCGGCTAGTTGCTTAATTTGAGAATTATTTTCTTGTAAGCCATTAATTCCTTGCTCTGCTTCAGCGCTGGCTATCTCTACTACTTCTGAAGCCTTGGTACTATTGTCAGAAATATTGTTAGCAGAGGCCATTAGTTCAGAAATTCCCTCGATGATATTCGCTCGATTGGCAGTCTGAGCGAGACTTCTTTGAATGTTTTTCTCTTTTAATAATTCCAGCTCAGACATCGTAGAATCTAATTTTGTTGTTGATTCTCTGATTTCCAGCACTAAGGATTGGATCATGTCAACGAACTTATTGAAAGCTGAGGCCACTCTGCCTGCTTCATCTCTGCTTTTTATATCAATACGTTGAGTTAGATCTCCGCCACCTTCGGCTATTAGCTCAAGTGATTCAGCGACAAATAATAGTGGTCTGGTTATTCTTGGAGTAATCAGAAACACAGCAATAATACAGGCTAAAACAGTCACTATTGCGGTGATCAAAAATTTAAAGGTAACAGTGCTAATATGTCGATCAGTTTTGCTTTGCATATCTGCGACTTTTGCATCGATATCATCTAAATAAATGCCGATACCTATCATATAGTCCCAGCTATCTAGGGTGTTAGAATAAGAGAGCTTTAATGCTTCGCTTTTAGTCGCTGGATTTTCCCAATAGTACTCAACGAATCCGCCACCATCACTGGCAACCTTAACTAATTCTTTTATGATATATAAGCCACGAGTGTCTTTTAGGCCGCTTAGATCCTTTCCTTCAAGGGAAGGTTTTCCTGCATGCACCACAGTGACTGACTGTTGGTCGAAGACAAAAAAATAGCTGTTTTTACCGAAGGTAAGGTTTCTGATCGTATCGCGCATTTTAATCAGGTCTCCCTCAACATCAGGAGAGAGTCCTATGACGGACTTTTTGGCTATTTCAATAAATGATTTTAGCTCTTCTTTTTTTATTTCAATTAATTGTTTTTTAAACAAAGCGACTTCTTTCTGTCCTAAATTGACCAGACCATCTAATGAGATCATTGATAAAATGGCGACAACTAGAATTAAGGGGAACAGCACAAGGGAAAAAATCTTGGTGCGAATTGACTTCATTTAAAACTCCATGTTAATTACGGGGATAGCAAAATTTGAAATGCCAAGCCGATTGTTTTTAGCAACAAACTGATAAACTATTCGTTTCCAATACATTTATTTATACTTGAATCGGCGGCTCTCTCAGAGAGTAAGAAATTTCTTTTACAGTGGAATTGAAAAATCTTAAGTGCAGCCGTAGATCCAAATAGTATTTGTTTAACCGTTGGAAAATCAAGAGCTTGTGCTCTATGGTGTAGTGTAGTTCCCGATTCAGGTTATACTCAGTAATCATTAAAAATTAGATGAATTACATACTACTATTTCCGTACCCCTTATTTATATATCGACGAATATGTACGTTGTATTAATATAAAATCAATTTCTGATTCAGCTTGTTTCTTTCGGCTATTTATTGCTATTTAATGAATAAATAGTGATAGTTGCCTAAAATTTAAATACATCACCTTGGAGCATACGGGGAAATGTGCATTTCTTCAGTTATTATAGTTTGGTATCAATTTGAAGACTGTTGTATATAAAGTTTATGTGGTGTTAAGTTTTTGGCTTTGTAATATATACTGAATTATAGTCAATAATTCAGTATATGAGACCTTAAAAGTTTATAAATGTTTTATTTATTAGCCGCTACATCAATATAGATGAATCGTGAAAACTTGATTATCTTGATCTGATTGTAGTCTTATTCCTGAATCAGTGACTTCACTGCACCACATACTGTAGCCCTCTGTGGTGAAAAAATCTTTAAAAGATTGCTCCCAGCACAGAGGACACAGAACAGAGAGTCCACATACTCCGCTCAACTTGGTAGCTATATAATTAAATTATTAATACCAACAAGTTAAGTGAAATTTAATATGTTTCCAGGGTTTTTAAATAAATGTGACAAAGACCCAGCGCCAATCAGCTTTGCTTAGGTTGATTTGCTTAGCAGCTAGCTATGGGTAAACTTAGCGGCAGTGTAGATGGCAAACGCTTTTTCCCAAACAGGGCCGATCTTGCCGTCACCTACATTGACACCGTCTATTTGCACTATAGGTGCAATTTCTTTCGATGAGCTGCTAATCCATACTTCATCAGCGTTATGTACTTCATCCATGGTGACCGTGCGCTCTTCAATTTTAATCGAGCCATCGGCGATGATGCTGTCGATGATGATCCTACGGGTGATGCCAGGCAGTATCTGGTTATCTAAAACGGGGGTGATAATGACGCCGTCTTTGACAATGTAGGCATTCACCGAGCTGCCCTCAGTCAGTTCATTGTCAGTGTTGTAAAGTAGGCATTCGCTGTTGCCTGATGCATGACCTTGCTGGTAGTGCATGACATTACCTAATAGTGCGGTAGATTTAATGTGACAGCGCTTCCAGCGTAAATCTTGAGTTGTAGTGACAGTGTAAGTTGCGGCATTACTGCGATCTACAGGCTCAGGTTCCTTGATTTCAAAGGTGAAGCAAAAAATGGTGGGGGATACATCAACCGGGTAAGCGTGGTTTCTAATCGTGTCAGTGCCGCGTGAGACATGCACATACACCCCTAAATTATGTTTGCTGCCCTGGTTTTTGGCAATCAAATCATCGAGCAGAATTGTCCACTCTTGGAGGCTTTTATCGCACTTGATTTCAATAGCCGCAAGGCCGTCAATCATCCGTTGAATGTGTGGTATCAACCCGACAGACTGACCGCAGTAATAGGGAATCACTTCGTAAATCCCATCGCCAAATAAAAAGCCGCGATCAAGTGGGGATATTCTTGCTTCAGCTAATGGTAAGTACTCGCCGTTAAGGTATGCTGTGCTCATTGTTTGCCTCTCGTAATTTTTTCGTCGTAGGACAAACAGTAACGCTATTTACTACGACTGAAATAGTGGGTCGCACATCTTCAATTAAAAGTGTTATATTTGCAATAGTTTTGATAATAAAATAAAAAACACCTGAGTCTGTCGATTTAATAATATTTTTTGTTGATAATATCGCTATTAACCAGTTATTCAGCTGTCGAATAGCTTGCATTACTGACTGGTTTATAACGCCGTATTACCGAGCGCAATTATCACACCTTCTGGGTAAATAATGCAGCTGTCTCAGATTAGATATTACAGGGTTTTTTTCTATATAGTAAGGTTGGGATAGTCGGTGAAATTATGCGTATAAGAAACTTATCTTCCTTTGTCAAAGTGGCTAGATTGGGTAGCTTTCGAGCTGCCTCAGCGCAGCTGCATGTTAGTCAGCCGGCTATCTCTGCGAGAATAAACACCTTAGAAGACGAGCTTGGTGTCAGTTTATTTCGGCGTGGAAAAAGTGGCACTCAACTGACAGAAAAAGGCAGTAAGTTACTGGTTTATGCTGAGAAATTGATCGCTGTTTGTCATGAGATGAAAGCCGAAGCTGGGCAAGTACAGCAACAGAAAGGGAGCCTGAGAATTGGTATTGCCGATACGTTAGCGCACCTCTGGCTACCGCCTTTACTGCAACAATGGCAGCAACAGCACCCGCAAATATCTTTTGAGTTGACCAGTGACGTCACGCCTATTTTAACTAAACAATTACAAAATCATCAAATAGATTTAGCGCTCATGGTCGCGGAGCAGGGCACTAATAATGCGCTGGTGACACAGGCGTTATGTAGCTATCCACAAGTGTGGGTGATTGAAGCGGGTGGCAATAACTTAGATGGTCCCTGGGGGATTTCAGATATGGCTTGCAAGCCAATCCTGAGCTTTCCAAGAGATACCGCGCCTTGGCATTACCTGCAGCAACTATTTAAAAACCAAGCGGTTATTCACACGGCAAGCTCTGTTGCGAGTTTGATTAATTTGGCGGTGCGAGGATTGGGGATCGCGCTCTTGCCTCTGCCGCTGGTTATCGATCATCTAAACAATGGTAGTCTGGAGCGGATAGAGAGTGAAATTGAACCTTTGTCGCTGGAGTTTTGTAGCAGTTGGAGGGTGGACGAAGAAAGCGCTCTGCCTAATTTATTGGCAGACTCGGCAAAACAAGTGATTGCTAAGGAGCCTCTGAACCAGTGACACACGTCCCGCAGGGGAAATGCGCTACTTGTTCAGAGTCTCGCTAAGTGAGCAGCAATGTATTACACGGCGCCGATTAGTTGCCGTAACTCTAATATAACCGACTCGCCCTCGCTAAAGTCTAGGCCATCTTCGGTGAGTTGATTCATCCGAGTGACTCCATCAACACTGCCCAAGTCGGAAAGATATTTAAGAATTTCTTCCAAGTTAACCGCCGCTAATAGATCAATATTATTCCAGACGCTTAAAATGGTCATAATGCCATAAGCTCCCCAATTGGAGACATCTGAAATTAGCAACTCATCGACTTTAGTGGTGGAGCTGATTATGTCTAATTCTTTTAGCGCGGCGCTGATATTTCCCATGCCGATCTCATTGCCGCCATCGCCAATACCGATCGTCGGGCACTTCGCATTATTGATAAAAGTATCGAAACAAGCGGTGCGCTCACTGATGCTTTCGCCACGCATATTATAGTAGCCGCCATCTGCGGCTTGTCCTGGACGCTCAATAGACAATACCGCATCTGGTTGGTAGTGATAGAGTGCTTGGAAAGCTTCTAAAGTACGCTCTTGGTGTTCGCCGACTCTTATTTCGTGTACTCGAAAATCCTTGATTAGTGCCTGGGATACCGGTGGTCCGCAGACAATGATGGGCGTAGCGCCTAAGGTTTCTAAGGCTTTGTACAGTGCGATTGCGCCCACCGGACCGTCGGTTTCAAAAGTGTCGACCACTGGAAATCCGGTGCCAATTAATACGTGTCCTTTGCATTTGTTTAAAATGCGGGCCGCTCTTAAATAGTAACCTGTCTGCAAGGCGCCTTGCACGGTTTTCATGCCCCGTAAATTGCGCTTTACCAGCAGGTCTTCGATTTTTTTACTCAGGGCTGGCTCGTCTATTACTGGGTCAATTTTTTGGTCATTCATAATGTCTCCGCGCTGATTCTCAGCTAATGTTAATTAGCTCAATACTGGTAGTGCGCTGTTTGGCTAAGTGATTAATGTTGTGGGCGTCTTCTAAGCTTATCTGCGTAAAGTTGACCCAGCTGTCGGGCATCAATTGAGAGAGCTTAGCGGTATCCAAGGCGATAACAGAGCCTATTTTTGGATAGCCGCCAATAGTTTGCCGGTCATTCATTAAAACGATCGGCTGTCCATCGGCGGGAATTTGAATGGCTCCGTGACAAATACCTTCCGATAATATCCCGGTCAGCGAAGAGCTGATTTTTTGCCCCTGCAACCTAAAGCCCATTCGATCAACCTTGTCGCTAAGTTGATATTGGCTACTAAAAAATAGCCGCTGTTGCACGGGTGTGAAGGAGTCTTGCTGGTAGCCGAGCACCACTCTTAAAGTGATGCTGTTTGCATAAATAGGTATCTCAGCGCTAGGTAAAGCCAGTAATTTGCAGTCTGCGGTGGGGGGGCATGGCAAAATATCGCCCCGCTGCAGCTTTTGGCCGTTAAGTCCCCCAATACCCTCCCGTATCACGGTGGCGGTACTGCTAAAAGAGAGCGGGATATCAAAGCCTTGACTGACGGCCAGATAAGTACGTGCGCCGGAGGTGGCATAGCCAAAAGAAATTTTGTCACCTTGTACAATTTTAAGGGTGCGCCACAGTGCTACTTGAATGCCGTTAATGGTCACCGGCATGGTTGCGCCGGTGATCGCGATATAGGTATCTGTTTTGGCGAGTAACACTAGGCCACCAATGCTGATTTCTATGGCACTGGCAGTGGCTGCATTACCGCATAACTGGTTGGCCCACTGGAATGCCATCGCATCCAACGGGCCGCCATTGGTCAGACCGATGCGGTGTTGACCGAAGCGTCCAGCATCTTGGATTAAGCTCAGTAAGCCAGGTTGTAAAACTTCAAGACTGCTCATAACTCACCTCCAAGGGACAAAAATTCAGCCTTGGTAATAGCGCTAAATTTAATTTTATCACCCACTTGAACGGGCATGCTCGGTTGATGGTCAGGGTTGAACATGCGTATCGGGCACAAGCCGATTAAATTCCAGCCACCGGGGGAGACAGCAGGGTAGACAGCGGTTTGTCGATCGGCGATCGCCACTGCGCCTCTCGGTACTTTTAATCTCGGGGTGGTGAGGCGCGGCGCGGCGATTCGCGGGTCGACCTCGCCCAAATATGCAAAGCCCGGGGCGAAGCCTATCGCGTAAACGCGGTATTGGGTTGCCGTGTGAATTTGGATCACTTCCTCGACAGATAAGTTGGCATTCTTCGCCAGCTGGGCTAAGTCAGGCCCTGATTCAGTGCTGTAATACGCCGGTAACTCCAGCACTTTTCCCTGCTGCAGATCAGTACTTTGCAAATTATTGAGTGTCTCTTGGATGCACTTTTTTACATGGTAGTGATCAGTGCTGAACTGATTGTAGATAATCAGCAAAGAGGCGTAGGAGGGCACTAAGTCAATTAAGTGTTCAGCCAATAATATTTCTAATTGCAACATACTCTGCTGCACTTGCGCTGAAACTTCAGGGCTCGTTTTATCAGAAAAATAAATGATCAGAGAGTTTTCACCCGCTATTTCAACGTGCATTAATATAGTCCTTGCATAGATTCTTTAATCTGACTGGCTGAGTATAAGTTGGCGAATTTCGGCAATCGCATTCACCCCTTCCATATTGTCACCGTGTACACATAACGTATTGGCATGTAATTGAATTTCTTTGCCCGATGCAGAAATAACCGTGCCTTTGGCGCAGAGCTGTTGGACCTGAGCGAGCATCTTAGCTCGGTTGTGTACCGCGCCTTCTTTACTGCGTGCCATCAATCGTCCATCGTCTTCATAACAGCGATCGGCGAAAGCTTCGAACCAAACTTGCAAGCCAAGTTTTTCAGCTTCTGCTCGATGTTGATCAGCGTCGGGGGTGCCCTGCAGCATAAGTACCACCGGGCGGTGATAACTAGCCACGGCCTGCATAATACTGTGTCTGACGCTATCTATAGCCATCATGTCGTTATACAGAGCTCCATGGGGTTTGACATATTGCATAGTCAAACCTTGAATTGCTGCCATGCCATCTAATGCCGCCATTTGATACTGCACCATCGCTTGGATTTCAGCAGCGCTGGCATTCAGCGAGCGCCGGCCAAAGCCGACCAAATCCGGGTAGCCCGGGTGGGCGCCGACACAGACATGGTACTCTTTAGCAAGCGCCAGTGTTTTGCACATCACCAGCGGGTCACCGGCGTGAAAGCCGCAGGCGATATTAGCCTGATCTACATAGGGCATGACAGCTTCATCCATGCCTATCTTCCAAGAACCGAAGCTCTCACCTAAGTCGCAATTTAATTTTAAGTGGCTGACTTTAGTCATCAATAATTCTCCGGTTTACATAATTGCCAATGAGCTGTTGCGAATATCGGTCACTAACATGAATCCTGGGCTGTGGGTGATACAAAAGGGTGGCTTGGCATTTTCAATCGCCACTTGAGGCGTGACGCCACACGCCCAAAAAACCGGTACTTCGCCGGGTTTGATAGTGACCGCATCACCATAATCGGGGGTGTTGATGTCTTGAATGCCGATCGCTTCAGGTTGACCAAAATGCAGAGGGGCACCGTGTACCGAGGGGAATCGAGTGCATATTTGCACTGCTCTAATGGCATCTTTGGGAGTCATAGGACGCATGCTAACCACCGTCGTCCCAGAGAATCTGCCCGCCGGTTTACAGGCGATATTAGTGCGGTACATCGGCACATTGACTTTTTCAGTAATATTGCGCACTTCTAAGCCATCGGCGATCAGTGACTCTTCAAAAGAAAACGAGCAACCCAATAAAAACGTGACTAAATCATCGCGCCATACTGCTTTAACGTCATCTACTTCCCGGCTGAGGATGCCGTCTTCATAGATCCGGTAGCGGGGAATATCGGTGCGAATATCCACATCTTGGCCAAGATCGGGCAATAAAAATTCACCGGGATTGGCCGAGATGCCAATGATAGGACAAGGCTTGGGATTTAACTGGCAAAATTTCAAAAAATCATTGGCCCACTCACTGGGCATAATCGCCAGATTACCTTGTACAAAGCCTTGCGAAAAACCAGAGGTATGACTTTTAAACTCACCCCGACGAATTAATTGGCGAAGGTCGTAGGGTGATATGCTGGTGTCCATTGTGCAGTTCCTTTTTGCTGAATCTGGGAGGAAGTAATCAATAATAATTAGGACCTAACCGAACAGGCCTAGTCGCAGCAAATTAGCCTGTTCTCGGTCGAGCTCCATGGAGCCTGTCGAGGGTAATACTATCGAGTTAAGGCTGTTGAGAATTACCCCCAATTGTGACTAAAATACAGCATAAGTCTAATTAAAAATAATTTCTACATCTGATAACTATAACTTATCAGTGTTAATTGACAAAAATATCCAGCGCTTAATTAACTTCCCGTATCGCTTAGCAAAGCGATAATTATCAGCTTATAGGCCCGTACTTAAAAATCTTAACAATGCGCTTGATTATTGCTTGCCGTTTGCTTTAAATCTGGTAGCATACGCAACTCTTGAAATCGTCGATTTAATCGATATGCAGTTTAATATCATTGGATCTGTAAAGTGATTTCAAATAGTCAGAGGCTTAGAACTGACTTAAAACAAAATCTATTTTGGTGAGGTGTCCGAGTGGCCGAAGGAGCACGCCTGGAAAGTGTGTATAGGGTAACCTATCGAGGGTTCGAATCCCTCCCTCACCGCCATTTTATTATATAAAAATCAATATATTGTCGGTTTTATTGTGTTTCTTGGGGCTCCGATGGGGTATCCTTCTTTAGTAAGTCCTATATTATTAAGTAGCCCGCCAGTTATTAAAAGC
Organism: Osedax symbiont Rs1; assembly: GCA_000416275.1. Lineage (GTDB taxonomy): Bacteria > Pseudomonadota > Gammaproteobacteria > Pseudomonadales > Balneatricaceae > Rs1. The sequence goes on from ASZJ01000030.1 coordinate 30,649, forward strand.
ACATCATCAGCTACCTACACGCTAATAAATCGGCTATCAATTTTTTACTTACATAGCGAAATTTATAAATCACCCAGTTTTTAGAGTGATTCTTAGTCGCTAATCTTACATGCTTGCGCATCTCAAAACGGGCATTGTCCACGGTTTTTTCCTCATCGTCATTGTTCTAAGTATTACTTCTGTCGGTATAAAAAAACAAAATTGTTTTTGAAACCAAAACTAGCATCAAAAAAAAGCATAACCAATTTTCTAATGAATAAATCAAAGAAGTTGGCAAACCCATTTTGGAAATTATGATTTCTTGTAAATAACTGCCACAAATGAAAATCGGACTTAGGGAAGCAGCGATTAAGTCATCAATGCTACCGTGCCTAACTTCTTAGGCCTATTTTTGTGTTAAAGCGCAGCTTTATTGCTTCATGATAGGCTTGCTTTAATATTAATCTGTGATTTCCGCCTTTTGGGCGGATTAATCCTAGAGTTTCATCAGCTGGCTCAAGTGATAGATATTTGCTAATGCGAACATGACAGCCAGTTCATTGTCATTTTTCGCTAATCCTTTATATCGTGTTTTTCTAAATCAAAACTGACATTTGATGATTCTGAATGGATGCTCAACAAAAGCACGTACACTGGCTTTTAGGTATTCTAGCTTTATAGTCAGTTTATTGATCCTAGGATGCTTCTTAAGCGCTTTTATTTTGCTAGGTTGCTCTGCAATATACCAATCAACTTTTTTATCGCTTAACTCCACTCACTTCTGCGCATCACGGTACCCAGCGTCAGCAAAAATATACTTCTCTTCTCCATGTAGCAGATGGTGTGCTTGGTTCAAGTCATGCTCGTTGGCTGCTGTCGTTGTAAATGTATGGGTCAGCCCTGAATTAACATCTATACCAATATGCGCTTTCATTCCAAAATGCCATTGGTTGCCTTTCTTGGTTTGGTGCATCTCAGGATCGCGTTGATTTAGTTTATTTTTAGTAGATGACGGCGCTTCGATAATCGTTGCATCTATCGAGCTACCTTTTTTGACTAAGACGCCTGAGTCTTCAAGCCACTGATTAATTGTTTCGGAAATCTGTCGGCCCAAGTAATGCCGTTCCAATAAATGGCGAAAATTCATAATTGTCGTATGGTCAGGGATTGATTTGTCTAATGACAGTTTAGAAAAACTTTTCATTGAAGCGGTTTCATAGAGCGCATCTTCCATTGACGCATCACTCAAGTTATGCCATTGCTGAAGGCAGTGAACACGTAATATTGAAGACAGAGGGTATGGCCTACAGCCATTACCAGCTTTCGGATAATAAGGTGCTATAAGTTCTTCCAGGGCATGCCAAGGGATTATGAGATCCATCTTCGCTAAGAATTTTTCTTTACGAGTGACATGCTTGCTTTTTCTAAAATCTAAATCGGAAAACCCTAGTTGCTGTTCCATCAACACTACCCTATCAAAGTTAGGCGGCTCTATATTTCACATTGGGGACTTAATCGCATTTTCCTTAGCAGAACACATCGATTGGCGACAGCAGGACCTCAGCCAAAAGCGTTATGTATATTGGTGGACTGATGGTATTTACAGCAATGTACGCATGGATGATAAGCTGTGTTTATTAGTGATCATTGGTGTGACAGAACAAGGTACTAAAGAGATTGTTGCGATAGAAGATGGATTTAGAGAATCGACTGCTAGCTGGCTAGAGCTGTTAACAAATTTGCGCGAACGAGGCCTGACTACCTCCCTAAGTTAGCGATTGGTGATGGAGCATTAGGCTTTTGGAATGCAATGAGGAAGTCGTATCCTAGCTGTCGCCATCAGCGATGCTGGGTACACAAAACGGCTAATATATTAAATAAGCTTCCTAAATCCATGCAGCCTAAAGTAAAGGTAGCTCTCTATGAAATATGGATGGCAGAGACGCGTGAACAAGCTCATACAGCCTTTAATCGGACAATTAAGAGTTTCTCAAGCAAGTATCCTAAAGCGATGAAGTGCTTAACTGGTAGTAAAGAAGAACTATTGGCTTTTTATGATTTTCCAGCCGAACACTGGACACATATTAGAACAACAAACCCTATAGAATCTACCTTTGCCACAGTACGATTACGAACAAAGGCAATTCGTGGCTGTGGTTCAAGAGATGCAACATTAGCGATGATTTATAAGCTAATTGAATCAGCTCAGCGAAGATGGAAAAGGATCAAAGGCTTCGCGTTATTAACACTGGTTGTTAACAACGTTGAGTTTAAAGATGGGTTACAAATAAAGGATCAATCAGAGAGCGCCGTTGCTTGAGCCATACACCAAGTTTGACCATAACTCAGGAAAGTGTGAATATACTTTAAATAAACTACCGTAAATAAACTTTACAGTATTAATAATTTACATGGTATCAATTATTTGGCAAAATAAGTACCTCTGAAGTATGGCTTAAAAAATTGATGACTACTGAAAAGCACGAAGTTCTGCTGCGCATGAAGGCGATTGAATTATTAGCTTACTGGGAAGGTAGGCTTGTGACCAATCGGCTGATGGAGTGGTTTGGTATTAGTAGGCAGCAGGCCTCAGCTGACATTAAGCGCTATATGGTTAATTATAATCCGCATTCGTTGGTGCATGACCCTAGTGTCAAGGCCTATGTCCCCAAGCCTAGTTTTCAGCCTGTGCTGACTACGGGGCATATTAATGAATATCTGGATATGGTCTCTGGCCTAGTCAGTGGATCCATGGCAATAACTCTTGAAACGGACATCCAACTTTCTTCAGTGCAGCTACCTGACCGTTCCGTTCGTCCAGAGGTGGTTCGCGAAGTCATAAAAGCTTGTCGAGCATCTTCAAGTATCAAAATTCTCTATGCATCTATGGATAATCCAGCTTGGTCAGAGCGCGTGATATCACCGCATACGTTAGTGTATACCGGCTTTCGTTGGCATGTCAGGGCTTATTGCCATAAGCGTAATAACTATAGAGATTTTATTCTTTCTCGCATCGATAGAACCCCCAAGCCATCTGATACAAAGGCACCGACTATTGATGGCGATAAACATTGGAACGAAGTAGTGCCAATTACTTTAGTGCCTAATACTCAGCTAAATGATGGTCAAAAAATATTGGTAGAGAAAGACTATGCAATGCCAGAAGGGCGTCTTCAGCTGCGAGTCAGGAAGTCATTAGTACATTACACGCTACAGCGCTATAGGGCGGCGATAACTGATGAAGAGATAGCTGATACGCGCCAATACCATATACAACTTGCAGAACAAGATAGAAAAATATTGTACCCTTACTTGTTTGGATCAAATTCATAGTGCGGAGTACGGAGTACTGCTTAAATCATGGGTGAATTTACCTATAACAGCGATATTAATGGTGGCTCTTTGATGGTGAGAGAGAGCCGAGTGATTGCCGACTTGTTATTGATTGGAGCGAGTGGTGATCAATGGAAGCAAGTTATACAAGTAGAAAACAGGCTACAAAAACGAAGTCCGGCCACGGCTAAGCGCAACGCCCAGGCTATTCGTAAGCGTTTAGAATTAATGGAGCCAGAGTTCTGGAGGGCGATCAGAGATGGTGATGAGAACTTAGCAACCCAAGCCGCATTTTGTGCTGCTCTTGAACGCAATTTATTGCTGGTTGAGTTTATGGAGCGAGTTGTCAGTGATGCTTATGCCACCCATGCAGAAAAACTTGAGCATTATCTATGGATAGATTTTCTAGAAGATTGCGCCCACCGCGACCCAGATGTCGATGATTGGAAAGAGACTACAAAGAAGAAAATGGGCCAAGTGGTATATAGAATGCTAGCTGAAATGGGCTATTTGAAAAGTACTAGGAGTCTACAGCTTCAGCATGTACTGATACGGCCCGAGATAAAAACAATGTTGCAGGATAACTATAAACAACGGATTAAAGAATGCATGGAAGTGTCCCAAAGATAAAAATGGCAATGCAGTCTTTAAACCTAGACTCGGCAGCCGAATCGCGAAAGCCAGTACAAGCTCTTGATGCACCTAGAAAACTAGAAAATATTCTCATCACCAATAAGGTGACCACTAATTTTTCTATTTTCCTATGCACACCAATTTATTACACAGCTTTTTCGCGCCTAACTACCGAATCTAGGTTAATAATCAGGAATTACCAATGAACCAGCGTTTAAATGACCGATTAAATCAAATCCCAGAGAAGATTCTCTCCGAAGAATTTTTGCATAGCCAGGGGCTAGGTAATGAAATTGGCTTCTGGGTCTTTGACTATGAGCCAGCCAGTGAGCTTGAAGTCCGTGAATACATCGGCTTCTTAGAGGATATGTTGGCCAAAAAGCACAGCCATCTAAAAGTTGGGCATATTAATTTGCTCCAGGCGGTTGTGGATTATTTAGCAGAGCGTGGTTTTATTGATAAGGCCGTCGCCATGCAAAAAAGCAAAGGTGATGAGGCGTTGCTCAAGGCGCTATCAGGTCCTTTACACATGGATAAATTTGCTCCTTATCTGGTAAACAAAGAGTTAGCAGAGGGGGCGAATTCTAAAGAGTGTGACATCATTTTTATATCTGGGGTCGGCTCTGTCTGGCCATTACTGCGTGCCCATAATTTACTTAACAGTCTGCATTCGCTGCTCGGACATAAACCTGTGGTGATTTTTTACCCCGGGGAATATGACGGTCAAACCATGACCTTGTTTGGTAAAATTCCCAGTAAAAACTATTACCGTGCTTTTAAGTTAGTCCCTTAGTATTTCGGCTATATCACGATAACTTTCGCAAAATAAGAAGTAGATTTAAGGAAGAGAAGATTTATGATTATTAAAGACCTTTTTTACAAGCCACTTGATCGATCCATTAATGGCGTTGTAAAAGCAGATCAAAATGATAATGCCACCGTATATCAAGAGCTGGATGAATACGTGGTCACCAATGAGTTGGAAAAGCATTTCCGTTCATTTTTTGAGTCCTATGCCACCGATCTTAATGACCCTAGTATTGCTAATCGTGTAGGCGTTTGGATCTCCGGTTTTTTTGGTTCAGGTAAATCACACTTTCTTAAAACACTCTCTTATATATTGTCTAACCAGCAGGCGACAGACGCCGAGGGTAATCAAAAAATAGCCGTTGAGTTTTTTGGTGAGCATAAAATACGAGATGCGATGATTCGTGCCGATATCGATAAGGCAGTCAGTACACCCACTGATGTTATTCTGTTTAATATCGATAGCAAGGCAAGCTCTAATGATGAGGGCAATCCGATACTCAATGTGTTTTTGCGAGTCTTTAATGAGCACCAAGGCTTTAGTGGCGATCATCCGCATGTTGCTTATATGGAACGGCACTTAGTGCAAAAAGGCGTGTACGATCAGTTCAAAGAAGCTTTTCAGCAGAATAGCGGGGTAGACTGGGTTGAAGAACGTGATGGTTACCAGTTCTATCAAGATGATGTTGAAAAGGCACTATCTGTATCGCTGGATCTTTCGCCAGAGGCGGCCCACAAATGGTTCGAGGCTTCTGAAAACTCGTTCAGCGTGTCAGTTGAAAACTTTTGTCAGTGGGTCAAAGAGTATTTAGCAACAAAGACGCCATTGCACCGTGTGCTATTTTTAGTCGACGAAGTTGGTCAATTTATCGGCAGTGATACCAAGCTGATGCTCACCTTGCAAACCATTACCGAAAACCTCGGTACTATTTGCAAAGGGCGTGCCTGGATCATTGTTACCTCGCAGGCCGATATGGACGCTGTGTTGGGCGAGCTGTCATCCTCTAAAGCCAATGATTTTTCTAAAATCGCCGGGCGTTTTAAAACCCGATTATCCTTATCCAGCTCAAATGCCGATGAAGTTATTCAGAAGCGATTGCTAAGAAAAACGCCACAGGCAGAAGCTGAATTAAGGGCGGTTTTTACTGAAAAAGGCGACATCCTAAAAAACCAGATCACCTTCGACCGATCTGGCCCGACCCTGAAGAATTTTGATGGCCCCGAAAGCTTTGTCAATAACTACCCCTTCGCCCCCTACCACTTTCAGTTAGTGCAAAAAGTATTTGAAGAGATTCGTAAAGTGGGTGCGACAGGTGCCCACTTGGCCTACGGTGAGCGCTCGATGTTGGATGCCTTCCAAATGGCTGCACGTGTTATTGCCGATGAGCCTATTGGCGCGCTGGTCCCTATGCATCACTTTTACAAAGCGGTAGAGGGCTTCCTCGACACCGCCGTAAAACGCACCATCGATCAGGCCGGTGACAACGCTACTTTGGATGTCTTTGATGGACAAATCCTGCGTACCTTATTCATGATACGTTATGTCGATCTAGTCAAGGGGACGTTGGATAACTTAGTTACCTTGTCTATCGAGCAAATCGATGCGGACAAACTAGCCCTGCGTAAACGTATTGAAGACAGCGTACAGCGTTTAGAAAAAGAGAGCTTGATCACCCGCAATGGCGATGAATTTATATTCCTCACCAATGAAGAGCGAGATATTACCCGCAAGATCAAGTCTACAGACATTGCCAGTTCCGAAGAAAACAAAGAGCTGAGCAACCTGGTCTTCAAAGATCTGCTGCGCGACAAAAATAAATTTCGCTATACCGTCAATAAAATGGATTACAGTATTGGCCGCTATGTCGACGGCCATACGCTGGATGGTCGTTACGAAAATGACTTACGAGTAGAAGTCGTCTCACCTTTAGATGTTGATTATGCCCAGTATTCAGAAGCCGGTTGCATCAATAAAAGCGGGGAAGGCCAAGGCATCGCGCTGCTTAAACTGGCTGATGACAAGCTGTTCTTTAGTGAATTACGCACTTGGCTCAAAACCAATAAATTTATCCGTCTAAATGATGACGGAACCCAGCCAGATATCACGCGTATTCTGGCTGATCGCGGCCGGGAAAACCAAGAGCGTAAAAAGCGACTTCGCCACACTTTAGAAGAAATGCTGCTACAGGCAGATGTTTATTGTCTGGGGCAGCATTTAAGCCTTGGTAATAACAATATTGTCACTAAGTATGACGAAGCTTGTAAGTACCTATTGGAAAATACCTACACTAAACTCGCGTACCTAAGAGTATTACAGTCAGATCCCTGGCGTGAGCTAAGCGCTGTACTAACCGCTGATGATATCAGCCAGATGGGCCTGTCGTTAAATGGCGAAGAAGGTAACCCAAAAGCAACTAAAGAGTTGGAACAGTTTATAGCGCTTAAGGCCTCGGGCACTGAGCGTCTCCTGTTATCTGATCTGGTCGAGCGCTTCGCGAAGCGCCCCTATGGTTGGGCCGATGCTGAGATCTTGTTGATTGTTGGCCGTTTAGCCGCCGCTGGGCGAATTTCACTACAACTCGGTGGTGGGACATTACCAGTGCGTGATGCACTGGAGCCTCTGCAAAACTCTCGCAGGCGTCGCGAAGTATCTATTATTAAAAAACGCCAAAGCGATGAAACGGTGCTTAAGCAAGCGCGCAATCTTACGCAAGATTTGTTCTCTGCGATGGGGCCTGCCGTCGAGAAGGAGCTGTTTGAATTCTATACAGGGCATTTCAAGCAGTGGTTAAGTGATTTAAAAATCTACAAAAGCAAAACTGATGTTGGGCGCTTTCCTGGTAAAGCAGTGATTGAACAGTCCATGCTGACGATTGAGCGTATATTGTCCGTTGACGATAGTTTCGATTTCTTCAAGCAAGTGGTTGATAACAAAAATGACTATCTAGATTTAGAAGAAGACTACCGTGATTTGCACGATTTCTTCAAAAATCAACTGCATACCTGGCAGCAATTAATTCAGGCCTTGCATCATTTTGAGAAAAACAAACAAGCACTGGAGCGCGATGATAAAGCTCGCCAGGCCCTAGTGGCAATGCAATCCATCGCAACTGCCAATGCACCTTATAAAATTCTGCATAAAGTGGCGGATTTGGTCAGTACCGTAGAAACTGTGAACAATAAGCTATTACAGGAAAAGCGCGACCACGCGCTAGGGCGTGTCGACGAGAAAATTAGCCAATTGGAAGCCGAAATAACCAAGAGTGGTATAGCAAGCGCTGAACTCAGTAATCGCTTGTTACGTCCTATGCAATTAGTCAAAGCAGAACTGGAAACCGAAACCAGTATCTCTGGCATCTACATGCTGCAAACGCAGACGGCAGTCGAAAAACTCGATGATGGTCTATATGAGTTAGAGCGGGCAGTACAGGCGGAGATAGAAAGGCGCGAAAAGATAGAGCGCGAAGCGCTTGAACGTCAGCGTATAGAAGATGAGCAAAGCCAGCACGTTCGTAACGATGATGATGTAAAGGTTGAAAAGCCCAAGCCTAAACCTGCTCCCGTCAGCAAACCCAAGCCTGTTGTTGAAGTGGCGGTTAGCAGTGTGTTCAACAGAATCAGTGACAGTGTTTATTTGGAATCTGAGGCGGATATTACGGCATTTATCAATGCGCTTAAAGAAGAGTTGTCGATGGCGATTGCGCAGAAAAAGCGGGTTAGAATTCGATAATCCGCTCTAGGCCATCAAGGATATGAAGAACTTGGCGCAGCAGTCTCGACCTACAGAGCTGATAATTCGATCTTTAGAGGGCTTTTCTATAAAGATTTCTTGTCTTTTATTGTTTTCTCTGGAATGCTTGTCCCTCGTCCTAGGACCAGGGACAATAGAGATGGGGCAATTATGAAAAGTCAAGATATAGGTCTGCTGCTAAAGCTGGTTGCTTTGCAGCAGCAAGAAGATGTCGGTGCTAAGAGTCAAGTAGAAAAGGCTTGGCCCCATGATTGGCAAGACTGGCAAGACCCAGATAGTGAGGGAGATAAGGGTTGGGAGGGGCCTTCATTGGCAGTGCTTAATATCTATTATTCGCTGCAAAATTATATTGCCTCGCGCTATACCGTACGTGCTTTAGCGCAGGAAACGGGGATTAGTAAATCGCAGATTAATCTAGGATTGAATCGCTGTTATGAGGTAGGTTTGGCGAAGAAGGATCGGCACTTAGATGTACCTAGAGCTAATAAGCGCGCGCTTTTTGACTTTATTATTTATGGTCTTAAATATATTTTCCCGGCTAAACCTAAAGAACTTACACGGGGAATAGCGACAGCTTTTGCCGCGCCTGTTTTAAAAGATAAGTTAATGAGTGCTGGCGAATTTGTGTTGGTATGGCCCGATGCAAGAGGCAATACCAAAGGGCAAAGTGTGGAACCGCTTTTTAAATCGGCGACTTTTGCCGTCAGGCGAGACCCGCAAATGTACGCGCTGTTGGCCTTAGTAGACGCTATCCGCTTGGGGCAGCCTCGCGAGGCTAACTTGGCCACTAAACTATTAAAAGAGAGATTGGGAGTATAACAAGCGATGTTGTCTGTATTGCAATCGATGTTGGAACAAGTAGCAGTGGCATTAGGGCCAGAGCTGTGTCAACAAATGACCTTTGTTGGTGGCTGTACCACGGGTTTATTACTGACGGATGAGTTTTCTAAAGAGCAAGTGCGACACACTGATGATGTCGATTTGATCGTGCACACGCTAGGGTATGTCGGTTTTAATACACTACAAGAGCAGCTTAAGGGGCATGGATTTAAAACCTCCATACCTGATCCTGGTGAGGTCTTACCTATTTGTGCGATGAAGCTGGGTGATCTGCGGGTTGATTTCATGCCCGATGATGACTCCCTTGGTTTTACCAACCGTTGGTATCAGCCGGCGATGCAAACAGCCACGCAGTACAGTTTAACCCCAGAAATAGTCATTCGCTTAGTGGCCCCCGTCTATTTTGTGGCGACCAAGTTAGAAGCTTACCAAGGGCGAGGCAATAGCGACGCACTGACTAGCCGCGATATTGAAGATATTCTACATTTGGTCGATGGCCGCGAAGAGCTCATTGCTGAAGTGCAAGCAGCGGATGCGGATGTGCAGGCCTATATAGCCACAGAGCTTAGCGCTTTGTTACAAGATAGTAACTTTGAGTATGCGGTTTCTAGTCAAGCCCAAGGCAATGCTGATCGAGAACAGATTATCTATCAACGCTTAGATGCCTTAGCTGCATATCAGCCAATCGACAACAGGCCAGCTTAAGGAATGAGCAATCTTATATGAATATCACTTGGACTAGTCGACAAGGGCAATCTCGTCGTGCGAACAGCGATGCTGTTGCGATAGGATACAAGGGTCAGTACTTAGTTGCCGTCGTTGTAGACGCCGCTGAAAAGCAGACAAAAAGTCGATTAATAGTAGGCACTAATGAAAAAGGGCAACGTTTAGCCCAATACTGGGCGGACAGCTGTCTCTGTGAACTCATTTCAACCAGCGCCTATCTAGATGAAGCAAACCTGGTAAGTTTTCTCCATGAAAAACAAAAGCATCTCAGAGTGCATTACCTGCATGATATAGCCGCTTACGGCGTATTGGTACTAGATACTAATACGACAAAGTTTGACTGGTGGTTTAGTGGCGATTGCCGGCTGGGGCTGAAATTTGATAAAGGTGAAACTGAAGGTAAAGGGGAAGATAATTGTCAGGTAGATTGGTTAAGCACACCTCATCGTTTAGAAAACTCGCCATTATTTAATACCCAAGATAAGACGCCAGCCAAGGCTGAAGAGTACCAGCAAATAGCCAAGCACACCTTATCGCAATCGCTTAACGCCCGACGTTTTATGCGCCCAGAAAAAATCAGTTCACAACTATTAGCCAAGCAAAGCATCGTTATAGCGACTGATGGTTATTGGTGTGAACACTTAGCACAAGGGGTAGCGATAGACAGCCTCGAAGACGATGCCAGTCTATTAACGATAAGAACAGGAAAGCGGCAGCTCAGCTTAACAACCGATACATCGAATCTGCTAGTTATGTACCGCTAGCAGCGAAATTTGAGAGTGTTTAACGACAGATTAACCTATGCCATTTGCGTAAATAGGCCAAGGTCTCAATACATATTTAGGAGTGTTATGAACAACAGTCATATCAAAAGATACGCGCCCAAAGCTCGTAGAGACTTTATCGCAGCGATCACCAAACAAGCGATCAAATATGGTATCAGTGAAAACTCTATTGCCCCTATGGTGATAAAAGGTGACTTGGCGATTATTGCAGATCGGCCTTTCCCTGCAAGCATTGCCAAAGCGCGTATCGCACTGGTGAGTAGAGTAGCGCAGCTTGGATTTGACCAAACTATCGAACAAGTGGCCTACAGCTGGTTCAATCGCCTGTGCGCGATTCGCTATATGGAGTTGCACGATTATTTAGGCCACGGCCGCAGGGTGTTAAGTCATCCTGATCAACCCACAGGCTACCAATTACTGGAAGACTGTTTAGATGTCGAGCTTCCAGGATTGGATCAAAATCGGGTGCGCGAGCTGAAACTTGATGGCACCAAAGATGAACAACTTTATCGTGAACTGCTGTTGGCGCAATGTCATGCCTTGCATCAGGCCATGCCATTTTTGTTTGAGAGCATTGATGATGAAACTGAACTGCTACTGCCAGAGAACCTCACCAAGACTGATTCACTGATCCATGACTTAATCACAGAAATTCCTGAAGATGATTGGCAAAGCGTTGAGATTATTGGCTGGCTCTACCAGTTTTATATCTCAGAGAAAAAAGATCAGGTCATGGGTAAGGTGGTGAAGTCGGAAGACATACCGGCGGCGACTCAGTTGTTTACGCCGAACTGGATCGTGAAGTATATGGTGCAGAATTCGTTGGGGGCACAATGGCTAGCCACTTACCCAGATTCGCCATTAAAAGCTCAAATGGAATACTACATTGAGCCTGCTGAGCAGACGGATGAAGTGAATGCACAACTTAAAGCGATAACCCCGGATAGCCTTAACCCGGAGGAGTTGACGCTGATAGACCCTGCCTGTGGTTCTGGGCACATTCTCGTTGAAGCCTATGACCTGTTTAAATCTATTTATTTGGAGCGCGGATATCGTCGTCGTGATTTCCCGCAATTAATACTTGAGAAGAACTTGTTTGGTCTCGATATTGATAAGCGAGCGGCACAACTTACAGGCTTTGCTTTGATGATGAAAGGGCGTGAGGATGATCGTAGATTATTTGAACATAAAGTTAAACTTAATGTAATGCCGTTGCAAGATAGTACAGCGTTTACTGCTGATGTTGTGATTAAGGGCGTAAAGTTGGATGATTTCGGAGTTAAGGCTCGTGATCTTGTAGGACTAAAACAGTTGTTTGAGCATGCGACAGTGCTGGGGTCGTTAATTGAAGTGCCAATAGAGTTGTCGGTAAAACTTGAGTCTCTGGAAAAATTAAGTGAAATGATATCGCAGGATCTCTTTATATCAGAGGAGTTAAAGTTAGCAATACCACTAGTGAAACAGGCTAAGATTCTTTCAGCTCAGTATGACTCAGTTGTGGCAAATCCTCCATACATGGGTAGAAAAGGAATGAACTTACTGGTAAAGGAGTTCCTAGCATCTTACTTCAAAGTAGCACAAAATGATCTGTTCGCATCATTTATTATACGTTCGTGCACGTTATTAAAGAGTTCAGGGCTTGCTGGGTTTCTAACGCGTCAAGATTGGATGTTCACAGCACGCAATCAACCATTTCGAGAAAACTTCCTTGATTCATGTGCTCTACGCAGCCTTCTTCATGTGGGGCCTAATACATTCCCAGAAATGTCAGGAGAGATAGTTCAGGGGGCTGGCGTTGTATTTGGTGTAGGCTTTGTACCTAATATAGCAACAACCTTTATCAATGCAACAACTCCAGATACAGCTAAAAAATTAGAAAGTTTTAAGGCTCCTTCAACAAGAATTAATATCAGGCAAGAAGTCTTCTCGCGGCTGCCTGGTCGGCCTTTGGCGTACTGGGCTCCTAAGGGCACGATAGACTCATTCGATAGCGTTTCAATTAAAACAGTTTCTATATCGGATGGACAGAATAAGACAGCAGACAACGAACAGTTTGTAAGGCAATTGTGGGAAGTTGATTGCCGTAAAGTCGGTGAGACTGAAAAGTGGCTTCCTTATGCGAAAGGTGGAGGTTTTAGGAAATGGGCGGGGAATATTACAGATGCTGTTAATTGGTCCCCTGATGCTCGTGCTCACTACCGCAAGAGTTCGCGGTGTAGGATCATTCCAGAGTATCTTTGGTATAGGCAGGGAGTAACTTGGAGCAGAGTTGCCTCGTCAGGCACTCCGAACGGATTCAGGGTTTTACCCTCAGGCTCTACTTTTGACATGGTCGGTTCTTCAATCTTTATACTTGATGATGCAGATATTAGTACAGTGCTAGGTATTCTAAATACTGGCGCGGCCGCATACCTATTAAATATGCTAAATCCAACTGTTGATTTACAGGTGGCTGATGTTAGAAATATACCGTTCGTAGTCCCTTCAGTAAAGGGGAGCTTTGACGACCGGGTATCCAAACTTGTGAAGTTTGCTCAAGATGACTGGGATGCTTATCAAATATCTTGGGACTTCAAATATCTTCCGTTTCTTAAGGTCTCCTCTCTCGAACCTAACCTGACTATAGAATCTAGCTACGCTAGATGGCTAGACCATACATTGGATATTATTGTCGAGATGAAGCGCTTAGAGGAGGAGAATAATGAATTGTGTATTGAGTCCTTTGGATTAAAGGATGAGTTGGCTCCTGGGGTGCCCATCGAACAAATTACCCTTACGTCAAATCCAGCCTATCGTTACGGTATAAAAATAACCGAAGAGGAGCGCGACATCCGTTTTCGTGAAGATACAATGCAGGAGCTGATATCTTATGCTATCGGCTGCATTATGGGCCGTTACAGTTTAGATGAGCCAGGTCTGATTTATGCTAATAGTAGTAATGAAGGTTTTGATGCTAATCGCTATACAAAAATTCCAGCCGATGACGACGGTATCGTCCCGCTCACAGATAAAGAATGGTTCGCAGATGACGCCGCCAATCGCTTGGTAGAATTTATATCGGTGGCTTGGGATTCACAGAATCTCGAAGAAAACTTATCATTCTTAGCTGCAAACCTATCCCCCAAAAAAGGTGAGGGCAGCCGCGATACAATTCGCCGATATTTGTGTGACAAGTTCTATAAAGATCACATGAAAACCTACAAAAAACGACCTATCTATTGGTTGTTTAGCAGCGGTAAACAAAAAGCCTTCCAGTGTTTGGTGTATTTACATCGCTACAACGAAGGCACCTTGGCTCGGATGCGTACCGAATACGTGATACCTCTCACTGCAAAATTATCGACCCACGTCAGCAAACTCGAAAAAGATGCTGAGGCCAGCAGCAGCACCGCTGAAATCAAAAAACTGGAAAAAGAAATCGCACAGCTACACAAACAGCAAACCGAACTCAGTAGCTTCGATGAGAAACTCCGCCACTACGCCGACCAACGTATCTCGCTGGATCTGGACGATGGTGTGAAAGTTAACTATGGCAAGTTTGGCGATTTATTGGCTGAGGTGAAAGCTATTCATGGCAAAAAAGCTGACACGTAATTTAATGTGTCTTTCAATGTGATAGAAATACTAAATCGCAGGACTTAAAAAAATTGAAGTTGACCAGAGTAAGGTTTAGCAACAAATAGAGCGGGTCAGCGAGATGGATTATCAATCTTGGATAGGGGAAAGAGCCCCATTCGAGAATATTAATTGAGTGTTTATAGGTAAAAATATGGCAAAGGTAGTTTTTTCATATTCACATACAGACGAGCCGTTAAGAAATGAGTTAGAAAAGCATCTGTCGCCGCTAAAACGTATGGGTCAGATCGAAACCTGGCATGACAGGCGAATTGACCCCGGCAGTGAGTTTGAATCTGCGATAGATTTGTATTTTGCTGAAGCTAACATCATTTTATTATTGGTGAGCCCAGATTTTATAGCGTCAGATTATTGTTACGACATTGAACTGAAAAACGCTTTAGAGCGACATGATCGTGGTGATGCGATTGTGATTCCGGTAATACTGCGACCTTGTGCGTGGCACAATCTACCTTTTGGTAAATTATTAGCTGCAACAACAGACGGTAAACCTATTGTTAAGTTTACCCATATCGATGATGGTTTTGTTGAGGTGGTAAAGGCAGTAGAAAAAGCACTTGATAAAGTAAACGGCACATCTCCACCCGTTATTCAGAAGACACCGTCAATAAGTGTTGCTGTTGAAACACAACAGCCCGCCACTTTAAATCCCCGCTCTGGTAATTTGTCAATCCGCAAAGAGTTTACCGATCGTGATAGAGATCTCGCATGTCGAGAAGGTTTTGATTATGTGGCGCGATTTTTTGAAAATTCACTTAAAGAATTATCTTTAAGAAACTCAGAAATAGAAACTGATTTTAACTTGCGCGACAATGATGGGTTTGATTGTTCCATTTATCTTAATGGCAGCAGCGCAGCGCGCTGCGGTATATGGCGAGGTAATCGAAGTCATGGCATGGGTGATATTTGTTACAGCAATAGTGGAATAACACACAATAGCTATAACGAAAGCATGTCGGTCAGTGATGACGGTACTTCTCTTGGTTTTAAAGCCATGATGGGCGCGATGACTGGATACAGTAGAGACAAGCTACTGACCCCTGAAGGAATGGCAGAGCATTTATGGCAACAATTTTTACAGCCACTGAAATAGATGTATTCTTGGAGATGAGTGCATGAGAAAAACAAATAGTATGACTGTAGAAATATGGGGTTCGATGCTAGAACTTGAAGGTGGTTACCAGTCAGGCATGACAGCGCTTGAACTTTATTTGTCTATGCCCAGTATTCTCTTCAAAGCAGGCAGCCGTAATTCCAGTCATCGTTCAAGTACGCTGGCAAACCCACTATGAGCTATCAGCCCCCCTTTAAACTCACCAACAGCCTAGTCTCTAAGGTTGCAGAAATCATTGAGCTGGTGGCCAACTGGAATGCCCGCAACCAGCAAGATCAGTTGCCACAGTTGCGCCGTGGCAACCGCATAAAAACCGTGCAGGCTTCGTTGGCAATTGAGCAAAATACTCTAAGCCTTGAGCAGGTAACAGCGCTACTTGACGGCAAACGAGTACTAGGGCATCCAAAAGAAATTCAGGAGGTGCACAATGCTTTCGCCGCTTACGATGCCCTAACGGGGTTTGACCCCAGCTCCGTCAATGATTTATTAAGCGCGCACGGTTTGTTGTTGTCTGGCTTAGCTGATGATGCCGGTTGTTTTCGCGCGGGCGGTGTGGGTATTTATAAAGATAAACAATTACTGCATATGGCGCCTCCTGCGAATCAGCTGCCGCGCTTAATGCATGATTTACTCCGCTGGCTGGCAGAAACCGATGCTCATCCGCTTATTGCCTCTTGTGCTTTTCATTATGAGTTGGAATTTATTCACCCCTTTAGTGATGGCAACGGACGCATGGGGCGACTTTGGCAAACGCTTATTTTGAGCCGTTGGCATGCGCTACTGGCGTATTTACCCATGGAGAGTGTGATTAAAAATCGTCAGGAGGATTATTACCGCTTGCTGGGCGAGGCCGACAGAAGTTCTGATTGCGGATCATTTATGGCCTTTTTGTTGGATGCGATCAGTGAATCACTGCGTGAATCCTTAGCTTTTGAGGCTACTTCTCTAGCAGAAGTGCAAGAAACGCCGGTAAAAACGCCGGCAAAAACGCCGGTAAAAAGATTAATGGAACCGGTAGTCGAACTATTAGTTAAGCCTCAAGCAAATGCGCAACCAGAAAAACGCCAGAAAACACCAGAGCAAATAATAGCGTTGCTGTCAGTACATCCACAGTGGACGCTGTCTGACGTGGCTCAATCTTTAGGTAAGTCTCTAAGCGCCATAGAGCGCGCTGCCGCCAAGCTAAAGCAACAGGGGCAGTTACAGCGTGTAGGCGCACGAAAAGGAGGCTCTTGGTTAGTGATAAAAGAGCCGGAGAATCACCCACAAGGCAATAATCAATGAATTTAACGCAACTCAGCTTAGGTTTAGCACAAGCTTTCTTTACAGAGAACCACCGTATTGTCTTTTGGTACGACCCACAAGGTGATTTCAAGGCTGATTTAACCAGCCTAGATCTGGATAATGTAAACATTGTCGATATGGCAACCGAGTCAGCTTTAGGTATTAAGCTAAAGCTAGAACTTGAAGATACCCAGGGCAAGTATCTGCTGTATTTTCCCAGCCCTGAACCGGCCCCGGAAAAAGACTGGCTGCTCGATATTAAGCTCTATTCCCGCAGTTTTTATGCCGATCGATTTTCTATTATATTTAATGATTTGGGCTTACAGCAACAGAGCTTACGCGAGCATCTGGCGCTGCGCGAAAAGTTCTTTGCCAGTAAAGCCCGTCTTAGTGCGCTAAAGAAGTTTGTTCAAGCGGATATGACTGAACTTGAATTGGATCTGGCTATGATTTGTGTGATCACTAAAGCGGACAGCTGTGATCTCACCCATATTCTCTTTGCATTGGCAGAGCAGTCTGTAGAATCTGATACAGGCCTGGAAGTAAACCCCAAGGCTATGGATGAGCTGGAAAAATTTGCATTAATACCCGCATTTTTGACTTCTCTCCAGCTGGAAGTAGGTTACCCGTACAGCAAGGAAGAGCTATCGGCTGAAAAGCCCTTTATGTTCGGGCATTGTCTGATTCGACTACTGGCAACCGGTTTTTGTGAGAGTGTCGGCGAGGTACCGCCTTGGGCTAAAGACTTAGCTATTTCAGCAGCTAATGCCCGTGCCACTTCAAGGGCGCTGCTCTCTCGCTGGCGCGACAGCTCCCGCTATTATAAATCCTTTGATGTTGTGTCTGGCTGGGTGGCCGATGCACTAAGAATTGAGGAGAAGCTGGAGTCGTTTAACTATGCATCATTATTAGATGTCGCCACTTTCGAGTCTGTTGAGCGCAGCATTATCATTGAATTGGCGCATGCTATCCCTCAGGCGTCAGTGGCTGACCTGAATCAGTTTTCAGATGCGATTACGGCGCGATTAGATGGTTATTGGGCATCGCGACACAAGGATGATGATAAGCGGCGTAAATACCGTAGCGTATATCGGGCCTTGGCATCCGCTATTGATCTCTATCGCAGGCGTCAGGCATATAGCTCAGGGCTGCATTTCTCAAACCTCGAAGAGATCTATAAAGCTTACGAGACAGACTTGTACCGCTTTGATCAATCCTATCGCCAGTATTGGGCTGCTTCACAGCGGGCTCAAGTTGAGATCCTGAAAAAGCTCGATGATCAGGTAGAGCAGTGTTATGCCAACTGGTTTATCGATAATCTGGCGAAAGCCTGGGGTGACCGGGTAGAGGCAGAGGGTAGCTTGGCCAATTGGCGTATCGCAGGTGTGGGGAGCCAGCAGCAGTTTTTTACCAAGCATGTAGCGCCAGTACTCAGCAAATCACCCAAGCAGCGCATAGTAGTGATTATCAGCGATGCGTTTCGCTATGAAGCGGCGGTGGAGCTGACAGATCGGATCAATGAAAAGCGCTATAGCGAGGCGACTATTAGCTCCCAACTGGGTGTAGTGCCCAGTTATACCACCTTGGGTATGGCTTCTTTGTTACCGCATAAAACCCTGCAATACAAAGAGGGTGTTGCAGATGATGTCTTTGTTGATGGCCAATCTAGCAAAGGGACTGCTGCACGCAACAAGGTGCTTGCGGCCCATCAGGGAATTGCCGTTACCGCCGAACAAGTTAAGCAGTGGTCAAGGGATGAAGGTCGAGATGCATTGAGGGACCAACAGCTCGTTTATGTATATCATAATGTGGTGGATGCCCGGGGTGATAGCGCCTCGACGGAATCCGAGACTTTTATGGCTGTAGAGCATGCCATCGATGAGCTGACGGAGTTGACCCGTAAGATATTGATGCATTTTAATACCTCTACTGTGCTGATCACTGCTGACCATGGCTTCCTGTTCCAGCAGAGTAAGCTTGAATTAGCCGATAGAACAGCCCTGACGGAAAAACCAGCGAATATCATTAAGAGTAAAAAACGTTATCTGATTGGTAATGATCTTCCTGCTAACACCGATGTTTGGGTGGGGTCTACCAAAGATACCGCCGGCACCGACTGCGATACTGAATTTTGGGTTCCCAAAGGGGCGAACCGTTTCCATTTTGTTGGTGGTGCCCGTTTTGTGCATGGTGGTGTTATGCCCCAAGAAATTGTTGTGCCTGTAGTGAGAGTCAAACAGTTACGTGGCGCTAAGGCCGAAAAGCGTACCAAGCGTAAAGTGGGGGTTATCTGTGCGAAATCATCGCTGAAGATGGTTAATAATATTCAGCGTTTTGATTTAATGCAGACGGAAGCGGTTAGCGATCAAGTATTGCCGGTCACTGTATCGGTTGCTATCTATGATGGGGATACGAAAGTATCTAGCGAAGAGGGTGTGACCTTTGACTGTACTACCGATTCTGTCGCAGAGCGTGTTAAGCAAATACGTCTGTCATTGTCGGGAAGCGACTTTGATCGCAACAAAGATTACTTCTTAATCATAAAAGACAAAGACCTCAACACAGAAATCGAACGCTATAAAGTGACTATTGATCTAGCTTTTACCGATGACTTTTTCTAGCGGTACATACTGAATATACATACTTTTATCACCAAAGACTGAGACCCAATAATGGATATGGTACAAGACAAAGATTTAGATCAGCTGCTCAATGAGCATTTTGCGGGTCGTGTGGTTCGTAAGGACCTCACCAAGTTGATAAAAGAGGGCGCTAACGTGCCCGTGTATGTATTGGAATACTTACTGGGTATGTATTGCGCCAGTGATGACCCTGTGGTGATTGAGACCGGGCTTAATAATGTAAAGAAAGTATTGGCCGAAAATTATGTGCGCCCCGATGAATCTGAAAAAATCAAGTCGCTGGTGAGGGAACGAGGAACTTATAAAGTGATCGACCGGGTGACGGTTAGACTCAACGAGAAAAAGGATAAGTACGAGGCGTCATTTAGCAGCCTAGGTATTAGAGATGCAGAAATATCAGCGGGTATCGTTAAGGAATACGAGAAACTGCTGGTCGGTGGCATCTGGGTGATAGCTACTTTGAGCTATTACCACGAAGATGGGCAGTCGGGGTCGCCCTTTGGTGTATCTCTACTCAAGCCTATACAAATGCCCAATATGAACATGGATGAGTTGTTCGCCGGACGCGCGGCATTAACCACACTTCAGTGGCGTGAAACGCTGGTGCGTTCCATCGGCATGGAGCCTTCAACCCTCGACGCTGATGTTCAATGGCACTTGTTGGCGCGAATGATTCCCTTTGTTGAAAACAACTACAACGTCTGTGAACTAGGGCCCCGTGGAACGGGAAAAAGCCACATATATAAAGAGTGTTCACCTAACAGCATTCTTATGTCAGGTGGCCAAACCACTGTCGCAAATCTTTTTTACAATATGAGTACCCGCCGTATAGGTTTGGTTGGCTTATGGGATCTGGTTGCTTTCGATGAAGTTGCTGGTATCTCGTTTAAGGATAAAGACGGTGTGCAAATCATGAAAGACTATATGGCCTCTGGATCTTTTGCCCGTGGCAGAGAGCAGATGGAAGCATCCGCTGGGATGGTTTTTATTGGCAATATAAATCAAAGTGTCGAGTCATTGGTTAAAACTAGCCATCTATTCGCCCCATTCCCCGATGCCATGATAGACGCTGCTTTCTTTGACCGTTTTCATGCATATATACCAGGCTGGGAAATCCCAAAAATGCGGCCTGAGTTTTTTACTGACAGATATGGGCTCATCGTAGATTATTTAGCTGAATTCTTCCGTGAAATGCGCAAACGTAGCTTCGCCGATGCTATCGATAAGTATTTCAAGTTGGGCAACAACCTTAATCAACGCGATGTTATCGCCGTTAGGAAAACTACCTCAGGGTTGATGAAATTATTGCACCCTCATGGACAATTCGAAAAAGAGGATGTACGTGAGTGTTTAGAATATGCGCTCCAGGTTCGTCGTCGCGTCAAAGAACAACTTAAAAAAATTGGTGGTATGGAATTCTATGATGTCCATTTCAGTTATATAGACAACGACAACCTTGAAGAACACTTTGTATCTGTAAAGGAGCAAGGTGGTGGTGGCCTTATACCGGATGGACCCAGTAAGCCTGGAATTCTTCATACCATTGGCCTAAGCAACAAAGGCATGCCTGGCCTATATAGGCTAGAGCTACAAGTCACCAAGGGCTCAGGCAAGCTGGTGACATCTGGACTGTGGAATTCAAGTGCCGCCAAGGAGCAAGTAAGAATAGCCTTCGACTTCTTTAAGGCCAACGCGGCAAGAATTAGCGCTGGTGCCAAAGTCGCTGATCACGATTTCCATTTGCACGCTGTGGAATTACAAAATACCGGTCCATTTACTCACCTTGCTTTATCTAGCCTAGTCGTTTTTGCATCGGGGCTGCTCGGTAAGCCTGTGCAAAGCCAGATGGTGGTAATGGGTGACATGAGCCTTGGTGGCACAGTAACCCCCGTTGCGAGCGTCGCAGAATGCCTCCAAGTTGCATTTGATGCAGGGGCAAAGAAAGTGGCTCTCCCTATGAGTAGTGCCGTAGACATCCCATCAATACCGCCTGAACTGTTCACTAAATTTCAGACCAGTTTTTATGCTGATCCGGTGGATGCGGTGTTTAAAGCATTGGGTGTTGATTAAAAACTAAAAAGTAAGTGACTTCTTACAATCTGGAACATGTACCCGCCTTGATGTTTAAATACATGTCGTGTAGCTGTTAGACCAGGATCAACCCTAGTGTACTGAACTTATGTGCTCAACAACTATTATGGCTAGAAGGTACTGGTCCACTGTAAATTTAGTCACTAAATAAAAATGAAAATTTTTTCACCTCCTACGCTGTCGTATTCAATGTACATTTTTTATATCCTCGTTCTGTGTTCGAGAGAACACATTAGTTTTTAATAATTTATTAATCAGAGGGTAATCTAATGTCCAAGGGTAAATCTAATTCAAATATGTCAACTGTCGCGGCTTCACGCATCCAGAGTTCAGCTGCTAAATCAAATGGTGGGAAAGTCTTATCTGGTAGTTTTGCTGCTAGAGCACAGACTGCTGCAGCAATAAATGCTTCACCACCTAAAAAATAAAATGGATTCTTTGGGGGGGAGGCTATGTATCCCCCTGTATTGGAGGATGTTGAATGAAGAGAAAATTCAGCAGTTGTAAAGAGATTGGCGCACTTGTCTCTATCAAAGTGAGTCAGGGGTGGTTGTTCAGAAGAGGAAAAAGGCATGCTCAATTAGTTTTGCCTGATGGTACAAAATTGACAGTTCCCTGCTCACCTAGTGAAATAAGGGCGTTTCGAAATTTTAGGATAGATATTTAGAGTTATGGAAAAGGGGTTTAAATTAAATGCGTATTAATGTTCCAGAGCGACCTTACCCAACACAGGGTGAAATTCTAAGAAGCTTGGCTGTTGCGCTAGATACTAAGAAAAAAAACTCTGATGTGGATCAGTTAGCGCGTAGAGGTGATTATGATTATCGCCTTCGAGATAGTCTTGTTGGTGAACTGTTTGGTCAGCCTCTTTCTGAGATGATATCTACAGATTTTTCTTTAATGGTAACAACGTTTATTGATCATATTTTGAATGAGTACGTTAGTTTACTAAATGAAGTCACATTGGATGCGATGAGTAGAGAAAAATCACTGCCGCTACTCATTGAGCATTTTTTTTGTCGCCATTTCTCTGATTTTATGTCCCAGTACCACAAGAAATTTGGAGGACCTAATCCAGCTGATTATTTTGAACTGAAAGATAATAATTATTTCGGAGTTACTTGTTTATGGCTTGAAAACAACCTTGACTCATTTCCGCTATTTATTAAATCTCACGAAAAAAAGTGGCAAGATCAGTATCGAAAGTGGAAAAAAGGTTTGGATATTCCGAGGTTTGAATCTTTTTATCAATTCCTTGAGGAGTTTCCAGAATCGCCAGACAGAGTAACTCTTTTTACTCATCTGGCTTATGCTAGGCTCCTTCAATTTTATGGAGGGAAATATGCCAGATTTGATTTTAAGTCTTATATAAAAAAGGCAATCTGGAATCACAAGCCTTATGATGTCGGTATAGTGTGAGCTTACGAGAAGATAGCGTGACTTTTAATGGAAGTCTAAAAGCCCGTTACCAATGGGCTAGGTGTTGTTTTTTTGATAATTCCAAGGCAGGTATTCTCCTGGATTATCGATGACTTTTTGGTTATCTCGCTG
>ASZJ01000031.1 GCA_000416275.1 Osedax symbiont Rs1
TGCTGCCGTAAGCTCACGGTATAGTTCTTTCCATAGCTAATTCAGAGGCTTCAGAGAAATTTGCTTATCTTCGTGAAGCGATCATTCCAATATTAAAATTATTAGATATTCGAGCGACAAAAGATAAAAATTCACGGCAGCGTAGCAGAGATGAACTGGTAATATTTGAACAAAAGCTTGATCAACATAATTCATCAGATGGAATTAAGTATTATCTTGAGTGGATGAAAGCTCGATGGCTATTATTTTCCGGAGAATACAAAAAGGCGTTGAAGCAATATGAAATTGCTTTTGAGTATAGCCTCTATAGAACCTGTAACGTACGGGATGTTCTTAATGAGGGGCTTTCTCTTGCGGCTAAAGAACGTGATAGACCTTTGATGAAACGACTAAAAAATCAAGCCATAGCATTTGGAATATATAACTTACCTGGTAGTAGCGATGCACTCTCAGGAGCAAATTATAAATCAAATAGTCATGTTGTAGAAGACTGGGAAGTTGAACAATGGAGCATGGCATTTACTCGTATGTTTCCTGAGAAAAGCTGTTTTCCCGATTGCATTGATATTAAAAAGCACTCTAACAATACTTCTTTTATCCATCATGTTGCCCAAGAGCACTTTAACAGAGTTCCTGATTTAAAAAATCCAAATCGTAGACTTGACGTAGGTGTGATTATTGGAGGAAATAAACGTAGATATTATCAGTTGATATGGCACACCGATAATAATCATCCAGAGCACGTACAGGCGCTTTTAGAGGCTGGGGCTAAAGTTGATTTTCTATTAGACACCTCTGACTCCGCTTTGCTTCTAGCAATTCTTGAAATATCTAAAAGCGGTGATCGGCGCTGTTTCGACTTGTTAAAAGTACATAGGCATCGTTTCGAAACCATGAATATTCGGACTGATAAACAAAAAAGGACAGCACTATTAGCAGCAGTAGAAACTGGGCTGCCAGATGTCGTTAAAACGGTGTTAGATATGGGAGCGAAAGTAGATAGACGAGGGAAGACAGATGATGCGACAGCATTGAATCAATGTTTAAAATATATAAATACTCTCAAATCTCCTGCTAAGGCAATCTACAATCAAATGAACTTGTCTCCGAATGATCCTGTATTGATTGATAGTGTGAGAAGGTCTGCGAATGGGATGTTAGGCTTAACAGATGCGGAAATAAAAGAAAGGCTTTTGATGGGGCAACATGACCCGAAAATGCAGGAAATATTGTCTATTTTGTTTAAAAATATTATTGCGACTGACGCGAGTCGATTTGATAATAAAAAGCTAGATGAAATCTGTAATCTGTTATTAGAAAGAGGGGCTGATCCAAATGCAATTCATACAAGCCCAGTTAAGGGATACACGCCTTTAATGTTAGCTGTAGAAAACGACGAGGCAGAATTGGTAACCAAAATGCTAAGCAAAGGAGGTGATCCTTATAAAGCCTATTTTCATGGTACTCAACAGGTAGATTGCTGGATGATAGCAAGGGAATTTGGTGCCAGTCGATCTTTAGGTGCTTTAGGGGAACGTAAAAAATAAGCTGTTTACTATGATTAAATTGCAGGTAAATATCTAGATAATTTGTTAACAGTGATATCAAACCCAAGTCAGTAACTAGTTGAAAATAAATATTTAATTATTAAGTTGCGGTTGGATATCGCCGTTCAAAATGGAATTTTCTCTAAATGTTATCCTTAGGGATTAAGGTGGTCGGATAAATTTACCAGAACAGGAATAAAATACCCAAGAAAGATGATATATCTGGTGCATTAGTGGGGCAAACTCAAGTAAATTGGGGGAGAAATGGGGCAATATGAATGCTGTCTTAAACCATATAATGCAACTCTACCCTCAACGAGCATAAGATCAACCTATTGATATAAGATGGTTACTCATGGTGGTTGGTGGTATTTGTACAGGTTTTGTTTTTTCCGCACTAGGGTTCGAATCCCTCCCTCGCAGCCATTTCTTTATTTATCTTAAATAATCGATCATACCAGTAATGCCAGCCGGTTTATTCGGGAATAGTAGTGATAAAAAGTACCTGTCCTATGTTTTTTGATTGCGGATCATTTATGGCCTTTTTGTTGGATGCGATCAGTGAATCACTGCGTGAAGCCTTAGCTTTTGAGACTACTTCGTTAGTAGAAAAACAAGAAACGCGGGTGAAAACGCGGGTACAAACGCCGGTACAAAGATTAAAAGAACCGGTAGTCGAGCTTTTAGTAAAACCTCAAGCAAATGCGTCGCCAGAAAAGCACCAAAAAACACCAGAGCAAATAATAGCGCTGTTGACAGTGCATCCTCAGTGGTCGCTTTCCGACGTGGCTCAATCTTTAGCTAAGTCTATAAGCGCTATAGAGCGCGCCGCCGCTAAGCTAAAGCTGCAGGGGCGGTTACAGCGTGTCGGCACACGAAAAGGAGGCTCTTGGTTAGTGATAAAAGAGCCAGTTAATTACATACAAGAAGATAATTAATCCAGCCTCAACTTAAGTTTAACACAAGCCTTTTTACAGGTTTTTAAAACGTGCCTGTCCCGTATTTTGTATTTACTGCAAATTAACCATCATCTCCCGGGTACTCGTGACCCACTTCATGACCCAGTTGGCTTAAAAAATCGCTCATAAATTGCCAGCGCCTTTTTGCTTCTTCCATGCCTGCTGGGGTTTTCATCGTAGCTGTTAATCCCTGCAATTTAACAAAGAAGTGATCGATACAATACTGCTTGTCATCAAAATCTCGTTGACTGGCGAAGGGGTCACTGACTTGGTATAGCGCAGACCCCCAAGTTGCCCCCAACATTAAACACCTCGATAAGCCTACAGCTCCCAAAGCATCTAGACGATCGGCATCTTGTACTACCTTAGCTTCTATGGTGGTGGTTTGAAGGTTAGCAGAGAAGCTATGGGCGCAGATTGCATGCTCAATAGCGGCTAAATATTCGGTCGGGTAATCTATCTCTTTTAAATATTCGATTGCACGTACAGCGCTTAAACGTGAACCTTGGCTTCGCTGAGGCGAGTCCTTGGCAACATTAACGCAGTCGTGGAGCCAGCAGGCGGGGATGATTATAGCTAGCTCGGCATTTTCAAGTTTTGCCAGTGCGATACCGCTGGTTACTACCCGCTGTATATGGGCGATGTCATGCGCCGGATCGGTCTTCATTTGCTGCTCTACAAACTGCTTAAACTGCTGCTGCCACTGTAATGCTTCTTCATTTGTCATATGGGTTCTCTACTGCTGATATTCTCTTATTGATGTGGTCATATTTAATGTTGTCGAAAATAGAAATGTTAGTCGCCGAAAACTCTTTATAAATCAAGTTGCAACGCGGCTTAACTCGCCACAACAACGGCTAGTCAACTGAGGTTTAGGTTTAGCCGGCGGCTCAAGATGAAATTGTAAAGCAATGCTAGAAATGAAGCGACTATTAATCCAGCGACTATTAATCAAGTGGCTGGTTGGTGCAATATGCGGGTTAGATAGCCCAGCCAGTCACGGGTTACTCATAGCGCTATACCTGTTTAGCCTGAGGAACTGTCTATGCTATAGTCAATTCCATATCACTTTAATTTATTCAAGTTATAAAAC
>ASZJ01000032.1 GCA_000416275.1 Osedax symbiont Rs1
CAGCGAGATAACCAAAAAGTCATCGATAATCCAGGAGAATACCTGCCTTGGAATTATCAAAAAAACAACACCTAGCCCATTGGTAACGGGCTTTTAGACTTCCATTAAAAGTCACGCTATCTTCTCGTAAGCTCACTTTAAAGATGAAGACCAAGCTATTAGTGCGCTTGATATTGCAATCAAGAACTCCATTGTACCAACTAAAGGTGAATTAGAAGCAAAAAGGGTTCGACTACAAAAAGAAGTGCTACAAGAAAAAAAATCACTGGCAAGTTTTAAGGTTCACCATAAGTATACTGAAATTCAATGTACGGCTAATGAGTTGACTAAGAAAATACACAAGCTAAATAACAAAAATCTAATGCTAAGACGTAAGCTTGACCAATATTGCGAATCTACATCCCCAGGGAAGAATCCTCAACAGTTAGACATTTTAAAGTTGTATCAAGAAGCTGGAATTAATTTTGGTGACGCAGTTAAAAAAACATTGGATGAAACTCAAATTTTTCACTCGGAAGTCATTAAAAATCGGGCAAATTTCCTAAAGGCGGAAATATGTGAAATTGAAAGTGTTTTAGGTCGTAACAATACTTCAATTGAAAGACTTTCTACTGAACGAGCTGATGCAATGGTTTTACTACAATCCCACGGAGCATTAGAAGATTACAACACACTACACTCAGTACTTCTAGAGAAAAGCGCCTTACTAAATGATACAAAATTAAAGATTTCAGAAATTAAATCTATGGCGGAAAAGAAGAAAGCCATTAAAGCCAAAAGAGTAGAGCTCGACAGCTACATTCTAAGAGATTTTGAAGAGTCCAGAAAATCATGGGAAATAGCAGTAACCAGTTCAATGAAAATTCATTAGCTTTATATAGCAATCCTGGGAACCTTATTCTTAATATATCAGAAAATGGAAGAGTAAGAGAAAACGCATATAGCTTTGATATGGAAATACAAAGAAGTAGCAGTGAGGGAGTTGGAAAAATGAAAATTTTTTGTTACGACCTTATGTTAGTAGAAAAATTTTCAAACCAAAATCAAATAAACTTCCTTGTACATGATAGTACTATGTTTGACGGTGTTGATAGTAGACAAGTGGCTCACGCTCTTGAATACGCAAACTCAAAAGGAGTCGATTCAAATTTCCAATACATATGTACTTTCAACTCTGACATGATTCCCTACGACGATTTTACAGAAGAGTTTAATTTGGAAGATCATGTAAAACTGACGATTAGTGATGAGAATCCAGAAGACTCCTTGTTAGGATTTCAATTTGAGCTCGGCAAAAATGTTAGAGTAGTTAAAAGTAAGTAACGAGATAAACCTACACGTCTAATAGCGTGAAGTATTACGTTAGCAAAACCTGAATCATTAAAGAACATCAAAACACTGTTTTTTGAGGGTGCCTCAATAGTAAATCAAAATACAAGTACGATTTACTATTGAGGAATTTAATACATAATGTTCCCTATCTGATCAACCACACCAGCTCAGATCCGACCTAATCGACAACAAAATAGAGATGGAGAGATATGCCTCCGGACTATTTTGAATATTTAGCATGCGATACACTAGCCAAGAACCAATAGCCTATTCCATTCATCAAAAATTCATCTAGCCTATCATCAGCCACAAAACTATGTTAGGTTTCTTCTTTATAATTTAATATTTTCAATATCCAAAATTACCATTTGAAGTTTATATCCATAATTTAATGTCTCCATCCATGGTCTTATTAGTTGCTATATGCGTTTAATTGAACACGTGCAATGCTAAGGGTTAAATATGAATAAAACAAAAATTAGTAAAGAGATAACTGATATTATTGAGGCTTCATCAGACCTTATTCTGAACCTTGAAGATGAAAGCAAAGTAAGTTATTCAAAGCCCAAGCTAAATATTAATTTCTTTGACCCTCAAGAGATATCTGATTTAAAATCCAGTATAGACAACATTAAGCTTACAATTCGAGAGAACAGCTTATCAAGTCCTGATGAAATATATAGACACCCACAACTAGACTTAGAAAAAATTCCAAAAGAAGAGTACGATAGTCTTCTCCAAGATGTCAGAAGAAACAACTATGGTGGGCAGGGCCCCGAAGCTGGTTACGCGTATGTTGCTGCTGGGGTAGTTGCTGTAATTGGCGCTAAAAAAGTACACAGCATAGTTTCTAAAAAATTTACCTCTGGTGTTTCATTTCCTGACAACGGATACCCAGGAAATGGCACCCCATTTCCTGATATTCAAGATCCTAGTGTACCGATTGCAGGTTCCCCGACTCCTAGCCTACCAGGCCCTGGATGGACAGACCCTCTCCCCCCAACTTTTGATCAGGAAATTTTTGATCGTGTACAGCCCATTCTTATTGATAGGTATTTAAAAAGGGGCATCAATGATTAAACTTATCCTTGTAAACCCCCTATATGACGCGATAAATAGTAAAGAAAGAGGCTTTCAACTAGGTCTTCTATATATAGCAACTTTCGCTGAATCAAAAGGGTACAAAACAAAATTAGTTATAGGTGAGAATACTACATCCAACATTATCCGGATTCTTGATGAACTTGAAGTTCCACCTTTGGTAGGTTTTTATGTTTCTGCAGATAATATCAATGAAGTAGAACGAAGTTGCAGCTCGTTACGTAATCTCTATTCTAATTTAAAAATCATATTAGGTGGGCCTCAAGCGAGAGTTGATGAAAAAAGGCTGCTTTTAGAAAATTTTGCTGATTTTGTATGCATTGGTGACGGCGAGGACTGCATAATTGAGTTATTAGCTAACTTGGATAATGTGAAGTATATAACCAATCATTACAACGAAATAACAAATTTAGCTTATATCAAAAATGGAGAGGTTTGTTACGGTTTAAAAAAGGAAGGTAAAAAAGCAAACCATTTAGATACCTACCCAATACCAGATAGATCTTTATATGACTACAATTACCTAGAAACTAGCAGCATTTCAACATCAAGAGGATGTCCTAGTAAGTGCACTTTTTGTTACGAAGGTACAACTAACAAGATAAAAAGCCACTCCGTAAAAAGAGTATTAGATGAGATGTTATACCTTAGAAGCACGTATAGAACTTCATATATCTCTTTTTTAGATGATACTTTTACTTCAAACAAAAACAGAGTTTTTGAAATATGTGATTCAATTCTAGATAATTTCACCCCCTGGAGTGATTTAATTTGGTATGCGGAAGCCAAAGTCAGTGACTTATGTCGCACTAAGGGCATGGCGAAGAAAATGGTTGATGCTGGTCTTGCACGTGCGCAAATAGGGAGTGAGTCAGGGAATCAAAATATTTTAGATTATTATAAGAAGTTTATTACCATCGAGCAAACTATCGAAGCTACTGAATTACTCCACGATGCAGGGATCAGTTCAATATTCACAAACTTCATTATTGGGGGAGTTCATGAAACTCGAGAAACTTTCCTAGATTCACTTAATTTAGCAAAGAAATTAATGAACATCTCTCCAGGAGTTGTTGAGTGCGCGTGCACTTTTCTAAGCCCTTACATCGGGACTGATATCAGAAATAGGCCAGAGCATTACGGAATTGATATCATTGATCCAGATTTCAAAACTGGTTCGAGTGATTCCTACATTTTCGCTAAATCAAAGCAGCTTTCAAAATCTGATGTTTTAGGGATGGGTAAAGAGTTCTATTCCGAAATCAGATCGGAAATGTTGAAAATTTACCCCTCACTTTCAAATGACGTTATAAAAAAGCAAATCGAAGCGGCAAATTTCGGGTTAACTAGTAACTGGTATCAGTTTTTAACTGAGGATAGGATTCTATATAAATATAGTGAATTTTTAAAATCGTCCTACCTTACTATTTACTCTGACGACCTTGACCCTGTTAAAATATTACCTATTAGAACATTTGACCTTGAACTAATAAGTGGTAATGAGTATTTTTGGGCAAGGAGACAAAGAAAAATAACTTTTCCTCCATTGGAATTGCTACTAATGGAGTTAGCATCTGGGAAACTTTCAATGAAGGAAATAGTCGATATTGCTTATAGTGAATTTGGTAGAAGCAAAAGTTTATCTGAATTTTTTTATGATGTAATAAACTTCTTTAACTCTTCAGCCTCAGAATTCTTAATTTGCTACAGAAGATTCTGTTAAATAATAGAAGCCCTAAGCAATACAGTAGGCAAAGGGGGTCAGGTCTTGTCTTTTGCCTTTTATCAAAGGAAATATTCTAAAGCAGAAAAAACGGGGTCAAAAGACAAGACCTGACCCCGTGACCAAGACCTGACCCCGTGACCATAAGACCTGACCCCGTGACCATATGACCCCGTGACCATAACGTGACCATAAAGGTGGTCACACCTATAAAGCGATGTACTACATGCTCAATCAATGGCCGTACCTAGTAGGTTATTGTGACGATGGCAAGCTCAATATTATTAGCAATGCGCTCGCTGAAAATGCTATCCGGCCTTTTGCAATAGGCCGCAAAGCTTGGCTATTTGCCGATACCCCACAAGGCGCAAAAGCAAGCGCAGCTTGTTACTCCTTGATCGAGACCGCAAAGGCTAACGATATAGATCCTTATACTTACATTCTGCATGTACTCCAGCAGATATCTGAAGCAGACACACCCGAAAAACTAGATGCACTGCTACCTTGGAATACTGCCTTGGAAAAAATCAAAAAAGCTAATCAACACGCTAGAAGCAATACGTCGATTTAGTGTCGCTTACTGCTAAGCAGGCCATATTTGAATATATTGAGGTGTTTTATAACCGCCGGAGAAAACATTCAACCATTGGTTACGTAGCTCCAATGGAATACGATGAAGCATATAGAAAAGCTGCTTAGAAATATGTCCGGAAAAGTCTTGCCAGACACAGCAGAGGAGGGCAGCGTGTCGGCACACGAAAAGGAGGCTCTTGGTTAGTGATAAAAGAGCCAGTTAATTACATACAAGAAAATAATTAATCCAGCCTCAACTTAAGCTTTAACAAGCCTTTTTACAGGTTTTTAAAACGTGCCTGTCCTGTATTTTGACTGTATTTTGCTGTATTTTGTG
>ASZJ01000033.1 GCA_000416275.1 Osedax symbiont Rs1
AGAAGGTGGATTATTTACTTACACTAGTGTGTGACTCTAACTTGGGCTCATTTAGTGACTGTTCGCTGTCTACTAGAGTGAGGTTAGCAGCATGTTGACATGCACTTTAAACATTATTTGGAGCGCTAATGATTCAAACATTGCTATTAGTGGCTGTGCTGCTAGGGGGATGCCTAAGTAGTGCAGCTGTTATATCCGATCCTATTGTATGGAAAATTCAAAGTAATCAGTCCGCCAGTAGTACTAAGTTTAAACAACATAAACATATTGTCAGCGAAATAGAGAGACTCTCTAATGGTCAATTACAATTCCAGCTTTTACCTGTTAATGGATATGTAGGCAACCGGCAGGCATTTAATAGCACCAGAGTGGGCGCTATTGACGCGATGTTTATGAGTCCACAATACTGGGGCAGCTCCGATCCTATCTTCACTATTATGGGCGATTTAGTGGCGGCCTGGAAAAGTCCCGATCAATATCGACAGTGGTTAGGGGAGCAAAATGGCATTGCTTATTTGGAGAGGGCATATCAGCGAAAAGGTCTCAAGTTGATCGGCTATGCGCTGATTCCTCTTGAGTCCTTAGTCTCTACCAAACCAATTCGTAATGCAGCTGACTTTGCAGATCAGCTGATGCGCGTGCCTCCGG
Source organism: Osedax symbiont Rs1 (assembly GCA_000416275.1). Lineage (GTDB taxonomy): Bacteria > Pseudomonadota > Gammaproteobacteria > Pseudomonadales > Balneatricaceae > Rs1. Next base: position 649 of record ASZJ01000033.1, read on the forward strand.
GTATGATGTCTGATTTATTTAGAGAGCTAGGCGCTAGACCAAGAAAAATAACTTTAGATAAAGTTGTTAAAGCCTTGCAGAGAGGTCAAGTAACCTTGGCAGACTATTCAACCTTGCAAGTGAATTACCAAAGAGGGTTGTATGGTATCGCCAAATACACTAATTACCCAGGTTTTCACTCCATGCCGTTATCAGATTTTGTGGTAAACGAAAAAAGCTGGCAATTGCTATCGCCTCAACAGCAGCAGCTGATATCGACTGTCGTCGATAAATGGCATCAGCGCTTAATGAACGACCTCAGCCGCGATGTCTCGCTGATATTATCTGACCTAAAAGCGCAGGGGGTTGAAGTATATACTTGGCGTGAACAAGACGTTAGACAGGTCAGAGAACAAGCTGTACAAATATGGGAACAGTACGCCAGCAGAAGCACTGAGGCAACCCTGTTAATTGCAGAAATTAAAAGTTGGCTTAAAAAAATAGGCAACTTGAAATAGCCCGCAGTTGAAGGTGTTTTAAGGGTACGGTTAGAATAAGTGCTTCTTTGAACTCTTCTCTGCGAGTCAATAAATAGTGGTTAACAATAGGGACAACTGCCCCCTGTGTTAGGATTGTTGTCACCCCTTAAAATAATGTATTAACTCAAGATAGGGGGCGGAAAAGAGAAATTTTAATAGCTCAGGTTATGTGGTCGCTTCGGTAGTGTCGCTGCTGATTTTTGCGAGCCATCGAGTGTTTAAGAAAAAATATTTTGCCTATATTTCCCTAACTTGGGCTGGAAGTTTTCGCCAATAATTTCTATGATAGAATACGCTCATAAACGACTCTATTCTTAGCGGAATCATCAACATGACCAAGACGCGCTTTATCCCTCTACTCGCCCTATCGGCGGTTCTTCTCACCACTGGTGCTCAGGCAGGCCAAGTTGAAATTTCTCTGGTAGATAATCTCGATGGCTATCTGGATAGCTACTGCTTAGATATCAAAGGCGCTGGCAAAGACGTTGATATATCACAGGGGCTACAAGTACACACTTGCTATAGTTATACAGGCGCACTAGCTAAAGAGCAGATTTTTGACGCGCTCGAATTTGAGTATCAGATGCTGTATTTACCCAAGTTTGATGTGTGTGTCGAGCTGTCCGAGCTATCGGTGGGGGCAGACGTTGCGCTTGCGACTTGCAATAGTACCGCTGAGCAAAAATTTACTTTTTCAGGTAGTGGCACTATTACGGCCACGGTTGAGCCGACCCTCTGTTTAACCGCATCTCTGGATACTAAACTCGGTGGCAATGGTGCATCGAAGCAGCAAATTAAAGGTTTAACGCTTGAAAGCTGCGCCGCTGATTTGGCGAGATTTCAAACTTGGCAAGCAAATAACAAATAACAAACAGGTAATAGAATACGACCTCTGGTGTTAATTGTTGAAATTAACAGCAGAGGTCTCTAACCCGCATATTGCATGA
>ASZJ01000034.1 GCA_000416275.1 Osedax symbiont Rs1
CACTAAAAGTTTCTGAAATTTTAGATCTACCCAGCGGCTTAAGAAAAATTTGCAAGGCACTGCTATAAATGGAGTGACTATTGTCAAGTGACTAGTTGGTGCAACATGCGGGCTAAGTAGCTAGGCTCATAGTTATTCAGGGAAGATGGGTGACTTATTCAGAGCTTCCCAGTAAGGATTGCATCAGCGGATGCTGCTGTTCCATTAGGCCATCAACCACGTTGAAATGATGCCTTGCCGGCTCTTCTACTGCGTTGGTCGCTATCCCAAAGCTTTTCCAAATATCTGCCTGAAGTCTGTTTAAACGCAGAAATTCGGGTCGCTCCTCGGCGCCTACCCAACAGGTTAGTGGGGCTAAATGCTTAGGTGCTCTTAATACTGGGCTTAAATTTAGCGCTTGTTGCCAGTCTAGTTGCAGTGTTTCATTGAGCTGGGTGTTTAATAGCGGCCGTAAATCATGAACACCGGATATCGAGACTGTTTTGACAATTCGCTGTTGTACGATAGCGGCTAATGGGCTGTTATCACAGAGCATGCTAGTGACTAAATGCCCGCCTGCTGAGTGACCCACTAAACGTATTTCACCACTAATTTTACTGGCCGCCAAGGTGATTGCGCTGGCGATTTCTTGCACTATATCGGCTATTTTTACCGCGGGGCATAAAGAGTATGAGGGGATGGCAACCGCGTAGCCTGCGGCTAAGCTGCCGCTGGCTAGATGTGACCATGAATTTTTATCCAGCATCATCCAGTAGCCGCCGTGCACAAACACGACTAAGCCCTTGACGGCGCCCTCGGGGAGAAATAAGTCTAGAGTGTTGCGCTCACGGCTGTCGTAGCGGATATCTAGCTGCGCTCTACCTGCGGCTAATAGCTGTTGACGATAGCGCGCGCCAGCCTCTTGCCAGCGCTGGATGTAGCTATCAGCGTCGGCAATATGGCTGGCGTTTTGGTAGGCGCTATCCCAATCTGAGATTGGGTAGCTGTGCTCGTTACTCATTAAGTGAACGCCTGGATACCTGTTTGTGCGCGGCCTAAGATAAGCGCGTGAATATCGTGGGTGCCCTCATAAGTATTGACCGCCTCAAGGTTCATCACGTGTCGAATCACTCCGTATTCATCACTGACGCCGTTGCCGCCATGCATATCTCTAGAGGTGCGAGCAATGTCTAAGGCCTTGCCGCAGTTGTTGCGCTTCATCAGTGAAATGAGCTCGGCACTGACTTGGCCAGCGTCCATTAAACGACCCATTTGCAAAGCGCCTTGCAAGCCTAAACTGATTTCAGTTTGCATATCGGCAAGTTTCTTTTGGATCAGTTGGTTGGCGGCGAGCGGTTTGCCAAATTGTTTGCGATCTAAAGTGTAAGTACGAGCTCGGTGCCAGCAGTCTTCCGCCGCGCCTAAGGTGCCCCAGGCAATGCCGAAGCGAGCTTTGTTTAGGCAGCCAAACGGGCCCGCTAGGCCTGCGACATTAGGCAGTAAGTTTTCATCGGGTACGAATACTTCGTCCATCATGATCATGCCGGTGATGGAACTTCTCAAAGAGAATTTTCCTTCGATCTTAGGAGCGTCTAGCCCTTTCATGCCTTTTTCCAGCACAAAGCCTTTAATCTGTTGGTCGTGTGAATCAGATTTCGCCCAGACAATAAATATATCGGCAATCGGCGAGTTGGTGATCCAATTTTTAGAGCCGCTAATCAGATAGCCGCCGTCTACTTTTTTGGCTTTGGTCAACATTCCAGAAGGATCTGATCCATGGTCGGGCTCGGTTAAACCAAAGCAGCCTATCAATTCACCAGTGGCAAGTTTAGGTAAGTACTTTTGACGTTGCTGATCAGTACCGTAAGCATAAATAGGGTGCATAACTAAAGAAGATTGCACGCTCATTGCCGATCGATAACCAGAATCGACACGCTCAACCTCTCGCGCGACTAAACCGTAGGAGACGTATGATAAGTTGGCACAGCCAAACTCCTCGGGCAGCGTCAGCCCCAACATACCTAGTGCACCCAGTTCAGTCATGATCTCTGGATCGAATATTTCGTGGCGATTGGCTTCAATGATTCTTGAAGCTAGTTTATCTTGGCAGTATGCATTGGCTGCATCTCTAACCATGCGCTCTTCGTCGGTCAGTTGAGCGTCGAGTAAAAATATATCATCCCACTGTACTGGTGCAGGTTTGGATCTGGCTTGTTCCGGGGTCATTTGTTTCTCCTAAGACTGATCTGAAATAAACGTGAGTCTAACCTGAATCATTAACTCTACTGTAAAACCAATGCCTTACATTCTGCATTCGCTTTTAAATCACAGATTCAGGTCTGATGTTGCTGCGTTGTGCTAAAAAAGTAAGTGTTCGATTCTAACGGGCATCGCTAGCTATTACAAATATCTGTTGCAACAGTATCTTATGCTCTTTTAATTAAACAGTATTTGATGAAAATCAATTACCTTGCGAATTATTTAATTAATTTTGACAGATACGTTTTGCTATATCTAGGCCTTTAAAAATAAATTTTAAATATAAAGCTTTAAGCTTGAAATATATTTGAAAGGCGGGCAGACTGTTGCTCAATAAGTATTTGGCTTTGGCTTAGACTTAGTCAGCTAGTCTGATTTCGCTTAAATGCCTCAGCATAAGTGGTGCATGGCCCTACACCGGGAAGCTGCATATGAGCTTGTCGCTAAAATTCCATATTCCATTTTAAAAGCAATATCTTACACTCTTAGTTTACTCTGATTCACTTTTAAATCACGGATTCAGCTAAGATCTAAAGTACAGTTAAAGGATGTAGCAGCATGAAAATAGCATGTTTGGGTGGTGGTCCCGCGGGCTTATACTTTGCAATAAGCATGAAATTGCGTGATCCCAGTCACCAAATTACGGTGATAGAGCGTAATAAGGCTGATAATACTTTTGGCTGGGGAGTGGTTTTTTCAGCCGAAACCCTCGACAATTTTGCGATTAATGATCCGCTAAGTGCCGCTATGATTCGCGATAACTTTGCCTACTGGGATGATGTGGCGGTGGTTCGCGATGGTCACCGAACTGTTTCGTCAGGGCATGGCTTCTGTGGGATTGGCCGCAAAAAATTGTTATCTCTATTGCAGCAGCGCGCTTCAGAGTTAGGAGTCGAGCTGTGCTTCGAGACCGAGGCGGTCGACATTGAATACTATCAGGCGCAATATGAGCTAGTGGTCGCCTGTGATGGGCTGCGCTCTAAGACACGCACTAAGTATCAAGAGTTCTTCAAGCCAGACATCGATGTTCGCGATTGTAAATTTATATGGTATGGCAGCAAACAAAAATTCGATGATGCATTTACCTTTATCTTTGAACCCACCGACAAAGGCTGGCTGTGGGCGCACGCTTATCAGTTTGATGATGAGTACGCCACTTTTATTATCGAGTGCAGCAGTGCAACTCATAAGAATTACGGCTTTGATGAGATGACTCAAGCTGAATCTGTGGCCGTTTGTGAACGGATTTTTGCCCGGCACTTGCAGGGGGAGAGTCTATTGATCAATGCCAACCATATTAGAGGTTCGGCGTGGATTAATTTTCCACGGGTGCTGTGTGAGCGCTGGTCTCATGAAAATGTGGTGCTGATGGGTGACGCCGCTGCTACCGCGCACTTTTCCATAGGCTCGGGGACTAAATTGGCGATGGAGAGTGCGATCGCTTTAGCGGAGTATTTACAGGATTCTGACACTTTAGTCCAAGCATTTGAAAAATACGAAGATGCGCGGCGCTTAGAAGTGTTAAAACTGCAGTCTGCGGCGCGAAATTCGCTGCAGTGGTTTGAAGATATTGAGCGCTATTTAACCTTAGACCCCGTGCAATTTAACTATTCACTACTGACCCGCTCCCAGCGTATCAGCCATGAGAATTTACGGTTGCGCGATGGTACTTGGCTAGAGAGTGCCGAGCAGTGGTTCAGAACTAAAGATGGCTATTGCAGTGCAGATTCTGCGGTGCGTGCCCCGATGTTTACCCCCTATCAATTACGTGGCATGAAGTTGCAAAATCGGGTGGTGGTCTCGCCGATGGCACAGTACAAGGCCGTTGATGGCTGTCCAACGGATTGGCATCTAGTGCACTACGGATCTCTGGCTAAAGGCGGTGCTGGTCTAGTTTTTGTGGAGATGACGTGTATCAGTGCGACTGGCCGAATAACTCCGGGTTGTCCTGGGTTATATGATTCTAGTCATCTAAAAGCTTGGCGGAGAATTACCGATTTTGTGCACAGCGAATCGAATGCGAAAATTGGCGCACAGCTGGGGCATGCAGGGGCAAAGGGCTCGACTCAACTGGGTTGGGAAACCATGGATGCACCCTTAAATGCCCAGTCTAGTGAAGCTAACTGGCCGCTGATTTCGGCCTCTGAGGTCGCCTGGTCTAGTGAAAATCAGCGGCCCAAGTCTATTGATCAGCAGGATATGCAAATCATCGAAGAGCAGTTTGTCAGCTCGGCAAAAATGGCGGTTGCCGCCGGTTTTGATATGTTGGAAATTCACTGCGCGCACGGTTATCTACTGTCGGCGTTTATCAGCCCGTTAACTAACCTTAGAACAGATGAGTACGGTGGCAGCTTGGAAAATCGGATACGTTTTCCGCTGCGAATCATTCAAGCGGTGCGTGCCGTACTGCCCAAAGAGATGCCGCTGTCGGTACGTATCTCTGCCAATGATTGGGTGGGGGAGGCGGGAATTACCCCGCAAGATGCGGTCGATATTGCGCGATTATTACAGGCGAGCGATGTCGATATTTGCGATGTGTCATCGGGGCAGACCTCAAAACAGGCGCAGCCAGTATATGGGCGTATGTATCAAACGCCGTTCTCCGATCGGATCCGCAATGAAACCGGCATGGCCACTATGGCCGTCGGCAATATTTACCAGCCCGATCATGCCAATTCGATATTGATGGCTGGTCGCGCCGATCTAGTGTGCCTAGCTCGGCCACATTTGGCCGATCCGTATTGGACGTTGCATGCGGCGATCGCGATTGGCGATAACGGCTTACAATGGCCGAAACCTTATGCTGCCGGTCGCGATCAAATGGTCAGATTAGCGGCGCGAGATGAGTCGATTTTAAAGGTGTGATTTGTCTTTTATAACAAGTGGTGCATAATAATTTGTTAGAGCGTAAAAACAGATTTTTAAACATTCAGTGGCGAGCCACTGAATAGATGGATATTTAAATGAACAGAGATCTCGAACAACTAATTAGAAGTGGAATCAGCATCGATGAACTCAGTAAAAAATAAGCACGTGGTAATTACCGGGGGAGGCACAGGTGTCGGCAAGGCGCTAGCCGAGGCGTTTGCGCTAGCGGGGGCAAAAGTGACTATTACTGGGCGCACTGAGCAGAGGTTGCAAGATCTAGCTAAGACATTACCCAATACGATTGCACTTAGCGCTGATGTCACCGATAGAGCAAGTTTGGAGCGCATGCTGGAGCTGGCCCGTGCAACCCATGGGGCTATTGATATAGCGATTGCCAATGCGGGAGTGGTCAACAGCGCGCCGTTTAGCAAAATTACTCAAGCGCAGTGGCAGCAGACTTTGGATGTTAACTTAGGTGGTACATTCCAGCTGTTTCAAGCGACACTCGCTGAGATGCAAAACTCAGGGTGGGGCAGATTAATCGCGATCGCCTCTAATGCGGGACTCAAAGGGTATCGCTATGTCGGCGACTACTGTGCGGCTAAACATGCGGTGCTAGGCCTAGTGCGTTCGCTGGCTTTAGAAACGGCCAAACAGGGGATTACCGTGAATGCACTGTGCCCAGGATTTATAGAGACCGCTATGTTGGAGAGGTCGATCGAAAATATTATGCAAAAAACCTCGATGGATGTCGCTCAAGCGAGGGCCGCGTTAAATAGAGATAATCCGACCGGGCGCTTTATTCAGCCCGAGGAAGTGGCGCAGAGCGCAATCTTTTTATGTAGCGCTGGTGCCGCCTCTATCAATGGTCAATCTATAGCAATTAACGGAGGTGAAGCATGACTGAACAGGGGACTAGTCACATAGAAAAGCAAAAACTGCGAGTTTGGTTACGCCTGTTAAAGGTCACTCGTACTATTGAATCTGAGCTGCGCGAGCGATTGCGCTGCGAGTTTAACTCGACACTGCCTAGGTTCGATGTACTGGCCGCCTTATATCGTGAGGAGCAAGGGCTAAAAATGAGTCAGTTATCCGCGGTGCTTAAAGTATCCAATGGCAACGTGACGGGCATCATCGAGCGACAGGTAAAGGATGGCCTAGTAAAGCGCGTCCCGGTCGGTGGAGATAAAAGGGCGATGCTGGTGAAATTAACGGAGTCAGGTAAAGCGCACTTTAAAGAAATGGCCACAGCCCACGCGCAGTGGTTGAATCAATTAATGGCAGATATTGACGATGCCGATGCCAGTGTTTTGATCGAATTACTCGGTCACATCGATTGTAGCAAAGGAGCGTCAAAGTGAGTGGAAATACCCGCTATTGTGCAGCTAGTTCGGCGCTGGCAAGTTACAAAGCGCAACATTTTAACTGGCAAGTGCTCGATAAAATCGGCACTTTATCGTTAAATCGCCCGGATCGAAAGAACCCTCTGACCTTCGAAAGCTACGCCGAGTTGCGGGATTTATTTCGCAACCTCGCGTATAGCGATGACGTTAATGTGGTGATTATTCGGGCCAGTGGTGGCAATTTTTGTTCAGGTGGTGACGTGCATGACATCATCGGCCCACTAGTGGCGATGGATATGAAACAGCTGCTGAATTTTACGCGCATGACCGGTGATCTGGTCAAGGCGATGCTGGCTTGCACCAAGCCGATTATTGCCGCTGTGGAAGGCGTGGCGGTCGGTGCCGGAGCTATTTTAGCGATGGCCAGTGATATGCGCATCGCCACCGCCGATTCTAAAACTGCTTTTTTGTTTAGCAAGGTGGGCTTGGCGGGTTGCGATATGGGGGCCTGTGCGATATTACCGCGAATTATCGGTCAAAGTCGCGCTGCAGATTTACTCTATACTGGGCGCAGCATGTCGGGTGAAGAGGGCGAGCGCTGGGGGTTTTACAGTAGATTAGTGAGCGCCGGTGAGATAGGTGCAACTAGCCTGAAAATGGCCAGACGGATTGCCGATGGCCCTAACTTTGCACATATGATGACCAAGACCCAATTAAATCACGAGTGGAACATGAGCATTGAGCAGGCGCTCGAAGCAGAGGCGCAAGCGCAGGCTATCTGTATGCAAACCGCTGATTTTGAACGTGCTTATCATGCCTTCGTGGCAAAGCAGCGACCTGTTTTTGACGGCGATTAGCAGCGCCAGTGTTATTTAGACTCAAATACTAATCACCGAGCATACCTTTATGTATACCGATCAATCCTTTCTAGACTGGCCGTTTTTTACCGATAAACACCGCGCTTTAGCCCGTGAACTGGAAACTTGGTGCCAGCAGAATTTGCCGGTTGCACACGAGGATGTAGATGCAGCCTGTATAGCGTTAGTCGCCAAACTAGGCACTGCCGGCTGGCTAAAACACACCGCCAAAGATCCGACTAGCAATGTGGCGATTGACGTGCGCAGCTTGTGTTTGATCCGTGAAATTTTAGCCCGCTACGATGCACTGGCAGATTTCGCCTTTGCTATGCAGGGGTTGGGCACCGGAGCAATCAGTTTATTTGGCAGTGCTGAGCAGCAACAGTGGTTGACGAAAACCCGCTCGGGATCGGTGCTATCAGCCTTCGCATTAACCGAAGCCCAGTCGGGATCAGATGTGGCGAATATAACCTTGAGCGCCACTAAAAAAGCCGATAAATATCTGCTCAATGGAGAAAAAACCTGGATCTCAAATGGTGCTATAGCGGGTGTTTACACAGTGTTTGCGCGCACCAGTGACGATGCTGGTAAAGGTTTGTCAGCCTTTATTGTCGATCCGCAAACCCCGGGCTTTAGTATTGTCGAGCGGCTGCACACCATCGCTCCACATCCCCTGGCGACACTCAAATTTGAGAATGTTGAAGTCGATAGTAAAAACATGATCGGCACCGCTGGCGAAGGTTTTAAAATTGCGATGTCAGTGCTGGATGTGTTTCGACCGACGGTCGGTGCCGCAGCGCTCGGTTTTGCCAGACGGGCACTGGCGGAAAGCGTGTCTCGGGTACAGAGCCGAGAACTGTTCGGCAGTCCGCTAATCGAATTGCAAATGGTGCAGGGGCATATTGCCGATATGGCGCTCGCGGTGGATGCCTCAGCGCTGCTAGTTTATCGGGCGGCCTGGGCTAAAGATAGCGGGGCCAAACGAGTGACTAGAGAGGCGGCGATGGCTAAATTATTTGCCACAGATCACGCGCAGCAAGTCATAGACAGCGCCGTGCAATTACACGGTGGAGATGGCGTGCGTTCAGGGAGTGTCGTGGAAACACTGTACCGTGACATTCGCGCTCTGCGGATCTATGAAGGTGCCTCCGATGTGCAAAAAATAATTATCGCTCGTCAGGTGATCAACAGCTGACCTTATAAACTTCTACAAAAATCGCGACTGAAAATTAAAAATAATTACAGCGCCAGAGCGTTAATTCATCATGCTACAAACGGAGAAGGTCGATGCCAATCAACTTACTAGCCAGTGCTCATCTTGATACTTTTTGTCGAGATAATCTTCCGCCACTAGCGCTGTGGCCCGAGTTAAATACCGAGCAGTTCGACTACCCGGATCAGCTAAATGTGGCGTGGGAATTAACCGATAACATGGTGGCCAAAGGCTTTGGCGATCACACTGCTCTGATTGGCAACGGCCGGCGGCGCACCTATAAAGAGCTGACCGACTGGTCGAACAGGCTAGCTCACGCGCTAGTTGACGACTACGCAGTAAAACCTGGCAATAGAGTACTGATTAGATCGGCGAATAACCCGGCGATGGTCGCCTGTTGGCTGGCGGCGACTAAAGCAGGGGCGGTAGTGGTTAATACCATGCCGATGATCAGGGCCGGTGAAATCACTAAAGTGGTGGATAAGGCAGAAATTTCGCTGGCTTTATGCGATACCCGGCTGCTGGAAGAGCTAGAAATTTGCGCCGGCGACAGCCGCTACTTAAAGACGGTGATCGGCTTTGATGGCAGTGCTAATTTTGCCGCTGAATTAGATCGAGTAGCACTCAATAAACCGGTCAAATTCGAGTCGGTAAAAACCAGTAAAGACGACGTGGCGCTGTTAGGTTTTACCTCGGGTACCACGGGTGAGCCTAAAGCGACGATGCACTTTCATCAAGATTTGCTGATTATCGCCGACGGTTATGCCAAAGAGGTGTTGAATGTGCGCAGCGATGATGTTTTTGTCGGCTCTCCGCCGCTGGCTTTTACCTTTGGTTTAGGTGGCTTGGCGATTTTTCCACTGCGCTTTGGCGCCGCGGCGACCCTGTTAGAAAAAGCCAGTCCAGCGGATATGATCGAGATCATTGAAACTTATAAAGCCACCGTCAGTTTTACCGCCCCAACTGCCTATCGAGCGATGTTAGCGGCCATGGATGACGGAGCTGATTTATCATCCTTAAGGCTGGCAGTTTCAGCGGGGGAGACCTTGCCGAAAGCGATATATGATGAGTGGCATGAAAAAACCGGCACGCCAATACTGGATGGCATCGGGGCGACCGAGATGCTGCATATCTTTATCTCTAATCATTTAGATGATAAAAAAGCCAACTGTACCGGCAAGCCGATCTTGGGTTATCAGGCAAAAGTTGTCGATGAACAGATGCGTGAAGTCCCGGCCAATACCGTAGGTAAGTTAGTGGTAAAAGGGCCAACCGGCTGTCGCTACTTAGCGGATCCTCGCCAGCAAGAATATGTCCGCGATGGCTGGAACATAACCGGCGATGCTTTCTATCAAGACCCGCAGGGTTTCTTTCATTTTTCCGCCAGGACAGACGATATGATTATCTCCTCTGGTTACAACATTGCCGGCCCAGAAGTAGAGTCCAGTTTGTTGCTACATGAGGCGGTTGCCGAGTGCGCCGTGATCGGCATAGAAAATCAGCAGCGCGGCCAAATAGTCTGTGCCTATGTGGTGTTAAAAAAGGCAGAGACCGGCGATGCGCAGTTGATTAAAAACTTGCAAAATCATGTTAAAGCGAGCATCGCACCTTATAAATATCCACGAGAGATTCGCTTTATTGAGGCGCTACCTAAAACCGCCACCGGAAAAATACAGCGCTTTCAATTGAACAGAGAGCCTTGAGTTAACGGCTGGCTCGAGCAGCTCTTAACCGTCGAGCTATTTAGTGCAGTCCCTATGCGAGAGCCTGATTAAGCAGTTTGATCTGCCAACACAGTCAGCGGATCATCGACCTGTGTTCCGCAGGCGAAGATTGAAGATGAGACCTTTGCATAAGGTCTCAAGATAAATTAAACCTTAGAAGAGTGTAACAGTGACTGATTTAACGGCAATATTTAGTAAAACTAAGCAAGCTTTTGATCTGCCAGAGGGGGTCATCTATCTGGATGGTAACTCGCTGGGGCCAATGACCTATGCCTCGAGAGCTCGGCTGGTAGAGGAAATGGATGTGCAGTGGTCAAAGAAGTTAATCCGCGGTTGGAACGAGGCGGGTTGGTTCCATCTGCCGCAAGTCGTCGGCGATAAGATTGGCGAATTAATCGGTGCGCCTAAAGGCACTGTAACTACCGCTGACAATACCAGTATTAATGTATTTAAAGCACTGAGTGCGGCAATTGCTATGCAGCCGGAGCGGCGAGTGATACTTTCTGATAGCGGAAATTTCCCGACAGACTTGTACATTGCGCAGGGCTTGATTGCACAGTTGAATAAAAGTGTAGAAATTCCCTACACACTTAAAATTGTCAGCCCGCAGCAGGTCTATGCGGCACTTGATGAGAGTGTTGCTGTAGTGATGATCACACAGGTAGATTATTGTACTGGGCGCTTGCACCCAGTGCAAAAAATCTCGGAAAAGGCGCGACAGTTAAATATTAAAAGTATTTTGGACTTGTGTCACAGTGGCGGTGCGCTGGATGTGCAAATTGAGCAACTCAACGTTGATTTTGCCATCGGCTGTGGCTATAAATACTTTAATGGCGGCCCGGGGGCCCCGGCGTTTATATATGTCCGCCAGGAACACATCAACGATGTGCAACCGGTTCTCAGTGGTTGGATGGGACATGCTAACCCGTTTGCGTTTGAGCAGGCTTACACCCCAATGCAAGGTATTGGTCGGATGCGGGTCGGCACACCATCAGTGCTTGGTCTGGCGAGCTTAGATGCGGCCTTGGATGTCTGGCAAGGGATTGATATGAAAATGATCAGAGCGCGCTCCATTGAACTCTCTGAGCTCTTTATCAACGAGCTTAAAGTGCGTTGCCCTTCACTAGAGCTGGCATCTCCCGAAGATGCTGAGCTGCGTGGCTCGCAGCTATCTTTTAAATTTAAAGAAGGTTACGCCTTAGTACAAGCGCTGATTGCCCAGGGGCTGATTGGGGATTTTAGAATGCCAAACATCGTGCGCTTTGGTATCACACCTCTGTACATCGATGAGCAAGATATCGTCGCTGCAGCGATTATTATTGAAGATGTGCTGCACAATAAACGCTGGGATTGCGCCCAGTTTAAAGCGAGGCAAGCAGTGACTTAAATGATTAGTGGGCGGACGCTTACAGTCCTTGTAATAATTATATATGGAATTAAATGATGAAATTTTTACATCCAGAAGGCTGGAAACCAGCACTAGGTTATGCCAATGGTATTATGGCCAGCGGTCAGACGATCTATGTCGGTGGACAGATAGGTTGGACGGCAGAGCAAGTGTTCGTCACTGATGATTTTGTCGCGCAGTGTCTACAGGCGATGCAAAATATTGCGGCGGTATTAGCAGAGGCCGGAGCCACTCCTGAACACGTCGTCCGACTGACTTGGTACGTTATTGATAAGCAGGAATATTTATCTTGTCAAAAAGAGTTAGGGGCCGCTTATCGCTCAGTTTTCGGCAAGCATTTTCCGGCAATGACTATGATTCAAGTTGCCGATCTAATTGAAGATCGAGCGAAAGTTGAAATTGAAGCGACAGCAGTGCTGTAAAATAAACAGTTAACAAGGTGGGTTGTATGAAGATTTTTTTAAACACAGATTTTGCGTTGCACTCGGGGGCCGGAGAAATGCACCAGGGTGAATTAGTACCCTGCTTTGAAAATCCGGCAAGGTTGGAAAATATAATTTCAGCCTTTCAGAGCCATCAGTTGGAGCCATTATTAAGCCCCGCTGATTTTGGTATGCAGCCTATCTTAGCGGTGCACGATCATGACTATATAAAATTCTTGCAAACCATACATGCTGAGTGGGTCGCCGATGGCCGCAAGGGAGATGTAGTGCCCTATATTTGGCCGGTGCCTGGCCTAAAGCGCAGTGCTCATCAGAATTTAAATGCCAAGGTTGGCTACTATGCTTTTTCCAGTGATTCACCGATTATGCAAGGGACTTGGCAGGCGGCGTATAGCGGCGCGCAAACAGCGTTGAGTGCTGTTGATGCTGTACTTAATCAAGGAGATCAAGCTGCGTTTAGCCTGTCGCGCCCGCCAGGTCATCATGCGCATAAAGCCAATTATGGCGGTTATTGTTTTTTAAATAACGCGGCAATTTGTGCCCAATTTGGCTTGGACAATGGCTGTAAAAAAGTGGCGATTCTCGACGTAGACTTCCATCACGGCAATGGCACCCAAGATATTTTTTACCAGCGCAGCGATGTTTTGCACGTCTCGATTCACGGTGACCCGAAAAGTAATTTTCCATACTATTTAGGTGATGCGGATGAAATAGGTGAGGGAGAGGGGCGCGGCTACAATTTAAACCTCCCGCTTGCTGATGGGACCGATATGCAGCAGTGGTCGTTGGCTTTTCAACAAAGTGCGGATAAAATTAATGCTTTCGCCGCCGATTTATTAATCGTGCCCTTGGGAGTAGACACTTTTGAAGATGATCCTATATCAAGCTTTAAAATAACTACCGCAGATTATTTAGCGATGGGCAAGTTAATAGCGAGCTTAAAATTACCTTGTGTGTTCGTCATGGAGGGGGGCTATGATGTCGGGCCAATCGGCCAGAATGTGATCAATGTACTGCAAGGTTTTGAGCAAAATATCTGACAATATCGGCCTTAAGTTAGCTACTTAAACGGCCGAGATATTCTGTTATAAATTACAGGTCTCATATTAAATGTTCTTTTCTTTAATAATTAACCATCTAGTGCCAATTTTTTGCAGGGTCAGGCGTTTGTTAGTTTGATCTTTGTAATCGTTGGCCTGATATTTCTGTAAAAAAGTCACCTCGACCAAACTGCTGCTAATTCTGGTGCTCTTAATGTTAGATAGCTTTACTTTAATGGAAGAAGGTTTAGTTAAGCGCGCAGTGCGAAGTTTTCTCCAGGCCTGGTTGCTAACACGTGCCTTGGGCTGATAGCCTTCAATATAAGAGCCTAAATAAGCGTTTACGTTTTGTGAAGACCAAGTCCAGGTCCAGCGATCAACTGCCTTGATCGCTGCTAAGGTACTTCTTCCAGGAGCTTTGGCGGTTTTCTTGGGGGTATTATTATCGATGCGCACTATGCTACTGGTTTTGGTTGGAACTGTTTTTTTGCGCTTGAGCGATAGGGTTGCAATATCGGGTTCAGGTTGTGAGTCTTGTAGTCGAGGCAGTGGTAGACTGATCTGTTTGCCTGCCTTGGCAATGATGATCTTCGGTTTACTATCTGTAATCTCAGCGGCTGACTGTTTAGCAGTGAGCATCGATGTATCTTGGCTAGCTGCAGTTTGCAGTGTGTCTATATTGGAGTCTTTAACGGTCGGGCTATTGGAAACCAATTGGCTATTTAGGCTGGTGTTCGCAATAGCCGGCAAGCTGGGTACTGAGGTTCTTCTTAGTACAATTAGTTTTGGCCGTAATTTTTTATTGGCATTTAAATCTAGTGCGCGGTTATAGGCCAAAGATGCGACAGAGGCGTAGACTTCGCGTAAATTCTCATTGACCTGTGCATAACTGGGGTCTGTGGAAAAGGCCAGTAAAAGTGTTTCAATGGCTTTACCGTAGTTGCCATCATTCGAATAGAGCACCGCTAAATTATTGTATAGCTCTGGGGAAGTGGGGTGGCGACTAATGGCGCTGCGCAATAGAGTTTCCGCCTTTCCCGCCTGACCCATATTATTCAGTATCAAGCCCTTGGTGAGCTCGGCTTCCAAATTGTTAGGGTGACCGGCTAAAAAAGTGTTGATGGCGGCCATTGCCGAGCGGTGATCGCCCGCCTGGCTTAATGCTTCGATGCGCATCAGATAGGGATTGGTTGCAGCGGGATTGCGGACCGGGATCGAAGTGTTGGATGGAGCGGGTTTAGCCATTGCGGCATCCGGATTTTCTTTGATGGTTTTGAGCCAGGATTTAATGTCGGATAGCTTAGAGTTCATCCACGCTTCGGTATTTGGATTATCGGCGGTTACTTTATTGTTAGCTACAGGTTTTTGCCGTTTTGCATTGCAACTGTAATCGCTTGAGGCACCGCCGTTTTGGCAGTAATCTTGACTTGAATCCAGCTTATTTGCGCTGCAGCCAGTGGCGATGATGGTAGTGATCAGTACCGTTAATTTTGTTCGTTTAAAATCCATGAAATACACATTAAATCCATACATAAAGGGAAATATAAAATTCAGCTTGCCAGCGCTCGAATCTTACTTTAAAGCACTTGCTGCAAAGTAATCGCTGTAAAACTTCAGTACTCAAAGCGTTTAGATCGCTGAAAATACCATCGATACTTAACGATAGGCAGCTAGCGATAGACGTTGAGAACTTAATTAAGCCGAGAAAAGCAATTAATAATATCTTCCTAAATACCCAGAGTAAAGCACTAGTAAAATTAAGTTTAGCGCAGAATTGCCAGTTGAAACTGAAAATTCCATGTAAGTGTTTGATTTTACGGTATAGTTTTAATAAATAGACGAATCAAAAATTTGCGGGTTAACTTGCAAACTTATATGAAATCAATGGCTTGTAATGGTCAGGGACCTCTGCATAACTACTGCGCTCGGTAATACGGCGTTAAAAACCGGCTCAATATGCTCATTTACACCAGTAATACCCATAAAGAAGGGCACACTGTACCCAAAGTGAGGGGCACACTGACTCCGCTATCTCGCCGTTTTTTGCCTTGATTACCTTCGCTCGCAACGTTATTCAGAGGCCTAGGTCTGACCAACAAAACATTGATTTTACAGGCATTGGGTGCGCGAGCTCGCGATAAACAAACTGCGCAGCAGACTATTAAATGGTGAATTAATTAGCCTTTTTTTCTCGGTCAATTGCCCGATAGCCAATATCAGTCCGATAGAATGCTTTATGCCAATCGATCTTGGCGACATTCTGATAGGCAATAGACTGCGCTTGCGTGACGGTCTTGCCAAGGGCGGCGATACATAAAACTCTGCCCCCTGCAGTGACTAACTGGTCGCCATCGAAACGGGTGCCCGCATGGAAGACTTTGCAATCATCGCTGATCGAGTTGTCGATGCTGATTTTCTCACCTTGAGCATAGCTATCAGGATAGCCCCCCGATGCCATGACCACGCCAACGGCAGGGCGAGGGTCCCACTCTACTTGCAATTGATCAAACTGCTTATTCAGGGCTGCATTGCACATCTCGACAATACTGGTTTTTAAACGCAGCATAATCGGCTGAGTTTCAGGATCGCCAAACCGGCAGTTGAACTCAATGACCTTGGGTTGTCCCTGTTGGTCAATCATTAAACCAGCGTACAGGAACCCCGTGTATTGATTGCCTTCCGCTTTCATGCCATTAACCGTCGGCATAATAACTTGATCCATAATCCGCTGGTGGATTTCAGTATTCACCACCGGGGCGGGAGAATAAGCCCCCATACCACCAGTATTAGGTCCTAAATCACCGTTGGCAACACGTTTGTGATCTTGGCTGGTGGCCATTGGCAATACATTATCGCCATCAACCATCACTATAAAGGATACCTCTTCGCCCTCGAGAAATTCCTCGATGACCACGCGCGATCCCGCATCGCCAAATTTGTTGCCAGCCAACATATCTTTAACCGCCGCTTCAGCTTCTGCTAAAGTCATGGCCACAATGACCCCTTTACCCGCCGCTAGGCCATCAGCTTTGATGACGATAGGTGCACCTACTTTTTGCAGATAGGCGATCGCCGGGGCTATTTCGGTAAAATTTTGGTAGTCAGCTGTCGGGATTTGCTGTCGCTTGAGGAAGTCTTTACTGAACGCTTTAGAGCCCTCAAGTTGCGCTGCTGCTGCAGTGGGGCCAAAAATAGCCAGTCCCGCTGCTCTGAAGTCGTCGACGATACCAGCGACTAATGGCGCCTCGGGACCGACGATAGTTAACGACACTTGATTGCTCTGAGCAAATTCGATGAGCGCCGCGCTGTCATTAATAGCTAGGTCGACATTCTGCATTTTAGCTTCAGTGGCGGTGCCGCCATTGCCCGGTGCGACAAATACTTGGGTCACTTTAGGATCTTGTGCCGCAGACCAAGCCAAGGCGTGTTCACGACCGCCAGAGCCGATAATTAGTATATTCATGGTGCTCCTTAATTAGTGTCTAAAGTGGCGCATGCCAGTGAAAACCATCGCCATACCCGCCTTGTCAGCAGCGGCAATTACTTCATTGTCGCGCATTGAACCACCAGGTTGAATAACCGCGCTGATGCCCGCCTCAGCAGCGGCTTCAATACCGTCGCTAAACGGGAAAAACGCATCGGATGCCATCACAGATCCCGCCACTTGCAAGCCTTCGTCAGCGGCTTTAAGGCTGGCAACTTTGGCGCTGTAAACGCGGCTCATTTGCCCCGCGCCTATGCCAATGCTCTGACCATTTTTAGCGTAGACGATAGCATTTGATTTAACGTACTTAGCGATTTTCCAGCAGAATAGTAAATCTTCGATCTGCGCGGCGCTAGGCTGTACTTTAGTGACTACTTTTAGATCGTTGGCGGTAATTTCGCCAAGGTCGCGATCTTGCACCAGCAAGCCGCCATTGACGCGCTTGTAATCAAGGCCGGCAATTCGGGTGGTGCTCAGTGGTCCACAGGTAAGTACCCGGATATTGTTCTTTGTCGCCAAGACAGTTTTAGCCTCGTCATCGATGCTCGGCGCGATGATCACTTCAACAAATTGACGCTCGATAATAGCCGCGGCTGTCGCGGCATCTAAGGGGCGGTTGAAGGCAATAATACCGCCGAATGCAGAGGTTGAATCGGTGGCGTAAGCCAAGTTATAAGCACTTAATAGGTCGCTAGCAATGGCAACCCCACATGGATTGGCGTGTTTTACAATCACACAGGCCGCTTGCTGAAAAGATTTAACGCACTCTAACGCGGCATCTGTATCGGCAACGTTGTTGTAGGAGAGCGCCTTGCCCTGCAGCTGAACAGCGGTGCTGACCGAAGCTTCAGCAGGGTTAGCTTCAACGTAGAACGCTGAGCGCTGATGGCTGTTTTCGCCGTAGCGCATGTCCTGCGATTTTATAAACTGGCTATTAAAAGTACGTGGAAAAGCGCTGCTGTCGACCGGTGCTTCGGTATTATCAGCAGCCGTAGGGCCTTCAATAACTGCGCCAAGGTAGTTGGCAATCATGCCATCGTAGGCCGCTGTATGTTCAAATGCTTGCACGGCTAAATCAAATCTGTCTTGAATGTTTAAGCCGTTGTGCTGCTCTAGCTGTAGCATAATGTGCTGATAGCTAATGGCATTCACCACAATAGCGACATCCTTGTGGTTTTTGGCCGCCGAACGAACCATAGTCGGGCCGCCAATATCGATGTTTTCAATGGCTAATGGCAAAGTGCAATCATCGCGCTCAATGGTTTGCTTAAACGGATACAAGTTAACCACTACCATGTCAATTGGATCGATTTGATGCTCGGCCATCACCGCATCATCAATACCGCGACGCGCTAGTATTCCACCGTGAATTTTAGGGTGTAAAGTTTTCACTCTACCGTCCATCATTTCAGGAAAGCCGGTGTAGTCTGATACTTCAGTTGCCGGAATATTATTCTCACGAAGCAATTTGAAAGTGCCGCCGGTGGATAAAATTTCCACACCTTTGCTGTGCAGGGCACTGGCGAATTCTACAATGCCGGTTTTATCTGAAACACTGATCAGTGCTCTACGAATAGGAGTATAAGTTAGCGTAGCCATGTTTTTGCCATTATCTCTAAGTCAGGGGAAAGTAGGGTGTCGTTTTGATACTGGAAGTTATTAAAGGAGTGCCAGAGTATGTGCTGTTGCCGGTAGCGACTAACATAAGTGTTGTGTCGAGGCCTCTGTCTAAATACAGCGCTCGGATTGAAAGTGTCAGCTATCGCTCTCGGTGCACCAAGAAAAGCATAAACTATTCTGATCATCAATAAGTTGAAGTCGAATTTTTTTAAGCTTTGATAGGTGCCAATAGATTGTACTCCTGCGCTGTGCCAAATCGCTGACTTTGGCCAGAGGCAAAATCAGCTGTTGAAACTCGGTGTCTGCTGTCGTTAATCAGCCGTAAGATAGTGATTACGGCTGCTTGAGTGTGGCTTGAATACCGAAATTAAGGTTATAGTAAATTGTACTCTTTCAATTTTTTACGTAAGGTTCCACGGTTTAAACCTAATAGCTCAGAAGCTTTGGTTTGATTGTCTTTAGTGTAGGCCATTACTGTCTCTAAAAGCGGTGCTTCGATTTCTGCAAGTACCATTTTATAAACATCAGTAACAGGTTGCCCATCTAACTGTCTAAAATAGTTTTTCATTGATGTTTCAACACTATCCCTTAAAGTCTGGCTTTGGGGAATGGTCGGGTTAGAAGCAGGAATGAAGTTAGTTTGTGGAGTTTCTATTGTGTTCACGTAAAATGTATCCAAAATTTAATGTTAAGCGGCAGTGCTTCTCAATGGCGTCGTCAACTGAGCATCTAAAAAATATTTATCTATGGCTGCCAATTGTTTATCTTTAGTATCAAGCTTATTAAAACTCACCCGAAATACTTTGTTGTGTTGCACAGATTGTAAATACCAGCCGACATGTTTACGGGCAATACGCACCCCTAAATAATCTCCATAAAATAGATGAAGGGCATGTAAGTGATCAGTTAAAATCTGCTTGACCTCCTGTATCTCAATAGCTGGTAAATATTCACCGACTTTAAGATAGTGGTCAATTTCTCTAAAAATCCAAGGCCGTCCCTGTGCTCCTCTTCCCAGCATCACCGCATCCGCTTTAGTGAAATCAAGTACTTGGGCCGCTTTTTCCGGACTGTTGATATCACCATTGGCGAAAAGGGGAATATCGATAACTTTGGCAATATCAGCGATAGTTTGATACTCCACCTCTCCTTTAAACCCACAAGCTTTGGTACGGCCATGTACAGCTAGAGCAGATATACCGATGTCTTCAGCCATCTTAGCGATAGTGACAGCATTAATACTTTGTTTGTCCCACCCAGTTCTGATTTTTAAGGTGACCGGTACATCGACGGCATTGACCACTGCGTGCAAAATCTCTCGCACGAGTGGCTCATCCCTTAACAGTGCTGATCCCGCCGCTTTTTTACATACTTTCTTAGCGGGGCAGCCCATATTTATGTCGATAATTTGCGCACCGCGAGCGACATTCATTTTAGCGGCAATAGCCATCATTTGCGCATCGCCGCCAGCAATCTGTACCGATCGTGGTTCGATCTCAGTATCTTGGGTTAAGCGGAAGCTAGATTTGCGAGAATTCCACAATGTTGTGTCACTAGTGACCATTTCTGAAACGACAAGCCCTGCACCTAATTGTTTACACAGCCGTCTAAAAGGCTGATCTGTAATACCTGCCATAGGAGCGAGAATAACCTTGCTGTCTATAGTATAGGGGCCAATTTGGAACATTGAGTGCCTTTAAAGTATTGTATTATTCACGCAGTGATGAAACTGCTTGAGAAACGAGCGACTTAGAATAAGAAGGTGGCGAATTCTACACACTTTTACGATTTTTCTCCACGGTTTTTTCGAACGTTTTTTAATCGAATGTGCTTGACTAATTGCTCTGTACTTGTGATTCAGTCGTTCAATTCGATAATCTCGGTGGTTTACAAAACAGCTTAGTCGTCAGTGCTTATTTGCGCGGGTGGTATTTTCGACAAAGCTCCGCTTAAACGCTGTAAATAGGTCTTAATCTTAAATTTCGTGAGGATATTATAGTGAGGCCTCTGATAGTGGCTTTTTAGATGGCTAAATATCAGCTTAACTAGCGGTTTTATCTCTGCTGGGAAAAATCTGGGGAAAGATCTAAGGAAGTATCTATAGTCGCAGTGTTTCGTGCAGGGAATTTGACTTGATAGCAAACTACAAAAGAGAGTCAATTTCAGCGGCGGGCTTAAGAGCCTAGCTACTTTGCCAGAAGCTTGGCAAGGGCCCGTGATTTCGCTGCGGGTTCTTTCTCGGGTATAGGCTTTTAGTTATCCGCAGGGAAAATGTGCGGCTGATTCAGAGGTTTCTTAGGGGCATAACCGAGCCACAGATAAACCTGGTTGTAAGCGGGCTTCATCCAGTTGATTTGCGACCACTGGTCACGATTAAAATAGGCCAACTGCAGCACCGTGAGTAATATTGAGAAGACAATCAGCACCGTATATAAATAGTTTAAGCGGCGCTTTTTGGCGACGGGCTTTAGTGTTGTGCTCTTAGTTGCAGCAACCTTGTTAGCATTGATAGAGTCGGTATTCTCTAAAGTAGAGCTTTTGGTCAAACGATGCTTTTTAGCATCGAACATGCAGCGACAGCGTACGCACCATAATTTCCCCGCTGCTAATGTGAAATTCTTCGGGTTGACCAGTTGCAGCTGCTGACAAGCTGGGCAGGCTGTTGTATATGCAGCTGGTGTCACCAGAGCAACAGCAGGATTAAGCTGTTGGTCGCTGAGTTTTTTGCCGAACTTGTCTTTATTCATAGTGGTTATTTTCTTGAACCGGATATTCTTATCCAGCCATCTAATGCAACTGCTGGTTGCAGCACAAACCAAGTAGAGTAAGCATTAATAATCTCTTCTTCTTGGTTTTCTAATAAGCCTGACAGGGCCAGTAAACCATTGGTTTTGACTCTTTGAGCAATCGCTGGTGCCAGTGCTACAAGAGGACCGGATAAAATGTTGGCCACCAGTATGTCGGTTTTTAAATCCGGGGCATCTTCTGGTAAATAGACACTGAGTCGTTCTGAGGTCAGTTTATTGCGGGCTAGATTAGTTTCAGTGGCTTGCAGTGCCTGGCTATCAATGTCGACTGCCAGTACCGAATCGGCCCCTAGCAATAGCGCTGCCACCCCTAAAATTCCCGATCCGCAGCCGTAATCCGTGACGGTTTTATGTTGCGTGTCGATGCTGTCTAACCAGCGCAGACAAAGTTCAGTGGTGGGGTGTGTACCGGTACCAAAAGCTAGACCTGGATCAAGCATCAAATTTACCGCAGTTGGATCTGGCGCATCGCACCAACTTGGACATACCCAGAGGCGTTTACCAAATTGCATCGGTTTATAGGATTTCATCCACTCTCTTTCCCAGTCTTTATCTTCCAAAATCTCAACGCTCAGTTGAGGGAAAGTGGCCGCCGGCTGTATTTGAGCAACTGACAAACGCAACCAGTCTTCGGTGGCTTGCATGTCGTGGTCAGCTTCGAATAAACCGGTAATGCGGGTGTTACTCCACAGTGGCGTGGTGCCTAACTCTGGCTCATAAATAGGTTGATCCTGACAGTCCTGGTAGGTAACAGATAAAGCGCCTGCTGTGAGTAATAGGTCTTCAAATTGATCTGCTAAACTAGGTTCTATCTCTAATTTTACTTGTAGCCAGGGCATAAAAATCCTTAAAAGAGGTGTCGGGCCTTTAATAACGCGTACTAAAGAAGTAAGTAAAACATATCGAGCGCTCAGCGCTCAGCGCTCAGTGATTAAACCTGCGAGCCACTAGTTGTTTGCCTACTTGGAAAAGTAAGCGGCACTGGCTGGCAATTATCATCTGAAATAGAGCAAGCTGTGCATACGACTCTGTATATAGATGAAAACTCACAGGTGTTTAGTTTACAATAAAACGCTATTATATACAGCACTACGCAACTGTTCTTATGCTTGATTAGCTGCGAGACATCAAAATTTGATAGTTACTGTTACTGTTACTGTTACTGTTACTGTTACTGTTACTGTTACTGTTACTGTTACTGTTACTGTTACTGTTATGTAAGCCCCGCTACCCAAAGCTAGAATTTTGGCCAGCGCTGTTAGAGAGCCTCTGAATAAGTTATACAGATCCTTAGCGCACAGGGAAGATGCGGGACTTGTTCAGAGGCTCCTTAGTCAATAGCTTTCCTGATTAGCCCTGTGTCTCCGCCATAGCAAAAGATGCTTTTAATCTCTTCTCTGTGCTCTCTGTGCTCTCTGTGGTAAAACCAATCCTTTAAAGATTTTTTCACCACAGAGGGCACAGAGGCGCTGCGCTGCACAGAGGAAAAACAAAACACTAGCTGATTAGCACTGCGTCTTTACAGACTGGCCTAAA
>ASZJ01000035.1 GCA_000416275.1 Osedax symbiont Rs1
AAATCATAGAAACATATTACAACTTCTTAACTTGTTGAGATTAAATACTTTGTTAGATAGTCGCCAAGTTGAGCGGAGTATGATGGTCAATCAGGATAGCTTTTGTAGCTGCTTGCTGACGATTAATTTTAAGCTGGGCTGCGGCTGACAAAAATAAGGTTCTACCATCTACATATCTAAAAAATTAAGGAGTTAAGAAATGCCGCATTGTATCCTTGAATATTCAGCGGGAGTCGCCAGACAAATTAGTAAGTTATCGCTATTGGAGGCGGTTTTCCAAGGCGCGCAAGATTCAACATTATTTGCTGATGATGACATTAAAACCCGAGCTATTTGCTTTGATGATTATAGCTGTGGTGCCAATCTACAGTCTGTAGAAGGTCATGAGTTCGTACACGTGGAGATTAAAATATTAGCGGGAAGGAATCTCGAACAACGGACAACACTATCGCAGCAAGTGCTGAATCGGCTGAGTTTATTAGCGATCAGCAACTTATCGATGACCGTGCAAATTACCGAGATTGAGCGGCAGAGCTATGCTAAAACCATTGGTTAGGATCTCTGAACAAGCTCCACATCACCTTTGATTCTACGGGGCAGTGAGGGTTAAGGTATTACCTTTTTGCAGTAAGGTTAAGTGTTTAAGAAAACTCATGCCGAGCAATACTGTGGAATCGTCCATGTGTGGGTTGATCACCGCTGCAACATGGTGTGCGGTCAACCCTCCCAAGGTTACTTTTTTCAGTAAACTAGGATAGACCGTAACCACGCCGTTCGCAGTAGCAACTTGCGCGGTGCGGTTTTTGACTAATGCTAGCTGTAGTGCCAATTTTTCGCCAATTACGACATCGGTGGCGCCAGTATCTAGCAGGAAGACGACCGCAATATCATTGATGCTGCCGGGGGCGATATAGTGGCCCTGTTTATTGCGTTGTAAAATGACCGGCTGTTGGCTGTCGCGGGATAAAAACTGATTGGGGTGGTATTTTTTGTCCAGCACGCCTTGAAAAAGAAAAGTTGCCATCCCCAGGCCGAGGACCCAAGTCAGCCTCATCATCCATTTTCCATATGATTTGGAGTTGTCTGACGGAGATTTGTGCATGCGGTGTGCGTCCTTTATGAATTATTTTGGTTGCAGACTAAGGCATCTGCGCACAAGTTACACACTCCTCAGGCGCACAGCGAAGATTTGGAACTTATTCAGAAAAACCAAAAATGGCAATAAAATAAATATTTAATACTGCAAAAATAGCATGTGCATATTGAGTCTTCAAAAAATTATAATATAGCTTATAGCTTATAGCTTATAGCTTATAGCTTATAGCTTATAGCTTATAGCTTATTCAAACATTAACACAGCGACTAGCTGGTACATGCAATTGCCTGAGTAAATACTGTTGGAACTCGGTCGAATAATCAGTGTTTTGTAAAGCTTTTTCCATACAGAGGAGCCAGGCGTCTTGTTCTTTAACACTGATCTTAAGGTGTTGATGAGCGCGTGGAATACTAATGCTGCCATATTTTTCACGAAACAATTTTGGACCGCCCAACCAGCCGCATAAAAAACGGGCTAACTTATTGATAGATTCAGTAAGATCTTCAGGGTGCATACTGCGAATCAGCTGTGCTTCTTCTAATGTTCCCATCTGCTGGTAAAAGTCTTTAACCAGTGAAAATATCCCGCTCTCCCCGCCAGCGGAGATAAATGA
The DNA here is from genome assembly GCA_000416275.1 of Osedax symbiont Rs1. Classification (GTDB taxonomy): domain Bacteria; phylum Pseudomonadota; class Gammaproteobacteria; order Pseudomonadales; family Balneatricaceae; genus Rs1. Next base: position 1,710 of record ASZJ01000035.1, read on the forward strand.
ACTGTCTAATTGGCCGTATTGTTGCATGATAATCCTGATTTATAATAACTGGAATTGACGGAGGTTTTAATAATTCTGAATCTGTGACTTCAAAGTGAATACAGAGCTTGCGCTATGCAGTGAACTGACTGATTCAGGATAATGCCAAGCAACAAAATAGTGAGTGCTATATACTGTAGACGTGCTTAAGGCCGCTTAAATTATACATTGTGACCTCTGCATAACTACTGCACTCGGTAATACAGCGTTAAAAACCGGCTCAATATGCTCATTTACACCAGTAAAATCCGCTATCTCGACGGTTTTTGCCTTGTCTTATCTTCGCTCGCAACATTATGCAGAGATCTCAAATTACCGCTTTGTCAAAGGATCAGTTTAAAGGAAATAGGTATGAAATCTATATTTATTGGATCAACAATTACTTTATTAATGTTTGCTGCGAATGCCTACGCCAGTGAGACCTCTATAAATGATGTGCAAGCAAAGCAACTGTCTGATGGCCGGTTTGATTTTTCGGTTACGCTGTCCCATACCGACAAAAGCTGGGATCATTACGCCAATGTTTGGCAAATAAAAACCTTAGATGGACGATTGTTAGCCACTAGAGTTTTACAGCACCCGCATATTACCGAGCAACCTTTTACTCGCTCGATTTCAGGCGTTGATATACCAGATGGAGCGACAGCCGTTATCGTGGTGGCGGGCTGTACTCTCGATGGTATAAACAGTGCACACTATAGATTTGAATTTAAAGCAGATCCCAGCTAACGGTCGGATTAAGAACTGCCCTTATCAGTCGTTCTTAGTCCGATAGTCGTGGCTTAAATAAGTGCCGATCAAGCGCATTTCACTAGAAAAAAAGGCTAACTCTTGCATGGCTAGTTGCATGGACTTTTCAGCGGGGTGACCTTCAACATCTAAGTGAAAACTAGTTGCGGACATAGAATCGGATGCCATATAGCTTTCTAATTTCACCATATTAAGGCCATTGGTCGCAAATCCCCCCATCGATTTATAGAGGGCAGATGGGATGTTCCTCACGGTAAACATAAAAGTGCTGATAAATGTCTTATTTTTTACATACTCGGGCATTAAATTTTCTTTTGAGAGGATCACAAAACGGGTGGTATTACCGGCAATATCTTGAAAATTTTGCTGTAAAATCTCTAATCCATACAGTTTTGCGGCTAATTCAGAGGCGATAGATGCGTGACTAGGATCTTGTGCGGCGGCTAATTCTTCAGCGGACCCTGCTGTATCTAAGTGGGCAATTTGCTGTAAATTCAAACTCTCAATTGCATTATTACATTGTGCTAATGCCTGAGGGTGAGAGGAAACCGTTTTTAATTGTTCAATGCTGGCCCCGGCAATCCCCAGTAGGCAATGATTCACTGGCTCGAAGTGCTCAGCAATGATGTGTAATTCAGTTTTCGGCATTAATCGATAGATTTCTTCGACACGTCCTGCAGTGGAGTTTTCGATAGGGATCATTGCTAACTTAGCTTCACCCCTCTCTACCATATACATAGCTTTGGCAAAACTATCACAGGCATAGGCCTGCATATTTGGGAATGCTTTAGTACAAGACAAGTGTGAATATGCGCCAGCATGCCCTTGATAGGCAATGGTATCTTTACTCATTGAGTTATTTCTTCTATCGGATTAGAGAGCGCAAAAAATACAGGTTTTTAGCGGGGAGTGCTAGGCGCTTGTTGGACTTAACGCTAATCTGCTGCGAAAAATCAAGATTTACTGATTTTACAGTGGTTAGAAAAATACCCGCTGAAGCTAAGGGTTTTATGTAGGAATGCATTTGTTTAGCGGATGCAGGACGCATTTGAGCTGGCTAAAATTTTTTAATGGCACTGTGTAATCAATATTTTAGATTCTGTATTCACTTTTAAATCAAGGGTTTAGGTCAGTGATAAGTAACTTCTCAATAACACGGGGCAATCTACTATAGCTTACGCCAATTAAAGCCCTAGTCAGCGGCTACTTCTCGACGAATTAATTCTGCCAATGGGGGGATATCCCCAATCCCACAATTTCTATCCAATATATAGTCC
>ASZJ01000036.1 GCA_000416275.1 Osedax symbiont Rs1
CGAGTTATTGAGAAGTTACAGTGATAACGGCTTCCACCAGTCCCCCCAATATGCCTGAAGCCCTAGCTTTGATCACTAATTTCTCTGTGTGTCAGGTATGCGTGTGACTTGTTCGGAGTCTCCTTTGCTGATCCTAGTTTTATAAATGCAGTATAAGGGCGATAAAATCGCGGCTAGCCAATAGCCGCTAGTTAATGAGCTATAAATATTTTGTGAGCTAAAGACTAAGCCCAATACGACAAAAAATAGCAGCAGGGCGGTTTGCGAGTAATAGCTTTTGATTAAAGTATAAGGTTTTTTAGGATAGTGGACCGCCAAATCATAGAAGCGCTTGTTAAATGCCAACCTGAAGAATGCGGTTAAAAAAGCAATCATACAGAGCAGCAAAAATTGTGCTAACAGTGATGAATCGGCTTGTAAATTTGCCCTCAAAACCCAGGAAATAGCGTAGCCAACAATCGAAACACTGTATATAAGTTGCTCTGGAAGCTGATCTATTTTATTTTTCAAAACTAAGAAAACCATTGATAGTATAATTGTAATGGCAATAATCATTAAGCCGAGTTGCATAAAGCTTTGTTTTAAAATGAGAAATAACGATAACAGCCAAAAGAAGCTTTCGATGAACAAAAACAATCCATCCAGGGCGAAGATTTGTCTGGAGCGATATTGGTCTTTAAATTGATAAATATTTTTTAAACTCAGCTTAGGCCAGGCGAGAAAAGGCCATTCAAGCTGCCCGGGGCTTTTTAAAACCGCCAGGTAAGATAAGAGGATACAGAGCAGAGATATAAGCAAAAGAAGTTCAATATTCTCACTATCCAGCAGAAATCCACCGATAAATACGCCCATTTTTAAAAAAATCACTACAAAAACTTGAAAATTACCGTACCTGTTGCCGGTGTTATCACTCGCGCTGCGCTGGATAAATAGCGCCCTTTGGGTGGTCCAAAAAAAGCATTGGTAGCAGCCGTAGCTAGCGGCAATTAAATAGGCGAAATACTGCTGGTCAACTATTTTAGGGCCCGCGTAAATAACGCTAGTGACCATCAATAATTCTAGTAAATAGCACAGAGCGAGTAATTGATTGGGTTTTAAGTGGTTTTTAATCCGATCCCAAACGTACAAGCTGATACTAAAAGTGATGGCGCTGGCGGCGATAAAATAACAAATTTTCGAGATGTCCAAACCCTGTTTGTACAAATAAACCGGCAGGAAAAAAGGAAATAGCCCGATCAGAAAAGAGTGGCTACAGACAAATAGATAAAACTGCCGTTGCTGGATACGCGCAGGCGTTAGAGCAGTGCTCATAGGCTGAATCAAAAGGTGTCCGATTGGGCAATGCTAAGGTTGTCTAGCTTTTGATAATAGCGGCTTAAATCTTCGCGCAAACCGTGGCGAGGCACATCGTGCATTTTTAAATAAGGCCGAGAATTTACTTCTAGTAGAATACACTTCTGCTGATCGTAGGGCACGTCAATTCCCGCTTCCATGATGACATCTATGCCTAAAATATTGGCATCAAACATGCTTAATACTTGCAGGAATAGCGCTTGGTTGACTGCGGGGATGCTCGCCTTGTCAATTGTGTTGACGGTACCGCCTGGGGCTAAGGCTATCCGATAAAATAAGGTGATAGATTGATCTTTTTCAGGAACAGAGTCAAAGCTCAGCCCCTGCTCTGCCAAGTACTTTACAGTCTGCTCTGATTCAACGATCGGATAAATAGTCGGGAAGAGGCCCATCTCTGCGCGGATCTTATTTTCCGTCTCTGCCAGCTGTCGAATACTGTCTCGGCCATTGCCAATAACGGTGGGAGGAAAGCGCTCGATAACCGACATTATCTCGCCATCAATCACTACCACCCGGTAATTTTTGCCGGCTAAATACTGTTCAATAACGGTACTTGGCCACCAAATTTTTGCCAGTAATAGCGCAGTATAAAGCTCTTTATAATTGCCAATAGGGAAGTAGCTACCTCTAGAAAAACCACTGACATTCGGCTTGATCACCACCGGAAAACCATGTTCTTTGACAAACTGATATGCCGCTAGGGGCCCAAAGAATATTTTTCCTTTCGCATGGGGGACACCATTGGCCGCAAAAATCGCTCGAGCCTGCTTCTTTGAGCGACAACCACGTCTAACCTCAAGAGAATTATAACTGCTGCAATCACTCATGAATTTTTTACTGATCGCCGTATAAATGCGTTTTTTAAGGGCTAGTATTGCTTTCATCTCACTTTATTCTCGCTTGGAATAAGGTCTTCTTAATGAAAACCGGTTTGCTGGGTTGGGAATCGGGGATAACGTCGACCAATCTTGCCAAATGGCGCATGCTGTTTTTTACAAAGGTTAGCTTTTCTTGCAGTGGTAAATGGATATCCATCAAATTAATCGGCATAGGTAAATATAAATTAATTTCAATCACTTTAAAATCACCGCGTTGCAAATCTTGTAAGGAGTTGGCTCTGACGCCCACTCGGGCGAAGTGGTAGTGGCCAATACTGCCGATACTGTGCCAAATATTATCCAGCTCCTGTGCACTGAACTTAGGGGTTACTGAGCTGTAATAAGTATGCTGATTATGGATGCTGTTGATCGGTAAATCTTGACCGCTGGTATTACATGTTTCAGTGACGCTGATGATCGCAAAACGACTTAAATTTTGATAGTCACGAATATAAAATATTTCAAATTCACGTGTTTCTACTGCCGCTTGTTGGATAACGTAGACCGTTTTACTATTCATACAGTGGTTGCGAATGTAGCTAAGCTCGTTGATATTGTCGGCGCGGCGCACCCCTTGGCCATTTTGCCCCCACTCCGGCTTTACAAAAACCGGGAATGACTCCGGTGTATATAAACCATCGTCTATGCTCTGCGGTAACCGCCAGCTGGCTGGAATTTGAGCGTCGATATCATTTTTTGAATAGATACCTAGCTGCTCATTAAAATGTAGGGCATTGATTTGAAAATAGCGCCACGGGCCCTTTAAGCGTAACACGCAATTAACAATAAATGTGGCGACTAGTAATATGCGAATCAGCATAATATTTCCTTTAACTACTGACTTATTTGATAATAAACAGTGGGGTATTTTACAGGGGCTATGTCCAGTAATGCAATATTAACGCTGGGAGATCTCTGCATAACTTACCCAAAGGGTATGATAACGGCGCTCGGTAATACGCCTTGTCTTACCTTCGCTCGCAACGTTATGCAGAGGTCTCGCTGGATTAGCCGATTATTGATTTTTTATGCTACTGGCAAAATATACGGTGCTGCGGCTGCCATGGATTCAATTAACATTTGTCTAAGCAAATGTTAGACCACTGCTGAGTTAAGTGCAGGCTTGATCTTAGAGTTTTGTGAAAAAAATTAATCCTAGCAGCGCAGAAAAAATTGCTCGGTATTATTTTAAATTATAGCGATGGAATTTTTCTAGCCAGTGCAAAATACGCTGGGGCGCATGGGCTTTTTTCCAGACCCCAGCAGCGTATTTGTTGGCCTCTGACATCGTTGGATAAGTGTGGATAGTACCGAGAATTTTGTTCAGTCCTAAATTATGCTTCATCGCCAGCACGTATTCTGCCAGTAATTCAGCAGCTTGTTCGCTGACAATAGTCACACCTAAAATCTTATCTTTGCCAGGTACCGTCAGTACTTTAATGAAGCCTTTAGTCGCGCTATCGACAATCGCTCGATCAAGCTCATGCAAGTCGAATCGGGTCACATGATATTTAATATTCTGCTCTTTTGCGGTGATTTCATTGAGCCCGACACTCGCCACTTCCGGGTCGATAAAGGTCGCTCTTGGAATAATCGAATAGTCGACTTTAAATTTCTTGAAACTGGAAAACAGCGCATTAACTGCGGCGTACCAAGCTTGGTGAGCGGCGCTATGGGTAAATTGATAGGGACCAGCGACATCGCCTGCGGCATAAATATTAGCGTAGATCGTTTGTAGGTACTGATTAGTGATCACCGTTTTAGAGGTATCTATACCCAGTTCCTCCAATCCGTAGCCCTCGAGCCTTGCCTGTCTGCCAGTGGCGCAAATTAGCACATCATAGGGGAGCTCTGTCTCTAGGTTGTCGTGCTCTACCACTAGATACTTTTGCGCATTTCGCTCGATGCAGCGCAGCGCTGTGTGCGCAGTTAATAAGGTTACGCCACTGTCTTGTAAGCTCTGTTGCGCCAAACTAGAGACCTCTAAATCTTCGCGGCTCAGCACTCGCTCATTCCTTTCTATTTGCCAGACGTTTGCACCTAAGCGGGCAAAACTTTGTGCCAGCTCGCAGCCGATCGGCCCGCCTCCTAACAGAACTATCCGATTGGGAATGGTATCGCGCTCACTCATTGCCTGCCACAAGCTATCACTGGTTAGATAACCGGAATTTTCAATTCCCTGGATATCTGGGACTATCGGTTTAGCACCTGCTGCGACGATTATTGAACGAGTGGTTAAACGTTGGGTGCCGCCGCTGTTGAGAGCTATTTCAACGGTCCAAGGATCTAGTATTTTTGCGTATCCTTGAACTACGTCAACCCCTAAGCTAGTGTAGCGTTCGATGCTGTCGTGGGGCTCTATTTCAGCTATTTTTTGATTGACCCTCGCCATTACCGATTTAAAGCTGGCATCAATGCTCTCTGCAGCATTCTCGACTGCATTGAGTCCGTAGCGATTGGCATGGCGGATTTGTTGAGCAATTTTGGCGCTTTTGATCAATGCTTTTGATGGGACGCAACCGTAATTTAAACAGTCGCCACCCATTTTGTTGGCCTCGACTAAGCTGACTTTTGCCTTTACCGCCGCGCCTATATAAGCACTGACTAAACCCGCAGCTCCGCCGCCGATCACGATAACATTACGATCAAAGCTGCTGGGCTTTTGCCATTTAGCGTATATTTTTTTACGCTGCAAATGGGCGATTAATTGTTTTGCCAGTATCGGAAAAATCCCCAATAAAGCAAACGAAAATAACAGTGCGGGAGAGAGGATTCCCGATAGACTGTCAACTTGTGCCAATTGAGTGCCTGCATTGACAAAAACAATAGTCCCGGCCAGCATGCCAATTTGACTCACCCAATAAAAGGTTGCGGTTTTAATCGGGGTTAAGCCCATCAGTAAATTAATCATAAAAAATGGAAAAATAGGCACTAGTCGCAAGCTAAATAAGTACAGCGCCCCGTCTTTTTCAATCCCCTGATTAAACGCGGTCAGTTTATCGGCAAAGCGTTGCTGCGCAGCATCTTGAAACAGATAGCGGGCCACAAGAAAGGCCAGTGTAGCGCCAATCGTCGAGGCAAAAGAAACAATAATAGTTCCCCAAAAAAGACCAAAAAATGCGCCTGCTCCCAAGGTTAATACAACTGCGCCAGGGATAGAGAGGGCAGTGACTAGTACATAGAGTAATAAAAAAGCACTGGCGACCAGCAGCGGTTGCTGTTGGTAAGCTTGGCTGAATTGTGCATGACTCTCTTTAATTCCAGCTAAGCTTAAGTGTTGGTCTAAGCCTAGCTGGTAAAACAAAAGGGCGAGGGCTAAAACGACGCCAACCATGATGATTTTTTTCATAGAAACCTTACCGTAGAATGAATAATTAGAGACCTTTGCATAACTTACCCAAAGGGTATGATAACTGCGCTCGGTAATACGGCGTTAAAAACCGGCTCAATATGCTCATTTACACCAGTAATACCCATAAACAGGGGCATACTATACCCAAAGAGAGGGGCACACTGACTCCGCTATCTCTCCGGTTTTTGCCTTGTCTTATCTTCGCTCGCAACGTTATGCAAAGGTCTCAATAAAAATTGGAATTAATTGGATCTAATGGAGCCTTACTTCAGTCGCTGCTATGCTCCGCTTGCTGGTTCGGGCCTATTAATAAATGCTAACACTAAGCCTAATAATAAGATCGATAGCGCCGCATAAAACAGCGAACCGCCATCACTTTGTCCCCGGTGAACAACTTCAACTCCCAAAGGCGTAAATAGATGGAAGAAAGCCGCGCCGCTCATCAGCGCCGTCGATAGCAGCCCGGCAATAAAATACAAATTTCGATAGTTGATGCTGCTGTTGAGTAGTTTGAGGGCGGTTAAAATCCAGATAGCGCTGGCCACTAACAGCATGCTCGCGGCCACTAATTCGACTGAACCTATAATGTAAGCGGCGAAACTTGCAAAATATTCACCTAATCCAATGGCTATAGTGTCACTTAGCCACTGGCCGATCGTACTGAAAATGTGCTGAGTATCAGGGTGATTGGTGAACTTATAAGGCAGTGAAAATAAAAATACCTTAGCGATCCAAAGGCTGATAATTAAGCTAATCCCCCGAGATGTGTTGATTGACATAAGTATTATCCTATCTAGTGACCTTTTCATAACTTACCCAAAGGGTATGATAACTGTGCTCGGTAATGCGGCGTTAAAAACCGGCTCAATATGCTCATTTACATCAGTAATACCCATAAACAGGGGCACACTGACTCCGCTATCTCGCCGGTTTTTTCTTTGTCTTACCTTCGCTCGCAACGTTATGCAGAGGTCTCGTTTAGTTCAATCGCCGCTTAACATTAATTTTACACAGCCAGCGGCGATTCAATGTTGAATAAATAACAACCTGGACGATTGTTGCTGATACTTCCTTTACTGAGCTACAGCGGACTTGGATTCAACTTTTCTGCCGTCAGATTATAAATTTGCAACAAATTCAAAGATCAGTGTAATTCATCGGCAGTGCGGTGGTATCAATAATTTTACGCATGATGAAAGCCGATTTAACCCCGCTGACACCTTTGATTCGGGTGATTTTTCCCAGCAGTAAATCGTGGTATCTGTCCATATCGGGAACCGCTATTTTCAGTTGGTAGTCAGCATCGTGGCCAGTGATTAAATAGCATTCAATCACTTCTTCAAACGTACTTATCACCCGTTCAAACTCTGCAAAGCGTTCCGGTATATGCTTGTCCATGCTGATATGCAAAATCGCGAATAAATTTAAAGACAGCGCGTGTTCATCAATTCGCACTACCCGATCTCTGATAATACCGTGATCTTCGAGAAGCTTTACCCGCCGCGAACAAGGCGCGGCAGTGAGCCCGACCTTCTCTGCTAGATCTTGGTTGGAAATGCCGCCATTTCTCTGTAGTTCACGCAATATTTTTAAATCAAAACGATCAATATTAGTGTTATTTGTCATAGCTATAACTTTCTTAGCAAATTATATTAAGAAACAAGCTTAACTTAATACTATTAATTGCGCAAACAGACAAAAACAGTCTAAATAAGCGCAGTTATTGCGCAGCATAGTTTATATAATAGCTCTATGTTCAAGGGCACAAGTTACAAGTTACAAGCTACAAGCTACAAGCTTAGAGCTTAGAGCTTAGAGCTTAGAGCTCTAAATAGATGGTTTTTTAGATCAATTAACCAAGCTGTTGCCAATGAAAGAGGCAGCGCTATCTTGAATTTACTGCAAAGCTATCAATATCCTCGATAGTTTTGCATAATAAGTCGCTTATCCAGCGTCTTTTTAAACAGCGCAAGTACTTGGCCATCGCTGGCAATCTTAGCGGCGTTTAAGTGTTAGAAAGCTGAGTCTGAGCAGTGAGTAGTTATGCAGAGGTCTCATATTTTTACTGGACGTGATAACTGCTTGTAAAACGATCTAAGTTAGCAGGGTAATAGCTGGTACTAGAAATCCAGTACTAAATATTAAAGTTGAATTCACAGGCTCAGACAAGAGTCATGACTGATAAATAGGCAAGCAAATGTTTGATCACCGTAAATATAAAATATTTAAAACCATAAAATTAACTGACCGTACTTGGCCTGATAAAAGTATTAACAAGGCGCCAGACTGGTGCAGTGTCGATTTACGTGATGGTAATCAAGCATTAGTTAACCCGATGAATATCGAACAAAAAAGTCGGATGTTCGATCTTTTGGTTAAACTCGGATTTAAAGAGATTGAGGTAGGTTTTCCCTCTGCTTCTAAGCCGGATTTTGATTTCGTAAGAAAGCTGATAGAAGAGCATAAAATTCCTGATGATGTCACTATTCAAGTGCTCACCCAGGCACGTGAAGACTTAATTTCGCGTACTTATGAAAGTTTAGAGGGGGTTAAACAGGCGATCGTCCACGTTTATAACTCCACTTCGGTAGTGCAGCGCGAGCAAGTTTTCGCCAAAGATAAGGCACAAATTAAACAGATTGCCGAACAGGGAGCTATTTGGGTCAGAGATTACGCGGCTAAATACCCGCAAACCAGCTGGCATTTTCAATACTCGCCAGAGAGTTTTACCGGCACCGAAATGGATTACGCGGTAGAAGTCTGTGATGCGGTGATTGAGCAGTGGAAACCGGTGTTCGCAACTCCTAGCGAGCGGATCATTATTAACTTGCCCTCCACGGTAGAAATGACCAGCCCGAATGTTTACGCCGATCAAATCGAATATTTTTGTCGTCAATTAGCCAATCGCAAAAATGTGCGTATATCACTACATACCCACAATGATCGCGGTTGTGGAGTAGCCGCAGCCGAGTTAGGTGTGATGGCCGGTGCCGATCGTATTGAAGGAACACTGATTGGCAATGGTGAACGTACCGGTAATATGGATATCGTCACTATGGCGATGAACTTATATTCACAGGGTATCGATCCAGAGTTAGATTTTTCTGACATTCTTGAAATTATAGATGTGGTCGAGTTTTGCACCGAATTGCCGGTTGCCGCTAGGCATCCATGGGCGGGAGAACTAGTTTACACGGCGTTTTCTGGCAGTCATCAAGATGCGATTCGCAAATCCATCAACTATCATAAAAAGCACAAATTAGAACATTGGCAAGTTGCTTATTTACCGATTGATCCAAGAGATATTGGCCGAGAGTATGAAGCGGTAGTACGGATCAACAGCCAGAGCGGTAAAGGGGGAGTGGCGCTAGTCTTAGAGCGTGATTACGGCATTGAACTGCCTAAGTGGATGCACGCCAACTTGTCAAAATTGGTACAAAAAGCGGCGGAAGTGCAAAAGGTTGAAATATCACCGAGTAGCATTAAATCAATTTACGATCAGTATTTTGTACAAGTCGAGAGTCAATGGCAGCTACAGAGCTACGATCTTCATACGGAAGACAACAAGCTAACCGCCAATTTCACCTTTGGTGACCGCCAGTACCAAGGTCGGGGAGCCGGTGCTTTAGAGGCGATTTGCGATGCACTGGGCAAACACTACGGCTGTGATATTGAAGTATTGCAGTACGATCAACACGCCCTTGATAGCGGCACCGATGCTCAGGCGCTCGCCTGTATTCAAGTGAAAATAGATAATGATATTTTCACCGGCGTTGCACAAAACGAAGATACATCGAACGCCACACTACAAGCGCTGCTAACAGCGGTCAGTCGCAGTAATATCAAGCCGATTAAAACCGTGGCATAGTGCTGTAGTGTTAAATCTATAACAGCAAAAAGGCGAGTTAAGTGACTCGCCTTTTTTTTGAGGGGGGGAGGAGGCTGAGCGAGAATAGATTAATTTGCCAGCTGCTCTGCTTGGTTTCATTACTCGTTGTGCTTTAATTTACATAAATTCCAGCCACTTGTGGCGCAGTTAATACTGTCCATTGTGAACATAAAACCATATTCGACAGCTATTTATAAAAGTATTGACTATGACTACCATAATAGTTCCTGATTGACCATCATACTCCGCTCAACTTGGCGACTATCTAACAAAGTATTTAATCTCAACAAGTTAAGAAGTTGTAATATGTTGGCTAATCAGGTAATAGTTTTGGCAAAGCAGAGCGTAAAATATTAGTTTTACAGCACTGTTGAAAAGCATTATTTTTAATTCTAGCGCTTGGTGTATAAAGCGATGTGTATTGCCCCGTTGCTGCTAGTCAGCCATATCATGACCTTTATCTGGCAGTTTAAGGAAGTAGCTAAAGCCGCAGCACGATAGCTGATGGTATAAACTGGAAAATACTATGCTTCGTCAAAGTCTGAGCAAAGTAGGCTTGGTTGGCTAGTTAGCCGCCAGGCGAGTCTCTGTTCTTTTAGGGCGGAACATCTGCTAATGATGTTCTGCAGGTTTTGATATTAGTTAGAGTGCTTTTAATAGCGGTGTTGCTTGCCAGGGCGTTGCTACTCCTAGGATCTCGGCTATAGTAGGTGCGATTTGAATAGCCTCGGCAAAATCGATGCTTTGGCTGGGGACATTCGGGCCGCTAAAGATACAAAAACGATAGTCTTCACTCGTTCCAGGACGCATGCCGTGGTTGGATTGGTATTTTGAAGTGCCTTTGATCGCGCCGGTTTTCTGCAGGTCTTTTTCGAAGCTAATATACTGTCCAGCAGGACAGCAAAATACCAGTAGCTGATCATCTATATCATCCGGCAGTAGCGGTTCAGGCCATTTTTCGATACCTTGCTCCGCTAGCCTTTTGGTGACTTCAAGCGCCTCTTTGGCAGATCTAGGGGCGATAAATAACATGCTGCCTTCACTGGACCATCTACAACCTTCTGGGAGTAAAACATCACAGTGAATACTCTCTGCCATGAGATGATGACCGTGGTCGCTCATGATCGCAAAATTGTACTGATCCAAGTGACCAGAATTGCGCAATCGCTCTATCAACATACCTACTTGTGCATCAGCGGTGCGTAGTGACAGTTCTGTAATAGGGTGATCTGTGCCGTAAACGTGCAAAAAATAATCGGTGACCGCCACTTCCATCATGATGAAATCAGGTGCTGAGTCGCCGGCAATTATTTTACTCGCCAGCTCGATTAATTGAAAATCTGCAAGTGTGCCTAAGGATAAGGTTTGGCTTCGCTCTTGGCTGACATCGACAATATCTTTGGCGCTTACACCTAGAGCAGCGAGGCGCTCACTGGGGTCCAGATTTTTATTTAGCATTTTCCAAGCAGCGTTTTTAGGATGAGGGCTGCCATCAGCCGCATCGCTCAATACGTCATGTGTCCACCATGGATTAATGTATAAGTGGCAGTCTTCGGGACGCACCATACCAAAACCGACGTTGACCACGTCGCCGCCCGCTTGCTTGGTGAGTGAGGCGATGGTTTCGGTACGTACATCGTAAGGATTCGACCAGCGAAAGACGTCTTTATCCCAAATCTTATTGCCGTAAATTCCATGCTCTTTTGGCGCTCGGCCAACTAGCATTGAAGTGCGACCGGGAAATGAGGTGCCGCTGATCTCAGGTGTCAACGCTTTAACGTAAGTGCCCTGTTGCGCCAGCTTATCCAAATGTGGCAGCTGGTGACGCATCTGTTGAAATTTGTCACTGCTGATACCGTCGATCATAATAAGAATTAATTTGTTCATATACTGCCCTATAACGCTGGTCACGTTAGCTGAGGTCTCTAATTTGCAGTGGTTACTGAATGTTATCCAGCAATTCGGGAATATCGGCGACATTATCTATAATGAAATCAGCTTCATGTAGATTGACCGCTCTACTGGTCCCTGTAAGTACCCCCACTGCTAGTTTTGCCCCTGCATTATGCGCCATGTGCAAATCGTGAGTGTTATCACCAACGACCATAACTTGATCAGCATTTAAACCCAGCTCGCGACAAAATGCTTGCACCATACCCGCCTCGGGTTTGATGCCGTGACCACTATCGAATCCACAGACAAAATCCATTTGTGCTAATACCTGCAATGCGCCGAGGGTTTTTTTTGCGCCCTGTTCACTATCGCTGGTGGCTAGACCTAGTTTGATACCTCTAGAGGTCAGTTCTTCGAATAGGCTGTGTAAGTCGGTGACTGCTACGCTACTGTGTAGGTTATGGTGTTGAAATATTTCATCTAGCTTTGCTAGCATGGTTTGATCGGGATCTATATCTAAAAATTGACTCCAGCAATCGGCAATCTGTTGGTTGTTAGCCGCGGCTAAAATTGATCCAGATACGATGCTTTGAAGTTCTTTATTGTAGCCAGATGCCGCGAGCATTTCACTGGCAATAACTGGATCATGGTTGGAAAAATGGTTCGCAGCTTCGGTGATGGCCGGCATCCACGACGCCATAAAGTCGATTAAGGTGCCGTCCTTATCGAAGAGAATACCTTTAATATTCACAGTGGCATGTACTCAAAAATGTTAATATTGGGGTAAGTTAATTGCCGCTCGCTACTATCTGTTCGGCGATGGAGAACAATAGTAGCTAGCGGTGATTAGATCGAATTATTGAAGCGGGTTGCCGTTTTTGGACGGGAATTAATTGTCCGCTGATTGCATTTTACGGTTGGCGAGGGTCTTTTCCAACCATCCGAGTTCCATGTGCGGAACTGAGGAAAGCAGCATGTCTGTATAATCGTCAAATGGTGGTGCTAGGACCATTGATTTTTGACCAAAACGGACCAGCGATCCCTGATACATCACCGCAATACTATCTGAAATAGCCTTGACGGTTGCCAGGTCGTGCGTGATGAATAAATAGGCGATAGCGTGCTTTTCTTGCAGCGACATCAGCAGCTGTAAAATACCGTCGGCTACCAGTGGATCTAAAGCGGAGGTCACTTCATCACAAATGATTAAAGAAGGTTTGGCGGCCAGTGCTCGGGCGATACATACGCGCTGTTTTTGTCCACCGGATAACTCAGCGGGGTAGCGATCGAAGTATTCTTCCCCCAGCTCTATTTGCTCAAGTAATTCGATGGTCATTTTGCGGTTTTCGGCGCCGCTAATTCCAAAATAAAACTCAATCGGGCGGCCGATGATTTGCCCTATGGTGTGTCTTGGATTCATCGCGACATCGGCCATTTGGTAGATCATCTGCAAATCACGCAGCTGCTCTTTACTGCGATTTTTTAGCGCACTGGATAGCGGCTTGCCATTAAAAAGCACTTCACCTTGCATGGGAGGAAGTAGACCGGTGATGACTCTCGCCAGTGTTGATTTCCCCGATCCCGATTCACCGACGATAGATAAGGTCTGCCCAGCATGTAAATGCAGTGTCACGTCTTTGAGGATTTTAGTCACCCCATCGTACGCCGCAGCAATGTTATTTACTTGCAAAATGGCTGGGCTGTCGGGCACTGCTTGCTCTTGCTTTTGCATGGCTCGGATCGATACTAGATCTTGAGTATACTTTTGCGAGGCGTGGTTGATTATTTTATCAGTGCTGTTGTATTCGACCATTTTTCCATGGCGTAATACCATTATATGATCGGCTACTTGGGCGACTACCGCGAGATCATGAGTAATATATAAAGCGGCGACTCCAGAGTCTTTAATCGCGTGTTTGATGGTCGCTAAGACTTCAATTTGAGTGGTGACATCCAGTGCGGTTGTCGGCTCATCAAACACGATCAAATCAGGTTTAGCGCATAGCGCCATGACGGTCATTGCCCGTTGCAACTGGCCACCTGATACTTGATGAGGGTAGCGGTTACCAAAATTTTCGGGATCAGGCAGACCTAATTTAGCGTACAGCTCACCTGCATAATCGAGCGCCTCTGCCTTGCTCATTAGCTTGTGTTCGATGGCAACCTCAATCACTTGATCACCAATTTTATGCGCGGGATTAAATGAGGCGGCGGCTGATTGGGCGACATAAGCGACCCTTGTACCGCGTACCTTATTGATTTCTCGGCTACTTAATTTAAACAGGTCCACACCATCAATTTTCATGGTGCCGCCGGTTATCTTGCAACCTGCACGGCCATAGGCCATAGCAGCGAGGCCTATGGTAGATTTTCCGGCGCCGGATTCACCGATTAAACCTAGTACTTCACCGCGCTTTAGTGTGAAAGAGATATTATCGACCAAAATAAGTGTCTTGGTCGCTTCGCCTGGCATATTTATATATGCCGATATTTCGAGGCCTTGAACTTCAAGAAAATGCACATCGGACATTATCTGCCCCCCTTTAAACTACTAGTACGGCTTAAAATAGAGTCAACCACTAAGTTAATACTGATGGTCAATATGGCGATGGCAGCAGCGGGAATTAGCGCTGCGGGGATGCCAAAGACAATACCGTCTTTGTTCTCTTTTACCATTGATCCCCAGTCGGCATCTGGTGGTTGTATACCTAGACCTAAAAAGCTTAAAGTACTGAGAAATAGCACCGCAAAGGCAAATCTCAAGCCGAATTCGGCAAACAGTGGGGAGAGGGCGTTGGGGAGTATTTCTCTAAAAATTATCCACAGCGTTCCCTCACCTCTTAAGCGTGCGGACTCTACGTAGTCCATAACGACTATATCAATAGCGACCGCTCGAGAGAGTCTAAATACCCGGGTCGAGTCTAGAACTCCCATCACCACAATCAGTACTATCATATTGGCAGGTAGTACTGAGAGCACTACTAAGGCAAAAATCAGCGTGGGAATCGCCATCATTAAGTCGTTTGCGCGGCTCAGCAGTTGGTCCATTTTGCCACCAGTTACCGCGGCTAAAAAACCCAAAAATGTACCCATCGAGAATGAAATAAGAGTCGCGGCCCCGGCAATAAAGAAAGTGTTGCGGGCACCGTGGATCAGCCGTGAAAGAATATCTCTACCGAGTTGGTCGGTCCCCAACCAAAATTGACTAGTGATCGGCGCCCAGACATCACCGACTATTTGGTGCGGATCGAAAGGGGCGACAAAGGGTGCAAATATAGCTGCTAAGGCAAAAGTAATTAAACAAAAAAGACCAATCCGCGCCCCCCAAGATAAGTGGGAAGCTAGGCTCTGTAAAAAATTAATATTCATTATTTAGGATGCCTTAGTCTTGGGTTCGCAATGATTGACATGACATCGGCAAACATATTGAGCAATATATAAATAGCTGCAAAAATTAGTCCGACCGCCTGTACCACCGGTATATCGCGAATCGATACGTGATCGACTAACAGCTGGCCCATGCCCGGGTAGACGAAAATAATTTCAACGACCACCACCCCTACAACTAAATAGGCTAAATTCAGTACCACCACAGTAATGATTGGTGAAATTGCGTTGGGGAGAGCATGATGGAAGATTATTTTAAACGAGCTAAGACCTTTTAACTGCGCGGTTTCAATATAGGGGCTGGACATCACATTTAAGATCGCTGCTCTGGTCATACGCATCATGTGGGCTAAAACCACTAAGGTGAGTGTAAGACAGGGGAGTGCAATTGCCTGCAGTTTTTCGAGAATGCCCATGCTGCTGTAGATGATGGAGCTTGAGGGCAGCCAGTTTAAATTGACCGCGAAAAATAAAATCAGCAGATAGCCGATGAAAAATTCCGGCAGTGATATCATGCTAATGGTCGTAATTGAAATCAGTTTGTCGACGATGCCGTCTCGATAAAGTACCGCAATAAGTCCCAGAAAAATGGCGAGAGGGACGGCGATGACAGCAGCGGTTGTGGCTAAAAATAAAGTGTTGCCCAATCTGCCGCTAATCATGCTGCTGATATCTTTACCGCTACTGAGAGAAGTTCCTAAATCTCCCTGTAGAATATTTGATAACCAGTGGCTGTAGCGTTCGATGGCGGGTTTATCTAAGCCCATTTCTAGACGCAGATTGTGCAGCGCCTCCGGTGTTGCGGATTGACCTAAAATACTTTGTGCCACATCTCCGGGTAGCAACTCGGTACCAGCAAAAATAATCACTGATATCATAAGTAATAATAGTAAACCAAGCGCTAAGCGCTTGGTTATCAGGTTTAACAGAGAGTGATTGTTAGCGGCCAAGTTAAGCTAACCAGCATCTGCTGATCGCGTAGTTATTGGACAATTGACCGGCGGGGTCTTTGATGAAACCTTTAACTTTTTCGTTAGTACCGTCAATGTAATCGTTAAACATTGGGATAATAGCACCACCGTCATCGCGCATCATCACTGCCATCTCGCGATACAGTGCCTTACGTTTTACTTGATCAAGTTCGACTTGTGCCTGGGTTAATAGGTCATCAAACTTAGGGCGCTTCCACTTAGTATCGTTCCAGTCAGCTGTTGAGCTGTAGAAAATCGAGTAATGTAGATCTTGAGTGGCTCTGCCACCAGTATAAGAGGCGCAAAAAGGTTTCTTGTTCCAAACGTTTGACCAGTAGCCATCGGACGGAGATCTGTTGACTTGAATATCGATACCGGCTTTTTTGGCATGTTGTTGATAGAGCAAGCTCGCATCTACAGCACCTGGGAATGCAACATCGGATACATTCAGCTGGATTTGACCTGAATGACCGGACTTCTTGTAGTGGAAGGCGGCTTTATCTGGATCGTAAGAGCGCTGCTCGATATCGTTAGAGAACAAATCATAAGCGCCATTAATCGGAATGTCATTACCGATAGAGCCATAACCATGCAGTATTCTATCGACCATTTCTTGACGATCGATTGCGTATTTCATGGCTAAACGTAAATCATTATTTTCAAAGGGAGCTTTATCACAGTGCATTGGGAAAAGATAGTGCGCTCTGCCTGAAGTGTTTTGAATAGTGACGTTGGGCAGGCGATCCATTAACTTGGCTGTTTTGGGATCCAGTAAGTTGGCAATATGAATTTGTCCGGATCTAAGTGCTGCCATACGTGCTGTTTGGTCATTTAAAACGCGAATTTCTACCGCATCAACGTGACCGGCGTTAGCATCCCAATGGTTGGCGTACTTGCTGCCTAAAAATCTAACCCCAGCTTCGTTGGATTCCAGCTTATAAGGGCCTGTGCCGATAGCTGCTGTTGGATTATCGATGCCGCCATTCGGTTGGATAACCAAATGATAATCACTTAAAAGGTAAGGAAGATCGGCGTTGCCAGATTTTAACTCGACAACAAACTGGTATTTACCCGCTGTTTTGAAACTCTCAATGCCGCGCATAATACCTAGTGCTGCAGATTTAGTCTCTTCACCGGAATGACGTTGTAGGGTTTTAACCACATCATCAGAGGTCATTTCTTTGCCGTTGTGGAAAGTCACGCCTTTTCTTAACGTAAAGGTCCAGGTTTTAGCGCCGGGTGTAGCCTCCCAAGATTCGGCCAATTCAGGCTGAACACTGCCATCCGTTGGAGAGGTAGTGACTAGCGTATTGCCCCAAGCTTTTAAGATAACACCTGCAACTTGAGCGAGCGCAAGTGCCGGGTCTAGACTGTCGGTAGTCGCGCCCCCAGCTAAACCTAGAATTAACGTACCGCCCTTTTTCGGTGTTTCTGCCATAGCGGACTGGCTGAATAAAGCGCCAGTAAAAGGCAGAGCGATACCAAGGGCACTAGCACGACGCATAAAATCACGACGGTTTAGTTGTCCTTTGATTGCTTGTGCTGTTAATTGTTCTAATTTTTGCGACATAAAGATAACCTCAAGATGATTAGTTTATTCTTGAATTTATGGGAATGCGGTTCTCCCCAGTATCAGCCAATTGCCTTTCAGATAGCTGAAAGCCAATAACTACGACACTGGATAAACGTTAAAGCCAGCCATTCAAGTTAGTCTTTGGAATTATTTGTCAATAGATTGCTTAAAGTTCCGATGAGCGGAGTCAGCAAGTATCAAAAAAATTCGCAAGAAAGTGTTAGCGTTAAAAATCTGGGCGGAAACTATAATCGATTTTAGACATGGAAACACTTGCTAGTTGGTCCCTAGGGCCATTGACTGCTGCAAAACGCAGTAATCGTCAATTATTGATCAATAATAGAACAGTTCGCGGCGCTGGTCGTTTAGCGGTACAAATATTAACGCGATGTTCACCATAAAATTTATTCATTGAAGATAATAAATAAAGGTTACGCTTTGGTTACAACTGTGGATAGAGCTGTAGTTAGGGCGAAAGTTACTGCCTTGAATTACTTCAATAGCGATTAATTTCTAAGAAAACCCGCAATAAAATTAGCTGATTAGTCGGGTTGCTTAGCATTAGATTGTTATATTATTTTCAATGCTAGTAGCCATCATGGCAAAAAAAAACACTAACTTAAAGCGATAATTTCGTGATGAATAGTTTAGAAATTCTAATGCATATGTGAAAATGGAGTAGGCTAGTGTTTAAGGTGGATTTAGAATTAGATGGCCTTCGCTACTTTTTTGTTTGTAATGGTCTGTTGTATAAAGATATAAATATTACTATAAAAATGCAATGTGTTTTTATGAACGTAATATTAATTTCATAATCAAGAAAAACTAATATTTACAAGTTCTGAAAACGACGCTGAATGACACCGATAATCAAATATTTAAATGATCCACACGAGTAAATATATTACTTAAATAAAGGTCTCTTAGAATATGAATAAACAAAAAAAATCTATGCCTCCTTTGAATGCTCTGAAAGCATTTGAGGCAACGGCGAGATTGCAGAGTTTAACTAAAGCTGCAGAGGAGCTGCATGTCACACAGGGAGCCGTTAGTCAGCAGGTTAAATTGTTAGAAGAATATTTAGGTTTGCCGCTGTTTATTCGAAAATCTAGGCAGTTAATTCTTACTGATATAGCCAGATCCTATTTAACGGTACTCACTGAAGCATTTAGCAAAGTGCAGATAAGTACTCAGGAGCTGTTCGCTACACCTCATCAAACTTTTATTCAGCTGCGCTGTGGGACCTCTTTTGCGCAGCGTTGGCTGGTGGCTAAATTACCAGATTTTGCCAGGGAATTTCCCTCGTATCGGATTCGACTGCAAACCACTATTTGGCATGATCATATGTCTCGAGAAGGTATGGATGTTGAACTCTGTCACGGTTATGGGGAATATGCAGGGCTGTCGGTGCAGAGAATAATAAAAGAGAACTGGATAGCTGTCGCCAGTGCTGACTTTGTCGCCAAGCAAGCTGATAGTTTAACCTTAGAAAAAATGCAAAGACTGCCGTTAATTTCCACTTTTGGCTACCGGGAAGGCTGGAGTCAGTGGTTTTGTGAACAGGGCGTAGTGGACGCCAGTGCCTCTTCAATGTACGAGTTGGATAATTCGTCAATGGCACTGGATATGACATTGGCGGGAATGGGTGTTTGTCTAGCGTTGGATTCATATGTATATGAACATCTGATGAGTGGCGAGTTAGTGCAAGTGCGCCCCTACCAAATGGCTGCGGAATGTGGCTTATATCTGGTGTTGCCTCATCAAGAGATTAAGCCTAAAACCAAAGATTTTTGTTGCTGGTTGTTTAGGCAGCTTGAAAGTCACCCCAATAGAGATAATTTAGAGTGGCTACACGACTAACTGTCGCCGCCACTTAATGCTTCAGTGCATACCCAACAAATCATGGCTAGCATGTGCTGAAAACTGCGTGGCACTGAATTGTGATATTAGCAATAAGCCGCTATCGGGTCATCCTCAAATAAAGTAACAGCAATGCGCTCAGTTAACTTATGTGTCGGGACTGCTGTTAATCTCTCCCTGGATAAGCGTTATTTAAAAGCTCTGCTATGCTTATATTAATAAATGATTTTTCTAGAGGGATTAGCCAATGATGGGGCAAATATTTACTGAGCTTTTGGAGCTGGTAGAAAAAAAATTTGGCTATGCAGTGGTGGACAAATTACTGGTGGAGTGTCAGCTACCCTCTAAGGGGATTTATACGGCAGTGGGAGTATATTCCCATGAAGAGCTGTTGATCTTAGTTAAACAGCTCAGTGTAGAAGTCGACATCCCGGTTAATGATCTAATTCGGATTTTTGGTGAGGCGATGTTTAGCCAATTGATTAAGATCCACCCTGAAGTAGTGATTAATATTGAGAGCTCATTTGATTTGCTAAGTAAGATTGATGGCTATATTCACGTTGAGGTTTTTAAACTATATCCCAGCGCTCAGTTACCGGTTTTTAGCTATCGACGCATTAGTGATAATCGCGCTGAGCTACACTACCAATCTAATCGCCCCTTTGCCAATTTTGCAGAGGGCTTGCTATTGGGTTGTGCGGCATATTTTAATGAAACCTTTGAAATAAATAGAACTCCAGCCACAGCTCACTCTGAAACCGATGTTATGTTTGAAATCACTAGAAGGCCAATCGAGAGCGTACATGCTTGATGTTCCTGTCGAAATAAAACTGCTGCATAGACGAGTAGCCAGAGAGAGAAGTGCTCGAAAAGAAGCGGAAGAAATTCTAAATCAAAAAAGTTTACAGCTCTACAATGTAAATAAAGCACTGCAAAGATCCAATCAAGCGCTTGATCAGAGAGTGAGAGAGCGAACTTTGGAGCTGGAAAAAGCTAAAATTTATGCCGAGCAGCAAGCGGCGGTCAATAAAAAAACCAAAGAGCGCTTTCAATTGGCGATGCTGGCTTCGACGGTCGGCATCTGGGAAAAGAATATCGCTGAAAATAGCTGGTACTTTTCTGCCAGGCTTATGAATTTTTTAGGTTACGCAACCACAGAATTAATTAATAAGTTTGAAAACCTGTCATTCATTCATCCCGAGGATGTAAAGAAACTAAAAAAAGCGCTGTTTGGGCATATTCAACATCATCAGGTGTTTGATGTGGAATGTCGGGTCCTGACCAAAAGTGGCGCTTATAAATGGTTCTGGATTGTCGGGCAGGCAGAGTGGGGGACAAAGGGAGAGCTGGTTCGTATTGCCGGTTCGTTCAGTGATATCGATGAGCGAATAGAAACGGCTAAACTGATTCACAAAATGGCGCACTTTGATCATTTAACCCAAGTGCCGAACAGAGGGTTGTTCAACAAAGAGTTAGATGAATTATTGGTAACCGCTAAACAGCAAGGTTCGTCACTGGCGGTATTGTTGATTGATTTGAATGATTTTAAATCGATCAATGATTCGCTCGGTCACTCTGCCGGGGATGCGTTACTACTGCATGTTGCCGCGCAACTGAAAAATAATATTCATCAACATGACCTTATTGCGCGCTTGGGAGGAGATGAATTTGCGATCGTTTTAAGTCATCTAAACAGTAATGCTGAGCTGTCTAGCAGCTGTGAAAAGTTGATTAAGGGGCTAAAAAAGCCTTTAAAATATAACAATAGTAGTCTGTTGGCAAAAATCAGTATCGGCGTAGCACTCTATCCAGAGCATGGTTTAGATAGGGGAGAGTTATTATGCAATGCTGATTTGGCGATGTATCAAGCGAAAAAGAGCAAGTTTAAGGGCAGTGGCTTTTATGTTTGCCAAACGCAATTGATTGAGCGGCAGGCAATGCGTTGCAAAATAGCAAAAGATATATATACCGCGATTAAAAATCGGCAGTTTTATATGTTGTTTCAGCCTTTTGTAGAGCTGTCGACAGGTCGCCTTAATATGGCTGAATCGTTAGTGCGCTGGAAGCATCCAGTGATGGGGGAAATATCACCGGTCGACTTTATTCCGATTGCCGAAGAATCTGGCTTGATTATTGAGTTGGGTGAGTTAATTATCGAAATGGTTATTGCTATGACCGCTGAATTGATCGATACAGGGGCATTAAAGCGACTTTCAATTAATATTTCGGCGGTACACTTTTTAGCACCGTCTTTTCTTGTCGTCCTAAAAGAAAATTTAGCCAAATACCCCAATGTAGCACAGTCTCTATGCATTGAAATAACTGAAAGCGTGTTGATCGACAATGTTGAATTGGCACGCTCTGTGATTAAAGAGTTACACAATCTTGGGCTGATAGTGAGCTTAGATGATTTTGGCACCGGCTATTCAAGCTTGAGTTATTTACAACTGTTGTCCGTTGATGTTATTAAGCTTGATCGTACTTTTATTGCCGACCTCGACTTAAATAATGAGCGCAGAATTATCACTAAGGCGATTGTCGAATTGGCGCACTCTCTAAATTTATCGGTGGTGGCGGAAGGCGTGGAAAACAGTCGACAATTAGATTATTTGATAGAATACCAATGTAACTATATTCAAGGTAATTACTTTTATAAGCCGATGGCTGTCGATGAATTAGCCACCGTGCTGGCAGATTGTCAATTCATCGCCAGTTGGATAAAAGAGCCAATAACCTTGGAAAAACAGCTATAGTTGGCTGAGAATGCGCACCATGTTAGAGCTGAGCCGCAGCTGTCGTTCTATACTATCCACCAGCTCTGCTGGTGGAGGTCAGTAATTTTTTCTTAAATCGTCAAGCCGCTGCGCATTAGAGGCTGGTACTATTATTTTGATAGATAATTAATGGCATTACTCAGGCCCTCAAGCGTAAGCGGGTACATATGGCCATCTAACTGTTGCTTAATTGCCTGAGTGGTTTGCGTGTACTGCCAGTGCTGAGCGGGAGTGGGATTTAACCAGATCGCTTTTTTCCAGACATCTAAAATACGTTGCAACCATAGCTCACCGGTCTCTTGGTTCATGTGTTCAACACTGCCAAATTGACTAAACAGCTCATAGGGTGACATCGCTGCATCGCCAATAAAAATCACTCGATAATCTGCGCCATAAGAGTTTAATACGTCTAGCGTTGACAGAGTGTCATGGTGGCGACGCTGATTGTCTTGCCATAATTTTTCATAGACACAGTTGTGAAAATAGAAATATTCAAGGTGTTTAAATTCACTGCGTGCCGCTGAGAATAGTTGTTCGCACAAGTGGATATAAGGATCCATGGATCCGCCAATATCCAAAAACAACAATACCTTAGTTGCGTTATGCCGCTCTGCCACCATCTTTATGTCCAGCATCCCTGCATTTTCAGCAGTGCTGCGAATCGTGGCGGATAAATCCAGTTCTTGTGCAGAGCCGGTGCGGGCAAATTGACGCAGCTTACGTAAAGCGACTTGCATATTGCGCGTACCTAGTTGCACTTGATCATCTAGATTCTTAAACTGGCGTTTTTCCCATACCTTAACCGCACGTTTATGCACACTCTGTCCGCCAATGCGAATCCCCTCAGGGTTGTAGCCACTGTGACCAAAGGGTGAAGTGCCGCCAGTGCCAATCCATTTACTACCCCCTGCATGGCGCTGCTGTTGCTCTAGCAAACGCGCATTAAGGGTGTCCATGAGTTTGTCTAAGCCTCCCAGTGCGGCGATACTCGCTTTGTCTGCAGCGCTGAGATTCTTGATAAATTCAGACTTTAACCAGTCTTCGGGGACTTGCTCACTGGGAAATAGCGAGAGTGTTTCAATGCCTTTAAAATAGAAGGCGAAGGCTTGATCGTAGCGATCGAAGTACTTTTCGTCCTTGATTAAGCAAACTCTGGCGAGGACATAGAATTCACTTAGATCGGCAAACACCACTTTTTGTTTAAGCGCTTCTAGCAAGACTAATAATTCGCTGATGCTGACCGGTATGTCGGCTTTGCGTAAGCTGTGAAAAAAATCTATTAACATAGTAAATGGGGAGTCCGTTTAAGATTGCTGGCGTCGCGACATAAAAGCCAGCCGCTGCAACATATCCACATCTTGCTCATTTTTCAGCAGCGCGCCGTGCAGCGGTGGGAGAGCTTTGCTGCTGTCGGTCTCTTGTAGAGTTTTTAAGCTGATTTGATCGGCCATTAAAAGTTTAAGCCAATCGATCAGTTCCGAGGTGGAAGGCTTTTTCTTAAGGCCGTGAACACTGCGAACTTGAAAGAAAATATCTAGCGCTTCCTTTACTAGATCCTGTTGCAAATTGGGATAGTGGACGTCGACAATTTGCTGCATAGTGGCGCGATCAGGAAATTGAATGTAATGAAAAAAGCAGCGCCGCAAAAAGGCATCGGGCAGCTCTTTTTCATTGTTGGAAGTAATGATGATAATCGGGCGGTGTTTAGCTTTTATCCGCTCTGAGGTTTCATAGACACTAAATTCCATTTGATCGAGCTCAACCAACAAGTCATTGGGGAATTCTATATCTGCTTTATCGATCTCATCAATAAGTAACACTACTTGTTGATCTGCTGCAAAGGCTTGCCAGAGCATGCCTTTTTTGATGTAGTTGGCTATATTATTGACTCGCTCATCACCTAATTGTGAGTCTCTTAAACGAGAGACGGCATCGTATTCGTAAAGCCCCTGTTGCGCTTTAGTGGTCGATTTAATATGCCAGCGCAGCAGAGGTTTGTTTAACGCATTCGCCACTTCATCGGCGAGCATTGTTTTGCCTGTTCCAGGCTCGCCTTTAATCAGCAGAGGTCTCTGTAGCGTAATGGCAGCATTTACGGCTATTTGTAAATCATTGGTGGCCACATATTTTTCACTGCCAATAAATTTCATGCTTATCTCCTGAGGTTAATCAATGCTTGGTAATATTCTAAGTCCAGACCGAGAGCAGATCGCTTCTCTCACCAGGATAGGTAAAACGCTACGACATTCTAGGGGGGAGATCTTAGCAATAATAGAAGTGCTTGTCTCATCTATATATTTGCCGCCAAACTGCGGATATGCTAAATAAAAATAGCAGTAGGCAATTAACCACAGCCGCATCAAATAACAGTTGGAGGCCTCTGCCTAACGTTGCGAGACAAGACAAGGAAAAAACCGGCGAGATAGCGGAGTCAGTGTGCCCCTTACTTTGGGTACAGTGTGCCTTTTTTTATGGATATTGCAGGTGGATTGAGCATATTGAACCGATTTTTAACGCCGTATTACCGAGCGCAATTATCATACCCTCTGGGTAAGTTATGCAGAGGTCTCAGTTAAATTAGCGCTGATTTTTACTAAAGCTAGGTTTTTGTATCGTCGATGATATTAAGTACTAGCTAATAGGCTGTCGGTAGTATCGAGGGAATGGGGTAGGCTAACGGTAGTTGTGTTAAAAAAAGCGCTTGCTACCACAGAGGATAGCAAGCGCTGCAGCTATACGCTAAAGTAGATTTTTAGGTTGACCATGAATAAAGCCTTGAGTGGCAACCACGCCTAATTTTTGCAATTGCTGTATCTGCTCGGAATGTTCAACTCGCTCGGCATAACTTGGAATACTCAGGCTGTTGGCAGCGGTGACTAAGCTGCTCAAAAAGAACCTGTCTTCGGCGTTTTGATGAATTTCTTTACACAGAGATCCGTCTATTTTTATGTAATTAGGATGGATCTTGTATAGATAGCTGAAGCCTCTTGGGTGGACGCCAAAGTTGTCCACACCAAAGCCGATATCATGTTTAGACAGTAGCTGTTTAAAAGTGACGACTCTGTCGATATCGTTTAAGACAGAGGACTCATTCATCTCAATATTTAATTTTCCAGCGATATTTTTGCCTTTGATGGTATCGATCAGCCACTGCTCGAAGCTCCCTGTGTGTAAAGTGTTTTGAGAAATGTTGACCGCTAGCGGTGCGCTATCAGTGTGGTTATGCAAGTGATTGATGGCATGTTCTAACACCACCTTATCTAGAGCGGCAATCAATCCAAGCTCTTTCACGATACGAATAAACCTCACCGCAGCACAAGGTTCACCCGCCTGGCTGAGAATTCTGACCAATAGCTCTTTTTGGATAATATCTTCACTATTGGTCGCCCGTACCTCTTGGTACTGTAGGAAAAGCTGCTTGGCATTAATCGAGGAGGCAACGTGTGCTTTCCAATCGGCCAAGGTCGATTCAGACTCTGCGGTTGATAAGGTCTTGTAAACGCTTGCCGCGCTATCCTTAATCGCCTCATCAATGCCTATTCTGGCAACGGAGAGTATTTGCGCCGCTGTAATATCTTGATTAGAAGAAACTATTGCAATATGTATCGGGGTATCCTGATTGCTATCAGGGTGATAGAAACTGAATAACTCTTGGTAGGAATCGAGCAGAGTGTCTACTTCTCTGGTCAGTGTTTCGCGGTCAGGTTCTGGAATTAACAAGACTAAATCTGAACCTGAAAGTCGGCCAATGAGGCTGCCCAAATGATTTTCACCAATCGCACTTAATTTATCGGCCACTTGTTTGATTAAGTTGTTGGCATTTTCTTGGCCTAACTGTTCGTTTAAAGCCGTTAAATCGCTAATGTGTAGGTAGAGTAACGAGCAGGGCCCCTCATCATCCCGATTATCGAGTTTATCACTCAACTGTGCGTTAGTAGACCTGCTATTAGCAAGGCCCGTTAGCTCATCAATATAAGCGGTGCGGCGCAGCTCTTCGATGTTCTTGCTCTGTTCATCAAACATCGTATGGACGCGTTTAATCATGCTATTCATCGTCATGACAACACTGCGTAACTCTTTGGTTTTAGGAATATTAGTGACTTCAATGTATTCACGATTACTCAGTGCTAGGGCTTGTTTTTCAATAGACTTAAGTGGTCTCAATATCCATCGAATTAGGGTGCTTAAGAACATCACACAGATTAATGATAAGGTAATAAACCATATTAGCGTGGTTTGGGTGCCTTTCCAGAGCTCTTCGTAGGCGTACCCCGCTCGACTTTTAACCACAATAAAACCGACTTTCGCCCAGGAGTGGGTCACTTCGATTTCGATGTTTGGCGTATTAAAAGCGATCAGTTTAATAAACCACTGGGGAACATCTTCGGAAATTTCAGGGGAGCGCAGAGCCGTAAATAAATCATCGCCATCAAAGTTGGTGACCTGGATTTTTTCATAGTAGCCACTGTCAAAAATGGCGTTGACTATAGTTTCAATCGCAGCAGAGTCTTGCTCAGCAATATAGGGGGCCATGTATAAGCCCAAATGGGTAGCGGTGTCTTGGCTGTGAGATTCTAATTGATTCAATAACATAGATTTTGAGCTGTCAGACATTATGTAGATAGTGCCGGACACCAAACCAATCAGCACGGTAAATACCGCGGCTATTATTTGGTTTAACAAAGACATGTTTCTCTCCTGAGATATATAACAAATTGTATTATTGAAAGACTTCTATATATTTTACGATTGTAGCAAAGACTAGCTTAAAACGTCGCTTAGAATAATCATTAAATTTTATTGAGCCCGCTGTACTTCGGTCATATCAGTCCTGAATCAGTGACTTCACTGCACCACATAGCACAAGCTCTTGATTCTACAGCGGTTAGAAAAATGCCCGCTGAACCTGCAGATTTTATGCATGGATGCATTTATTTAGCGAATGCAGGAGCATATGAGCTTGCAGCTAAGATTTTTCAACTCCACCGTAAAACCAATATCTTACACTCTGTATTCACTTTGAAGTCACGGATTCAGGTCAGTGTAATAATCCCGTTGAAAGGTCACTGAGTTTTTAACTTTTTCTGAAGTTTGACCCAGGGGCCCAGTCTGTCAGAGCTGCCGACTAATTTATCTCTACGGCCTTTTTTTGACACCCACAAGTTATCACCGTTAAAACTATAAACGTGCAATAAGTCTTTTCTTTTAGAGGCTTTTTTAATTTGCGGAATCAAATTATCTAAAATCACCGGTTCTGATCTGGGAGTCGAATAATAAGTTAAGACCATATGTGCTTGGTTGTAATCCAAGGCTTTAACATAGGCAATGCTGAGTTTCGCCATATCTACGCCCACTGCTTTCAAGGTATAGTATTTGGCAATAGTGAAGTCTTCACAATCTCCGCCATTAGTGACTAAGAATTCGACGGGTGTCGCCCAGTAATCTTTTTTTCGCCAGTGTGTAAGGTCATCAATGAATCTGACTCTGTTAAAGAAGTCATTTACTTTTTTTAACTTGGTTTTTTCGTTAACAGAGCGCAGGTCTTTGATTAGCTTTTGCCAGCGATTTAGCCGAAGTTTTGCCCGTTGGCCATATTTTTTGCCCATTTGATTAATGAATGCAGCGCTTAAATTCACACCGGGCTCACTGTTCACAGCTAGCGGCAGAATCAAGACTGACATCAAAATGACGATAAGAAAAATTAGGCTGTATTTGAAGTTACTAGAGCCTTTTCCCCGCTGTGCTTGTGTGCTGTTGTACACTACATTTTCCTGTCGCTATAGATTATTTAGCTGGCAACTTCTACTTACCTGACAGCTTGCTTTTATCTGATTAGTGTCCGTCTAAGTTTGCTAGATAATACGGTTAAATGTAATTAGAAATAAGCTCATTTATTGATTGTCGATTAAAGTTAACTAGCTTGTTCCGATCTGGGAGCCTTATCGGACCTAGCGCTAATTTACTGTGGATATACGACTGACTCTATCTACACACTAGCAGATGTAGTTATTTGGAATGACCAAACGTCTATCTCTAGTATCGAGAATATAGAACCATTGGTTCTGTCTCGCTACTGGATTAAAACTGACGCTGTACAGCGATTATTTGTTGATCGCTAAATTATTTAGACTTTTTAGTCATCAGAGCTAGTCTTTAACCTGAATCG
>ASZJ01000037.1 GCA_000416275.1 Osedax symbiont Rs1
GGATTCAGGTTTAATATAGGCATGTCGCCACAAATTTACTTTCAGTTAGAATTTGACCCGTTAAAGGCTATACTGTTCTATGAATTCCAATTTATACTAGTCCAAATTGTAGCTAAAGTGTAAGGCTAGCGTAAATAATCGCTATTTTTTTATAGTAGTTTGCTAAACTTAACATTATCACATCAATTAAACAGTATCAGAGTTATTTTTTTAATCGAGACACTGTGAGAGCTCTGCATAACGTTGCGAGCGAAGGTAATACAAGGAAAAAACCGGCGATATAGCGGAGTCAGTGTGCCCCTCTCTTTGGGTACAGTGTGCCTTTGTTTATGGGTGTTACTGGTAAAAATGAGCATATTGAGCTGGTTTTTAACGCCGTATTACCGAGCGCAGTTATCATACCCTCTGGGTAAGTTATGCAGAGGTCTCACTGTATTTAAGGCCGTTAAAAATGATCAATTTTATCTTATACAGCACAGAACATTGCCACCTTTGCGAGCTTGCAGAAGAGCTTTTGGTTAACCAGTTAGACAGTAATTTGCACAGTATTGAAGTTGAAGATATCGCCGACGATGATCTGCTCTTGGCGCGTTATGGAATTCGTATTCCAGTTTTGTTGAATCTACAGACTAAAGCAGAATTACAGTGGCCGTTCGATGCGCAGATCTTACATAGCTTCATTGCTAAATAATTGCCATCTAGCAACAGATATCCACTGTGGATGCCCGCTAGCTCACTATTCTCACTACTTTACAGAAAATAGCCGAGGTTTTAGGGGCTAGAGCCTAAAAAGCTCGGTCGCGTTAGCGCTGCTAAAAGTGGCTAGTTGCTCTACCGATTGGCCTCTCAAGGCCGCGACAAACTGTGCGATATGCACCAAGTTAGCTGGTACGTTTTTGGCTTTTTTGGCCTTGCCGGTCAGCGTTCTTGGGGTTAAGAATGGCGCATCTGTTTCTATTAAAAGTCTATTATCGGGGATCATTGGCACTAGCGATTGTAGTTCTATGCCTCTTCGCTCATCGCAAACCCAGCCGGTAATGCCAATATGTAAATCCAACTCTAAATATTTTTCTAGTGCCGCTCGACTGCCGGTAAAGCAGTGAATAACACCTCCAGAGATCTCTTTTCTAACGTTGGCCAGTATCTGATACTGGCAGTCAAAAGCATCTCTCTCGTGTAGAAAAAGTGCTTTTTGACTGTCAATCGCCAGTTGGATTTGTTGCTCAAAAGCGTAGATTTGCTCTTCTTTGGTGGAAAAATTACGATTGAAATCCAAACCAGTTTCGCCGACAGCCACGACCTTCTCCGACTTAAGCAGCTCAGTTAACTGCTGATAAGATGTGGCATCAAAGGTTGAAGTGGTATGGGGATGGATGCCTGCGGTCGCATAAAGCCCCTTATATCGATGACAAAGATCTATGGCGCTGAGGCTGTTTTTCAGGTCAGTACCAGTCACTATGATGCTCTCTACACCTGCTAGTTTCGCGTTATCGATAACTTGTGACAGATCTTTGTCAAAGCGTTGGCTGGTTAAATTGGCGCCGATATCAATCATCATTCAAGCCTTTAACGTCGATTGACCGCTAACAGAGATTTATCTTTATTGCTAAACATGCGAGCTTGTCTGCCCGCTAATAAATCGTAGATGGCCGAATAGGTCAGCACGTTTTGCACATAGTGGCGCGTTTCATTAAATGGAATAGTTTCTATCCATATATCCAGGGGGAGTGTTCCTCTAGATTTTAACCAGCGATCAACTCGATGTGGGCCCGCATTATAGGCAGCTGTTGAGTAGGCTTGATTATTAAACCTGCCCATCATTTCACTCAGGTAGGCTGTGCCGAGTGAAATGTTAGTTCTGGGAATGTATAAGTCATCTTTGCCGCTATAAGCGACCTCGTATTTTTTGGCGGTCAGTTTCGCAGTGGCCGGCATGAGCTGCATAAAACCTCTGGCGCCAGCTGGGGATTTAGCAAACTGATTATAGGCACTCTCTTGTCTAGCGATGGCGACAGGCCAAGTGATGCCAATGCCTCGCTCTTTGCTCAGTTCGGCAAATAATTTGTTTTGTGAGCGGGGAAAGCGAATTCCCAGTTCATTCCAAGCCTTTAATTTAGCCGCGATTCTAATCCCCTGAATATACCAACCCCAGTCATTGACGATATAGCCCATGGCTAATTCTTGCTGGTCATTGAGCGTGTTTCTGAGTAGACGCCACTCTTGGTAAGCTTTTGCTGTGTTACTGTGCTTGATTAGTTCATACATACGTTGCACTGCACTGAGCTGTAGTAAAGCTTTAGTGGTTTTGGGATTAATAGTTGATGTCTGATTGTTTAAGGCTAGTTTTTTACCGCTTAATTGAGCGGCAATAAAGCTGTAAAAATCCCTTTCTTTGAGAATTTTATCGTATTTAGCTTGGTATGTTTTAGGATTGGCTTTTTGTTTAGCGGTCTCCAGCCAATACACCCATCGATTATCTGACTGCAGACTGCTGGGCATTTTAGCAATTAGCTTAATTACTTTCTTCCAGTCTTGGCTGATAAGTGCCTGCCTTACCTTCCACTCACTTATTTCATCGTACTTATATAGAGGATCGATTTTTTGTAAGGTACTCAGAGCTGTTGCGTTGTAGAAGGTGCTCTTGGCGAACTTATTACCAAAATAGACGTTTAGGTACTTTCGCTGAGCGCTGCTGAATTTGAAGCGGGTACGATCTCTAAACCACGTTTTTAAAGCTAAATCAGGTTTTTTAATCGCCAGCTTGCGAATGGCATAGGTGGCAATATCATTATTGTGCGGGGTTTTAGTGGATAGTGTTTTGGAATTGCTAACCAGTGATACATCTTTTTTAATCTTCCAAAACAAATTCAGCGCATTAAGCTGTGATTTCTTCGTCACCTTTTTTTGCACGAACTTGGCTATTTTGTAATTCTTTTTGTTAATCGCTTTCCAGGTACGTTGGAAGGCAAGGTTGGATGTTGGATTGCCTTTTTTTGCCCAATAGGCAAATACTGGATCGCAGGTTTTAGGTTGAGAGTTACCGACATTCCACAATTTAGAAATTTCTATTAATTGTTTTTTACCTTGACCGGTGTTTATTTTTGCCTGTAAATTTAAGCAGCGATAATAGGCACTCTTTAAGGGCAGCTTGCGATAGTTTTTGCTGAGTAGTGACCATTGTTTGTTTCTGGCTAATTTTCTTAGATAGCTAGCTTGAGCCTTTTTAGCGAGAGGGGTGTTGGCGTAAGTTTTCATAAAACTCAACACTTCAGAGCCTTTTATAAAACCAATGTCTCTCTGGATTTGTGATAATTTTAAATACGGATAGAGAGGGTATTTTTTCAGTTTGGCAGTTAATTTATTGGCTAATTTAATATCTTTTTTAGCATATGCTGCTACAGCTTTAACATAGAGGGATCTCTGCTGTTGTAAGGAGAGCTGCGCTTTAGCATACAAATTTGATTGGCAGACAGTAAAGAAGGTAACAGTGGCTATCGCCAGTTTAAAACTGAAATTAATGCTCTTCAAGTTAACAAATCCTCTTTGATATATGATGAAGTTCTCAATACTTGGTCAATCAATTTTATTATACCGCTGCGCAGCTTTACGGGAAAATAGCTATTGGTAGCCAGTACCATAAATGCAAATTACTGGCTGTAGGCATATTGCTAAACAGTGTTAAAGAATAGCCAGCCTGCGCATAAATTGAATAGTAAGAATCGGCGCAATAGACAGTATCGAAAAGCTTGATAGGGTGCAATGGATAATCATTTGCATTGTAGCTTTTTCCGGTAAAAGAGTTCAAAAGGAGGATTCAGCTGAGTTTTTTAAGCGCAGCTTGAGGTTGGTTTTGATCTTGGTCTTTGTCTTGAGACAGTGTTGGTCAATATAAAAGTCCAATAAATTCCATACACGCAGACACTAGTGTCCGGTTTAAAAATAGAGAACAGCTTGTAACAAACTAATATAGGACACTCAGTGCGCCGAGCTAAATCGGTAGAAGATTGGAGGTGCAGTCCTCTGCTTGGTAAGGTTTAGCAGACCGCCGAGACCCCGAGTCATGAGCATTGCATCGTGAGGTGTCGAGTTAAGCGTTGACAGGGGAAACCATAGGCTGAGTATTGAGCTGCGCTTATGTTTTAGAATAAGTATCTTTAAGAGTGCTGATCCGGTTGGGTGTAGGAGAAGGCAATACGTTAGTTGACGTTATACCGCGAGTAGGTAAGGCAAGTTAACTAGCGGCTCTTTGTAGTCGTAGACCTCATGCATGTGGCAATGTCTTTTACACCCTTTTATTTTTTAGTAAGCAGGAGGTCCAAGGGGTTGTTTATCATGTAAACAGCTGGTCGGGAAGTCAATTAGACGTAGCCGATGGGTATAGCCTTTTGGAAGTCAGACAGCTTCATAGTAGTGAAGAAGCACGCGAACAAAGCTGCGGGAGACCAAAATGGTGGAGTGTGTTCCCTTGTAAAGCTTCAGCTTTCAA
Organism: Osedax symbiont Rs1; assembly: GCA_000416275.1. Taxonomy (GTDB): domain Bacteria; phylum Pseudomonadota; class Gammaproteobacteria; order Pseudomonadales; family Balneatricaceae; genus Rs1. The sequence goes on from ASZJ01000037.1 coordinate 4,487, forward strand.
TCCCAAGATACGAGGCGGTATGTTGCATAGAGGCATGTCCTATAAGCTTTATAGTGGTTTTAGTGGTCTCTTTTTTCTCAAGAAAAAAGAGACCATTCTAGTGGCAGCAATAATTGAGGCTGTTATTACTGAGACAATACTTACATCTACCCAAATGATTAGAAGCTGGGGCAAGGGATAAGACTAGGAATCAGTCGGGTTTGACCGAACGCAGCGAGAAAAATCAGTTTTGAGGCAGATTTTCTGTTTTTTTTAGGAGAATAGCGTGCTATTTAACGAGAAAGAACAGGAATGTGGCCAAATGCTGCTTTTTCGCAGTAGGTTAGCGTTAAGTTCGACAGGCTTCTATGATCATAGGTCTTGTTGTCGCTAATGGCCTAAAGCCGTCATTAGAGCTATCAAGTGAATCAATGATGTCGGAGTGAATTTTTTTATCAGCTCTTTTTTCTGAGTTTTTCGCCTCTATAGCCTTACCTTTTAATGCAGTCTTTTATCTCTTGTTAACATAAGTGACGGCACTAAAGTTTCAATATTACTTATTTGTAACGAGCTGAATTATATATCTTATTTTCTTGGTTGGGATATTTTAAATATAAAGGTTCAGGGCGCAGATAATCAAGATGATCCAAGTTTTTTAATAATCAATTTACTCTGACCTCATTGATTACTATCGAATAGCCCCTACATTACGTATTTTCTAGCTTTTCTATCTTGGCGAGGGTCTATTATGTCTAATATAATAACGTTATTAGGCTCTTGAATTTTATATATAATTATATGGTTATCGTATAATTTCCCTTTCCACTTTTCTTGGATATCAAAACCGCGATGAGGGAGCGTAGATAATTTTTCTACATCTTTGTAAAAACCATCTACAAAGCGCTCTACAAAAGAAATATTGGAGTACTCTAATTTATGTATTGCTATCAATTCCAGGCTATAATCTGCTTGTTTAGTAATATCGACTATGTATCTTTTCATTTATCTATTTATTAAAAAGCTTTTTATTTATGCGTGTTTGAGAGTCCGCCAAAGTCATAAACTGGCCGTTTACTATTTGCTCTTCACCTACCTTTATACTTTCTTGGATACGCTCTACTAATTCAGCAACTACTGTTTCTTTTTGTTGTTCATATGCGTAGTTTGCAAAAGTAGTAATCTGTTCCTTTTCTGGTGCTGTTGAAGTTGCCATAATTTTTTACCTTAGTTTGTAACATAAGCAATTATAATCATTCTAACAGAAAAGCAAGCATTTCAAAAACTCTTGCTACTTTACACATTTCAACTATTTCGTACAAAGATCAGTCATGAGCTAGCACAATCACAAGTGCATATCGCCCTTAGTGAATTCACACCAATCAGTTTAATATGTAGAGTAAATAAAGCACACGCTTCTAGATTAAAGCGTGTGCTTTTCTGCTCTATCGAACAGCTATCTCTTGCATGCTAAAATCGGTTACTTATTTGTAACGAGCTGAATTATATATCTTATTTTCTTGGTCGGGAGATGTTAAATTTTAAATATAAAGGTTCAGGGCGCAGATAATCAGATGATCCAAGTATTTTTATAATCAATTTACTCTGACCCGAATGGCACTTAGTTAAGATTTAACTATTTGTTTTTATTATATATAATATCATTTTAAGACTCGATTTTTAAAACTTATATTTCCTTGTTCAGTTTAATAGCGAGGAAATCAGATGTCTCAGACCATCAACTCTCAGTACCAAGAGAGGTAAAACTAACGGTTACCTGTTGTATTTAAACACTTAATTGCTTAACTAAGTGCCATTCTACTCTGACCCCATTGATTACTGTTAAGAAAAAGAATGATATATTTTTCATGCGACTAAATATAGTTGCAAGTAATATCGCTTTTGATACAATTACCTTATCGATAAAGAGGTAATCATGACTAAAACTGAAAAACAGCTCACCAAGCTGAAAACAGCTAAAATTTTAGCGTGGACAGATTTAGTTAAAGCTTTAAAAGTCCTCGGCTATCGTAAAATTGAGGGTGACGGTTCTAGAGTCAAATTTGAGAACGGGAACCCTTCACAAATAATTAACTTACATAAACCACACCCAGACAAAGAGCTTAAAGCTTATGCGGTTCGCCAAGTTAGGGAAAAACTAATAATGTGGGGGATGCTCTAATGCAAAACACCATGACATTTAAGGGCTATCACGGCTCTGTAGAAATAAGCCCAGAAGACAATGTTTTATTTGGGCAACTCTTATTTATATCTCCTTTAGTGAACTATGAAGCAGAAACAGCCAAGGGCTTAGAAGAAGCCTTTCAAGAAGCGGTTAAAAGCTATCTTGACGACTGTATTCAACAAGGAGCAACACCGGAGAAACCTTGCAAGGGATCGCTGAATGTAAGGCTAGGCCATGATCTACATTTGGCCGCCTCGGTCGCTGCTTATCAAGCATCTACAAGCACTAATGAATTTATTAAAAAAGCAGTTCAACAGCAAATTGCACTGTAACTCTGCAACAAAATAGAAAGGTGGAGCTTTTCATTGACGTTCGATGAGCGCCATTGGAAAAATCAACGGCTGATCATCAGGCACCGGTGCGGTGACTCAAATGAAGAGAAACCTCTGCAGAACGTTGCGAGCGAAGGTAAGGCAAGGAAAAAACCGGTGAGATAGCGGAGTTAGTATGCCCCTCACTTTGGGTACAGTGTGCCCCTGTTTAGGGAGTTACTGGTGTAAATGGGTATATTGAACCGGTTTTTAACGCCGTATTATAAGTTCTGCGGACCCTGTTATAGCCGCATTGATACTATTTCTAATACTGTGAAGTATTGGACATAGAAGATATTTCGGTTGTGTTACTTATTTAAAAATGTGGGTTTTCAATGCTCCGATATTTTTTATGATTGTAGTCAGAGTGAAACCCCATTAAATATTAAGACTGACCACAAATAGTCTTGATGCTAGCTAAAAAAGCAGAGTCGTAACTACTTTAACTCCCATTTAACGACAACACACACCCTAAATTCTGCCATGTAAATCGTTCCATTATTTTACATGCCTATGTCTGGACGTGACACAAAGCGGATATTTATGCTGAAAGACTAACGTCGCGCTCATACGCTTCGCACACAGGTGCATAAAACGCGTCTACTTTTTAGGGGAACCTTCGAGCTGCGAAAGCGTTCGCTGTGACGCTTCTTGTTAGGTTTCTGCTGCTATCCAAGCTTTAATGTCTAACTGATTGTTTGGATGCCTCGTTTGATGCATTAAAGTTGCAGCTATTCTGTGGGCACCATCTATTAATTGATATCCTTCTTTCCCTTCCAATAATATGACTTTACCAGGTATCTCAGATTTTTCAGATATATAAAGGCTTATAGAATCATACCTCTCTTTAGAGTCTGGCATATATATATTAACTAAATTACTAACTCCGTTTACATGGGCGTCAATAAGGTTAAAGATAAGTTCTACAGATTTATCAGCCAATTGTTCCACTGATATTTTAATGCTGGACTCTTGCCAAGAAAGCTTTTTCCAATAATCTATTGAATGGTTAAATAGATACCCTTGCCATTCGCTACCAGATGGTGGCCAGCCACTATTCAATATCCTGTCATACAACCAAAGTTTGCAAACTTCTTCTGGAATATTGGGGAGCTCTTGTCTTGCTAAAGCATATAACTGTTGATGCACAGGGATGCAACTCGTAGCGGTAATTTTCGGATATTTCTGAAAGTTTAATCTACGTAATGTTTTACGATACTTAGCTCTATAGCGTTTGAAATCTCGTTCAATATTTCTACGCATTGATATACCCTAATGTGAACCTAACACCATTCAACAATGGCGGATTTGTAACTGCAAAGCAGCAGTTCGATCCCGAAGTGGTGAATTGCCTAAACTTGTAAGTTTTTGCATGAAGAAAAACTACCTAATATCCCAAATTTTCTTCTCTTCTGTATTTAAGTTAGTGCATATCTGATTGAAAATATCATGAAACTCAATACTAACACTTCCAAATGCTTTGTGATTTGTAAGAAGGTATCTTTGTACTGTATTTGGCCAACTACCTACTCTATGACCTTCAATTATTGCCATTTTAGCATCTTGATAATAAGCCCCAGATTTTATTTCTGTAATCCTTCTCTCAAAATCACCAAAAGACCAATCATCCGTTCTACTTTCAAACTCATTTAAAAGTTTTTCTTTATATTTTGCTAATTTCGCCACTTTATTAAACTCCTTCTAATGTTGGTAATTGAAAACTAACACTTATAGTATGCGATGGTTAGAGCTGAGAAACAACGGAAGCCAGTCGCTATGCCTATTTTTGTTAGGCGATTGTTCCTCGTGTTCACCGCCATATTGCCTGACCCGACCCACTAGTACTTGGAAACTGCCAACCCATATGGACAACCGTATTGATTACTGCGCAGATTAACTCCACTGCGTGGTTCTGTACTTTCTTTAAAAAGGTTATATCTATTGGGGATTCAAAAACTTCTTTTTTGCGATTCACAAAAAAAGGGACTGATGCGCCTTTCTTGTCAGGTGTCCGCCAAGAACCATGACATAATACGTTCCGAATTTTTGAAGCCTCCCGAAGATCACTTAGTAAGTCATTAAGGTTTTCTATGGTTGAGCTAGAATTATCGCGAACAGCTTTTCCATAAGTATCTATAAGTCCGCCAAGTTGGTCTGATAGAGATTTTTCTAGCTTGGGTCGCCACTTAGAGTACGCATCTTCGATCTCGTCCTCGGGGTACTCTCTTGTTGCAGTAAAAGAAAAAATAGCCTTAACTAAAACCTCCTCTAGGAACCCGAATGTAGCAACGGTACGGCCTAGATATTCCCAAAACCCTGATTCAAGAGCATGTGTAGGGAAATAACTAGGTAATAATTTTTGATTTACAATAGTTCTTACAAATTTTTTATTCGACATCGTAACTCCAGTCCATGTACACGCCTAACATTTAAATACTGCGCACGCTCGGTCGCACCGCAATGTGATGTGATGTTTAGAAATGACAGGTAACTTATATCCTGCTTAAGAAAACATCCATATATCAAAAAATCTTCTAAGCTAAACGCGCATGCGCGTTTGTAGGAATAGCGAGTTTGTCGCTATTTTTTTTGTTCATAGTTATATTATTGATATTGGGGTTTTTTCTGTAAATTTACAAGTGTACATGAGCATAGCAATAATCTAAATGAAGTGCGAACGCGCACGTTTTTAGCTCTTATCTAAAATTACACTGTTATTATTATCAGTGTTTAAAATATATCTAGTCACATCAAAAATGGCCGATTCTAACAAAGCAGATGTTTTAACACTTTACACACCGCACGTGCGCGTGAAGCATAATTATCATGTCTTGCCTTTTGTCTCAAAGTCAAAAGACTAGACCTGATCCCGATCCGATATATAACAACTCAATTGTGCGCAGGGGCATTTACGTGAAAATGATGTCCACTAAAATCACGTCAACACTTTAATTTAAAAGTACTTTAGCAGGTAAGGTACATGTAATGTACTCACCTGACATTATTTTATCAACGATAGTAATTGTCACAGAACCAATCAGAATCATGCAACCCTGAGAGAAATGCATATTCAATATTAATAGGCCAGTAAGTTTTAAGCTTACAAGGAGAAACGAATTCTTTTTGTCTCTCCCCGTCTAAAAATAGTTTTAGATTGGCCGAGCCGTTATTAAGAAACGTTTCACGAAGTTCATCGTCCAGTTCTTCAGGGCAAACGCACGAACGTTT
>ASZJ01000038.1 GCA_000416275.1 Osedax symbiont Rs1
CAGTGGTCAATTTTTTTACACAAGTCATGCAAATGGATAATTTTACTCTACGGCAAGAAGGCCTAGAGTAACGGGAGGAGTTCATTTGAGCTAATGAAATGAACTCCGAAACTTGAGTTACATATGTGTCATATAGTATCTTTAGGCTCTTTTTACTCTGTAAATCGACATTAGATATTTGTCCGCTAACTTTATGAAACTCACCCGAAACGGCTAAGATCTTATATATTTTCGTATCATTTAGAAGAGCTGCTTTAATCCTCTTAATGTTCTTACTATGCTTTTTTGAAACTCCTTTCTTTGCCAAATAGAATTCAATTACAGTATCAGGCTCTAAAGAGTGAATTTTACTAAACATTATCACTCCCGTAAAATAGACTCCATGCTATTTTTGTACCTTCGGAACCTATTCGATGATCAGTGGAAATATTTTCTTTCGTTAATGTCTTTTTCTCGACAAGTTCGCTAATGGTGTTATGAAACCCTACATTTTGATAGCCAAATACTGTTCTAGTTAATTTTGACACATTCTGACCGTACGTAACGATATCTGTACGAGTATAGGTGACATCATTATCTAAACGCCTAAGAACCAACACGTTTTCTGTCAGTACTTCTTGAAGGATAATTGGAGAATGCGTGGCAAATATCAATAAACCATTATACGTATCACATATTATTTGAAGAGATTGAAGGAATGCACCTAATAGAGGTGGATGTAAATGCGTTTCAGGCTCATCAAATAGTGTCACAACACCTTGATGCAAACTATCCATTAATAATACAAGCGTATGTAGGACAATCCGGTGACCAGAACTTAATTTAGTATGCATTTTTACAATTTTTGGCCGTTCTTCAATATTCTCAAAAAAATAATCTATGTGTTCCGCTAGATAATCAACATTTTCTAGTGGCTTTAGCACCTTCTTTATATAATTTAATTTCTTACCATTAATTAAGTTCTTTAATGACTCACTAAATTCTTTGCTTAATATATCAGGACCTTTGAAGCCGCCATCACCATCATGTAAGCCTAAGTATTCAAATTTTGACTTAATCTTAATATCAGGCATATTGTTGTCAAAGGCAGAGAAACTGATAAACAATACTTTCTCTATGTAATCAATTTCTATTCCCTCATCAACATCATCCGTATTAATGTTACTTAGTATCTTACAATCAAACTCACCAACTACTATTTTTTCAGCAATTTCTTTTAAAAAAGTAGTCTTACCTACTCCATTATTACCTATTACGGCATGAATATTAGAATTTTTAAATGGTAGTTCATGATTTATTGGAAAACTAACAGGGGTTTCATTATTAATAGTTAAGCAATAATCGAGTTTTCTATTTTCACCTTTAAAGACCATTTGGTAACTAATAACATCCAAATTAGTCACATTTCTTAGCAAAGAATCATTAAGCGCTTTCGAAGTTTTATTTTTAATCCAAACCTCTCTATCAAAAGCAATATCCTTGAGCATCGCCAAAAGCCTTTCGCCGACATTATTTGGTAACTCCCTTAAAGTCGAATAGTATGATTCATCTTGACCCAGAGAAAAGTATTCACCTAATGTTTTTTTAATATATCCATTTTCTAAAGGGCGTTGGAGGTGTTTTAGATCTGATTTAGCAATTTTTACAGTACCAATTTCTAAAAGTTCTTTTTCTTTATCAATGTAAAACAACGTATACGTAGTTTCATAAGAATAATCATCCCAAGTTCTATTTTTGAGGAAGAATGACCGCTTAAGCCTAATCGTTTTGCCAAGAGCAACATCTCCAACATATATGTTTAAAGCCTTCATCCAAAATCCTACGTTTTATCAGTCCTATCCACTAAAAATCTTCAATGTGTAGGGTTAATTATGTGTGCATTTAATTGCGATTGAATGCAATGTGACATAATCAATATGTATTAGTATGAGGCCCACTTTTATTTAGAGGTCTCACTTTACCCAAATAAATTTCGTAATACTGGTCTAGACACCTATCAGTCTCCATATTCAGCAACAGTACTCTTGTATTCCTGTAACTGTTAGGATGTGGTCAAAATCGAACATTACTTTAATCCGTCCCTAGTCAAATAAAATGCCCCATATACTTATTAGCATTTAATTATTCTTCTGTAAGTTGGATTAATCCGCGCGTTCGCCATCTGTTTCCGTTAACCAGAGACTCAAACGATACCCCATTCGACAACGTCAAATTATCCGCATGATCAGTCACGATGATTTGTGGACTAAAACCATTCTTCAATTCAAGCTCAATGCAATAATTTGAGAGCTGACTAAATAGATTTTCAACAGCTTTAATGTCTTCATCGATATCCTGATCAACATTTGATATCTTGCGCTGTTCCGCCTCTCGATTTTTTTGCTCTTCAAAATTTATAGCGTTATCTAGATTAAAATTAGGGAAATATACCTGAGTCGGTTGATCAAAAAATAGTATTGATGGAATAGCGCATTTATCACCCAGCTCCGCAAAATATTTGTGCAATGCTAGAAATAGTGTCACATGGCAATACATCCAGTTTGCCCCGCTACCCATTGATCTTAAATATATTTTTTCTTTTTCTGGCGTTAAGTGATAAAGGTCAAATGTCTCAAATGAGAAGTGAAGATTGATAGGCTTATAGCTGGCTTCAAATTCAAAATGACTGCCAATATTAGCCATATATTCACTTACTGTTCCTGAGGCTTTTTCTAGCCCTTTTGATACATCGTATTGTTTAAGCTCTTTATTTATATACTTAAGCTGTTTGTTCAGTGCTTTAATTTCCTTTTCAAGCTCGGCATCATTGGCCATATTGAGGGTATCGAGAAGCACAAATAGTTTTGCCTTCTGCATTAATACACTTTCATACAGACTCTTTTGTTCTGCCAACTGTTTTTCTATTTTCTCAATTTCTGTGATTTGCTGGTTTAACTCGGTCAACTCCTTATCAAATATTTCGATATTTCGTTGAACACCAACCAATGACGATTCAAACTTTGCTTTCATTGGGCGCGCTTGCGCAAGGTTACCCGATACTTTTATGATAGCTTGCTGCAATTTTTCTGCACTTTCTCTCAAAGTGTCTTTTTCGGTATGGCAAAACGGGCAGACTGACGTTGATATGTGAACATGCTTTGGCGAGTTGAATTGCTTTACGTTATCAACAAAACGTTCTTCTTCTTGAATATGTTTGTTAATCGATGCGGCTTGTCGCTGCAACTTTCTAAGTTCGGCAGTCTTTTGAGTGCGTTGCAACTTGAGTAGACTATAGCGTTGGGTGGCCGCATCTGAATTGTGATTAATTTTTTCCGGTACGATAATAATGTCTAGCTGTTCTTTAGCATCTTGCGGGTGGCGTAGCATCTTTTCCAAAGATAATGGCTCCTCTTTAAACCCCATCAAAGCATAAAGCTGGCTTAAAACAGGGCCAACGTGGTGCTTATAGTTTTCAGATGCTCGCTTGTTTATCTCTTTCTTACGCTCTAAACCTCGAACCTCTGAGCTTAACCGCTCTTTCTCTTGTGACAAGTGAAAGTATTTCTGATCAACTAATCCTAAAAATATCTTGGTATGATCAATTGCCTGGTCACGCTTTTCCTTTTCATCAAATCGGTAAAATAGCGCATGTTTATTGGCAACAAGATTCTGATGCTGAAGAATAAACGATGAAAAACTACGTATTGAAGGTGTAGCCGCTTTATTATTAAACCGTCGATTGGCCCTAGCAGCCAAAGATTCATCCACATCATCTATATCTAAGAAAAAGTCTCTTAGATGCTTCTTAAACTCACCTAACGGGCGGAAATAACGACTATTAAAATAGTCGCTATCAATATCGTCAGTATTGAGTGACTCAACACGACGAAAAAAGGCCTTACTCGCTATGCCAGGATCACGTGCAATTACCATATCTTGTTCATTAGCCAAAAGCGCGACATAGTAGATAGAGGCACTGGCAGTAATGACCCCTTTTGGAATGGTATTTTCACTGTTGCCAAAGCAATAATCAAATATTTCTATTAAGGCACTTTTTCCGGTTGATGACTTACCAGTAACAATATTTAGTCCCTTTTTAAATTTAACAGGATGTTTATTACCTTGTTTATCAATAATGCCAATTTCATGAATTAAAGTTTTCATCGCGGTTTCACTCCTAAAAACATATAAATCTCGACCACTGAATGACCACTACATAACCGCCCTAGTTTCTCTGCACTTTTTTGATTCGTAAAGACTGAATCAGAATTTTCACATGAACGAAGGGCTAAACTTTGCACATCTATAGATAGCCAGTCATTGACCAAACAATATTGAATGCATTGCTCTGTTAACGCTTGAAATCCATCTATTCGTTCTTGTAGGTCATATAGTTTAGTGCGATCGTCAAAAACAGACCAAATAGTGCTTCTAACGTTAGAGTTGAATAGTTTTTGGCCGATAATAGGGTGGCTGCAAAGTGGTATCACCAAAGGGGCAAGTAAAAGGTTATTTTCTACTTCGCTTTCTGCTTTGTAAAACGACGCAAGAAATGCCCCGAACTCGAACGGGTTGTACTTTAACTCATATAATGCGTCGACAATGCTACTCATGGTTCAACCCTCCATTTTAGGTTACGCTCCTCATCATCCATAGCGTCGTGTATTAAGCCGTTTCTGAAGACAAATTCTGGATTTGGATAGCCATCGATACCAAATGGTGTCTCGCTTATTACTTCATCATACAAATCTTGTGATATCGAAGTAGGACTCCCCAGCCTACGACTGGCCATCCGATACTTTGCAGAAAACGCTCGAATCCATTGTTCTCGGTACCGGTTAACTGTCTCCCTGAATTGCGGGTAACCATTAAACTCTTCAATCAATGAGTTCCTTAGCTCTAGCCAGTTACCTATTGCTTCTGGCAATACGTCTTCATATTCAACCTCAATAATTTTCCGAACAAACAGCTCTGTAAGATATGAATCAACTTCTTCTTCCGTTGCATCTCTATGTGTAAAGTCAGGAATAGTAAATAGTGTAGGTCCCCATTTAGCTGTTAAAGCCTCTCGCTTTTGATCAAACACAGTCTTTTCAATTACCCATTCTGCGCTATTTGCCTGTTCATATATAAACCCAATCAGACCTTCAGCAAAGGCTTGCCTATTTGCTGTAGGTATATAGCCACTTAACTTATTGTAATAGTTATTTTTTAAAGTATTCAGATCTGCCGATTCTACATGCAGTACAACTTTGGCTATAACCCCCATCAAATTCTTATAAGATGATTTTTCCATTACCGATTTTTGAAGTTTGATAATTTCTGATGGATTTTTTACATTCAGGTGAGCTTCAGTACGATCCGAGAAAATATTTTTTAGTACTTGCAAGCGTTGCTCTGTACTTTGTGAGTTCCAGTTTTTTAGCCGAGTAGTTACACCAAATGCCTGAGTAGTGTGAAGCACCAAAACACCGTATTGAGCGTAGTTAAACCCTGGAGCCAACCAATTTTTTAGTGTTTTCCAAAGGTTTTCGTGGTGGTCAGTGAGTGCCGCTGAATAATTTTTCACTTCAGTTTGTTTTGATTCCAAAGCGTCTGGCGAGATTAGGCTCACGTCACCGTCTTTTTCGAACCAAACGGATTGACCATCTTCAAGTGAAAAACACTTGTCCAAGCCGATCAACATTTGGTAATGGAACGCTAAAGCGGTTGTTAACGCTGCATTTTTAGTTTGGCTTCGGCTCATGCCTGTCCGCTCCTTCATTTTCATTTCTGTAAATTCTTGAGGTAGTTACCTATTTAACGCTCTTTTCGAGTCAAATATGGATAATAGACTCAATGTATACCCACCATTAACATCAAGGTGACGAATGTGGCCTGTATATTAGCTTCGAATCAAGCTCCCCAATTACTTGTAGAAAATGGGTTGCTTTCCGTAAATATATGGGACCGTGAAATATATGAGACAGTCACATATCATGCTGCGAAAAACCATATATATTCAGAAAGCATTGGGGGGGGTAGGTCTTGCGTTTTGCCCTAAAGCAAAAGACTAGCCTCTAATGACCATATAAAATCCCATTATTCTAACGACAGTACCTGTTTGATAACAAGAGTATATAAAACTGTACTGTTTCTAAAAAAGTACAGGTTGGGTAAAGGTAAAGAATATGGCAATCTTTTGAATAGATGGCGCTGAATGTTTATTTAGGCATATCTAATGGCGGCATTTGGCCGTTACCAGCCAAGTTCCTGTTCAGAGCCTAATAGTCTGGAGTTGGCCGGTAACAGTCTAATGGCTCTAGGGTAAAATAATCTGGTGTACACCGAGCCCAATGATTTGAATGTAATAATATGTCAGGTTGAGAACCTGAAGTAGTTAGTTTAAGTCCTACTCTTTATTAAGTTTAACTACTTTAGCAATAGTAGATCGACCACACCCTGTTAAGCTTTGTATCTGAGACCAGGTCTTTCCTTCAGCAAGCGACAAAGCGATATTGTCTCTGAGCTCGGAATTGGGTTTTCTACCTTGGTACTTCCCTTTTAACTTAGCCTTCGTAATACCTTGCGCTTGTCTTTTTCTTCTCGTTTCATAATCATCTCTTGCCATGGTCGCCGCGAGATCAATCATAAAATCGGTTAGCACTCTTGCGATCATCGTATTATCAGGCGAGTCAGATAAAGCAGCATGTGTCATTGGCTGGTCGATAACCACAATCTGAATTTTAGCATCAACGAGTTTGTTCTTTAATTGTTTCCATTGTTCATAAGGCAGTCTTGAAAGCCTATCCACTTTTTCAATCAGTAAAATGTCATCAGGGTAAGAGTCAGATATCAGCCTCGCTAATTCTGGCCGTTCTATTTTTGCGCCTGACTGATTCTCAATATAGTAGCTCGCTATCTTGATATTTTGGTTATCAGCAAACTTTAATAACTCATCTTGTCCGCGGGTAGCATCTTGTTCATCGGTTGATGCCCGTAGGTAAGCTCTAACAAACATTTTTGGTCTCGCTAGTTCGTTTAAGGTATGGTGCTTGATAATAGTTCGCATAGGGTATCAAATCAACTAAAAACGAACCATATACGGTTAACAATGAACGGTGTTCGTGAGGTATACCCATAGAGAACCCAAGCTTAGTAGATAGGCCAAACCATCACTTTACACTTATGGGCTAAGTAGAAACTAATAATATAGGACACTCCCTTTTAAAGACCACTACATTCGAATTTCTCAGTGATTTTTACTATAGATGACGTGATGTCTCTACGAACGGCCGGCAATTTTGGCAATAGTGGTGGAGTTTTTCGACAATAAGTAGGGCGATGTTTTTATGTACAGGATGTACGGTATTTGGCGGTACTATAGACGGCAATTGTTATTATTAAGTGAACCAAAAAACCTGCAAAAGTTAAGTAATAAATTCTAAGTTTTTCACTCCGAGCAGAAAACAAACAGAACCATCCTTATCTAAAAAGCCGCTTTAGCGCTCTAATCAATCACCGAAAAACTTCAATCTGATTTTATAAAATACCCTTCGATTATCATTTAGCAGGATAGCTTTGGTGTCAGTTTGCGCAGGCCGAGCATCGGGGTATGGATTATTAGCTGGCTGGGGTGAATTTCACTGCAATAAAGAGTCTGCTGAGGTAGAATGCGCAATCTGTTTTTATAGACCATTATCTTAGTTCTCTATTATCCTAAATTGGGGTTGTAAAGGCCTGCAATATATCGGTGTGTAAGGAATCAAAAAATTATCAGTGGCTGCTAATCGCGGTTGGCGATGGATGCACTTTAAATGTGTATGCCTGTTCTCCCACGGCGGCTGATGTTCTCTTAAGATTTTTTACGCACTTAGAATTTGCGCCGATTATTACTGTCCAGCTGCTGATTTTAGGATTATTAATATCAACTCATATCGAGACGTTTCATGCCCCTAATTAGATTAGAAAAAGCCAGTGTCGCCTTTGGTTCTAGGCCCTTATTAGAAAAAGTAGATTTTTTAATAGACCCTGGCGAACGTGTCGGATTGGTCGGCCTAAACGGGGCGGGTAAGTCCACCTTGATGAAGGTGGTGACCAAAGAGGTGCTGTTAGATGGTGGTGAACTGTGGGTTGATCCGAGCTGTAAAATTTCAGTCTTAAGCCAAATACTTCCTGCCGCTGACGATCGCAAGGTATGGGATGTAGTGGCCAGTGGTTTAGGAGAAGCGGTGCGCTTAAGAGCTGCCTATGATTTGCTAGCCAATAATTCTGATGACGCTAGCATGCGAAAGCTAGAACATCTACAGCACGAGCTTGAAGCGGTAGACGGCTGGATGTTAGAGCAGAGGGTAGAGCGGGTGCTAACGCGTTTAAAATTAGACGGCGATGCCTTGATGAATTCACTGTCTGGTGGTTGGCGCAGAAGAGCGGCACTGGGAGCGGCGCTGGTTACTGAGCCCGATTTACTGTTGCTGGATGAGCCGACTAACCACTTAGATATTAGTACTATTGAATGGCTGGAAAAGCAGCTGCTTGATTTTAAAGGTGGGCTGCTGTTCGTCTCTCACGATAGAGCGATGGTGAATTCACTATCGACGCGTATCGTCGAGCTAGATAGAGGAACGCTGACTTCCTTTAATGGCAATTATGATAGCTATATAGAGCAAAAAGAAATATTACTTGAGCATGAGGCGCGGCACAATGCGCTGTTCGATAAGCGTCTGGCTGAAGAAGAAGTTTGGATAAGACAGGGAGTTAAAGCGCGTAGAACCCGTAATGAAGGACGGGTGAGAGCTTTGGAAAAGTTGCGCTCTGAGCGCACCAGTCGACTCGATAGACAAGGTAAAGCTAACTTTAGCTTTGAAGAAGCGTCTAAATCGGGGAAATTAGTCGCCTCACTGGAAAATGTATGCATCAGCTATGCCGGTAAAAAGGTGGTAGATAATTTAAATCTGATGGTACAAAGAGGTGATCGCATTGGTTTGATTGGGCCAAACGGCTCAGGTAAAAGTACCTTGCTTAAGTTAATCCTCGGCGAGCTGCAGCCAGATAGTGGTGAAGTGGTCATGGGAACAAAAGTGGAAGTGGCGTACTTCGATCAATTGAGAGGTCAGTTGGAACCTGAAAAATCAGTGGTGGATAACATTGCTGGTGGTCGTGAGATGATAGAAATTAATGGCAGGAACCGCCATGTAATCAGCTATCTAAACGACTTCTTGTTCGCTCCAGAGCGTGCCAGAACACCGGTCAAAGCGTTGTCTGGAGGCGAGTGTAACCGGGTATTATTGGCCAAGTTGTTTAGCCTACCCGCTAACGTACTAGTACTGGATGAGCCGACCAACGATTTAGACGTAGAAACTTTAGAGCTGTTGGAAGAAATACTCTTAGAGTTTAAAGGTACTATCTTATTAGTTAGCCACGATCGATCGTTTTTAGATAACGTGGTCACCAGCTCATTAGTGTTTGAAGGTGATGGTCGTATTTCTCCGTATGTGGGAGGCTATAAAGATTGGCTGCGCCAGAGACCTGCTCCGAGTAAAGTGAAAACCTCTGCTAAAAATGCACCAGTTGACGCTTCGATTAACACCGCTAAGGTTAAGGCGGCGGCTGTTGAGCCGGTGAAGAAAAAGCTATCTTATAAATTGCAAATAGAGTTAAAAGAGCTGCCGAAAAAGCTTGAACAGGCGGAGGCGCAGGTTGAAAAATTTCAAGCTCAGACACTAGCTGCCGATTTTTATCAAGGTGAGCACAGTGTCGTCAGCAAAGCTCTAGAGGACTTAGCCACTGCAGAGCAGTTGGTCGAGGGGCTGATGGAGAGATGGGTTGTGCTGGAAGAGTAATTTATTGAAGCAGGGTGACCTTTGTCGCTGTTCTTAACGCTCAATACTGGGCGCAGGTAGCGCTCAAAGGTCTAGCTTGAGGCCGTTAGTTGGCCTCAATGCTGTTTTTACAAGTACTGTCTTTAGGGGTGGCTACTCGGAAAAAACTCGAACTGCCAGTACGTCACAAGGGGCACCGTGCAGCACTCCGTTGGCGGTAGAGCCCAGTAAAAGAGCCAGTCCATGTCTGCCATGGCTGCCAACCACGATTAAATCACAAGATTTTTCCTCGGCAATCCGGTGGATTTCCGATTCAGTATGGCCGGTGATTACTAGTTGCTCAGAGACTGGATAGTTCAGTTTGTTGCAAAATTCAGATAAGTTATTTTTAGCGTGTTCTGATAGCTGGTCTTGGGTGGCAGAAAGATCCATTGGCACATCCCCACCATAAGCAAAGCTCAACGGTTCAATGACATGAATGACGGTGAGTTCAGCGTTGTTGTTGGTTGCTACGTTACACACTTTACTGATTAGTTGATCGGATTCATCAGAAAGGTCAACTGCCAATAGTATTCTAGGATAAACTATCATAAAAATTACCTACTATTTGTGAATGTGATTAAATTTTACCACAGTGGTAAATATAATCTAATAAAGCGCTGGTTACTTTGCTTTTTAAGCGAAATATTATTATTAATATTGTTCGAAAACAATTTTTTGGAATAGAGTTTAACTGTATGAATTATCTTATCATTGCTTTTGTTTTATTGTCATTAATCGGGTCGGTGATGTGGGTAAAGCCGACCAAAAGGGATAGGTTTTTGGCCGCGTTGCGAATGGAGGCAAAGCGCTTGGGCTTTCAAGTACAACTGCTTAGACTGACCTACCCGAGGGAGAAAGGTCAGGTAGAGCCGAGAAAAATACCGACCATTGCCTACCGTTTGTTACGGGGTAAAATAGCCCAGCAAGAGCTGAATGATTGGAAGTCTTGGCGGATTATAAAGTGCGAAACCAATGCCTGTGAAGGTCTAGCTGCGGGTTGGGGCTGGGTAGTCGGTGAGAGAACCTTGAGTGCGGATCTGCTCACGCAATTAAATGATCTGTTGGGTCAGTTGCCCAAAGATGTCATAGGATTGGAGTCGACACCTATTCATATGTCTGCATACTGGGGTGAGCAAGTTGAAGAAGATATGTTGATCATCCAGCAGCAGTTGATGGAATTTATTCGCCGTAAGCTTTGAGGAGAGATGGCAAGTGTACTTGTTTCTATAAAGAGCTCCTATAAAAAGCTCCTATAAAGAACTCCTATAAAGAGCTCTCATAAAATAGCTTTGCTAAATACAGGTGGGTAAATGATGTCTTCTAAAGACGCTTTGAGTCAATTTAAAAAAGGCTTATACAGGCACTACAAAGGCAATGATTATAAAGTGCTTGATCTGGTAAAACATTCCGAGACAGAGGAGTGGATGGTGTTGTATCAAGCCTGTTATGGGGAGGGCTTTTCATGGGTCAGGCCCATTTCGCTATTTTTTGATAACGCCGTCAATTCAGCAGGGCAAACAGTGCCGCGTTTTTTGTTTATCAGTGATTAATGCAGGTTAGAAGTTAGAAGTTAGAAGCTAAAAGTTAGAAAGTTAGAAAGTTAGAAGCTAAAAGCTAGAAAGTTAGAAACTAGAAGTTAGAAGCTAGAAAGCTAGAATCTAGAAAATCGCACTGGTGTTTGTCGGGAGTGTTGGTACGCATGTCGCTAGCTACAAGTCTGCATATCGCCGATTTCAAACAAGTCGTGCTCGCTGTAATCAACTAGGGTGACGAAGGTGGTGCAGCTAGCTGCTGTAGCTACTGAACCGCTGGTTGGTAAGTCTAGGTCTCAGTCTATTAATTGGGTTTATCTTGGACAATTTGCCGGTAAAACGTTAGCATAGCGGGTCATAAATCAATGGCAAAAACTCTCTCTCAGGCGCTGCTTGTTGGATAAGGGTTGTCGCTCTATTTCATAGCCTCGTTATGATCAAATAAATCAGGTGAATTAAACTTATGAGCTATCAAGTTCTTGCTAGAAAGTGGCGACCAAAACAATTTACCGAAATGGTCGGGCAGGGGCACGTTTTAAAAGCGCTGGTTAATGCTTTAGATGACAACCGCCTGCATCACGCTTATTTGTTTACCGGTACTAGAGGTGTCGGTAAGACGTCGATCGCTCGACTATTTGCCAAGGCGCTGAATTGTGAGCAGGGGATTTCATCTACGCCTTGCGGTCAGTGTAGTGCCTGTACGGAAATTGCCGAGGGGCGATTTGTCGATTTAATTGAAGTAGATGCCGCATCGCGAACTAAAGTTGAAGATACTCGTGAGCTGCTGGAAAATGTTCAATACGCACCTTCAAGGGGCCGATTTAAGGTCTATCTGATCGATGAAGTGCACATGTTATCCAAGAGCTCTTTTAACGCGCTGTTAAAAACTTTGGAAGAGCCGCCACCGCACGTTAAATTTTTATTAGCGACCACCGATCCGCAAAAATTACCGGTGACCGTGCTCTCTCGCTGCCTGCAGTTTAATTTAAAAAATATGATTCCCCAGCGCATTGTCGAGCATTTAAATACCGTGCTCAGCGCTGAGCAAATACCCTTTGAAGAACCGGCACTGTGGCTGTTAGCGAGATCGGCAGATGGCTCGATGCGCGATGCGCTCAGTTTAACCGACCAGTCTATTGCCTTTGGTGCGGGTAGCGTTAACGAAGCTGATGTCAGGGTGATGTTGGGCAGCATAGATTTGCGCTTAGTTCATCATCTATTATCTGCGCTAGTCAATAGCGATGGTGCAGCGCTGTTAAAGCACGTTCAAGACTTGGCGCAATTCTCCCCTGATTACCATACAGTGTTGGGCGATATCGTCAGTTTGTTGCACCGTATTGCGATTGCTCAAACAGTGCCGTCTGCGCTGGATAACAGCATGGGCGATCAGCAGCAAATTCTAGAGTTGGCGGGGCAGTTAAGTGCCGAAGACGTGCAGCTTTTTTATCAAATTGCGCTGATGGGGCGTAAAGATTTACCTTTCGTGCCCGATGCGCGTGAAGGGCTGGAAATGACGTTGTTGCGAATGTTGGCTTTTCGGCCAGCGCAGAGTTCGCACACCGCGACAATTGCCCCGTTGGCGGCAACTGAAAATAGCGCGATCGCAGCTCCAGAAACTGCGGCACCAGCAGTGGCGGCTATTCAAGCCGATTCTATTGTCAGTTCTGCTGTTAATTCGGGAGTAGCTGAGCAACAAGTTGAGCAGGCCGCAGCGCCAGCACTAGCTGATGCTACAGTGCTTGCTGAAAAAAAAAGTCTAGCGAGCTCGACAGCCGATATTCAGCCGAGAGTTGATCCCTCAGCTAATCACGCGTTTGAACAGCCGTTTGTCAACAGTGAATCTGCAGCGCCGCGAGTGGTTGAGTCAGTAGCTGCGCCGGTCGTCGATGCGCTGGCTTCCAATCACGTTGAGCATCCACCGGCAAATGTGCAGGGAGTAGAAAATAGCCAGGCAGCGGTAACCCTCACCGAAAGTAGTGTCGTAAATTCAGGGTCAGAACAAGTGCCAGCGGCTATTGTTCAAGATAAGCTCTCAGAAAGTGCTAAAAATACTGCGCCTGATGTTAGTGGCGAGCCAGTAGTGGCACCGCCTTCAGCTGTCGTTGAACAGATGGCTGGCAGTCAGCGAAAGGTGCCCGTGGATATACCGCCATGGGAAGAAGATAATAGCCAAGTGAATCAGCCGCTAAAAACTTCGTCAAAACCCACAGCAGCAGTGAGTGCGCGAGCGCCGGTCGCTGCGCGAGCAGAGCTGAAAGCAGTGGAGTCGACAGTCGAGGCCCCTACCAATCAGATTAATATCACCCATATGTTGGATGCGCCGGTGACTGAGTATAGTCAGTTGAGCTTAGATGCTTGGCCTGCGCTGGTGAGCGCGATCGGCTTTACCGGGATGACGGCGCATATCGCAGAAAATTTATCGCTGGAGTCGATTCAGGGTTCTAATATTGAGTTTAACGTTTCTCAAGTACAAAAAAATGTCTTGGACCAGACCCAAAAAAATCGTATCCAGAGCATGCTTAGCCAGTATTTTGGCTGCGAGTTAAACATTGCTTACGACAGCGAGCGCAGTACCCGAGAAACTCCTTGGCAATGTTTTGAAAAATTACGCGCGACCCGGCTAAGGCAAGCTATATCTAGCTTCCAGACGGATGAGATGGTGCAACAGCTAGTGGCGATGTTTGGTGCAGAGATCGATCGCTCCTCAATCATGCCAGTTGGTTAGCCCTTAAAAATATTTGAATAAAGTGAAGCGGAGCAAGGCACAGTCATGATGAAAGGCGGAATGGAAGGTCTGATGAAACAGGCCCAGCAAATGCAAGCGCAAATGCAAAAAGTTCAAGAAGAATTAGCTAAAGCTGAAGTGGTCGGCGAGTCAGGTGCTGGTTTAGTGGCTATCACTATGAATGGTCGGCACGATGTCAAAAAAGTAAACATTGATGCGAGCTTGATGGCAGAAGAAAAAGAAATACTAGAAGACTTGATAGCGGCTGCGGTTAATGACGCGGTGCGCAAAATAGAAAGTCACTCGAAAGAGCATATGGGTAAAGCAACAGGTGGAATGGGACTCCCACCTGGTTTTAAGATGCCGTTTTAGGATGTCTCTCTCTCCGTTAATTCAACAATTAATTAATGCGCTGCGCTGTTTGCCTGGCGTCGGGCCAAAATCTGCACAGCGGATGGCGTTTCATCTATTAGAGCGCGAGCAAGATGCGGCGCTGGTATTGGCTGATGTTTTGCAGCAGGCGGTGGCGAAGTTGGGGCGATGCAATGACTGTTCTACTTTGAGTGAGACTGATATTTGTCCGCTGTGTGCAGATCAGAGTCGCAACCAAAAACTACTCTGTGTGGTAGAGACGCCGATGGATGTTTTAGCGATAGAGCAGACTGGCGGCTTTAACGGCTTATACTTCGTATTAGGCGGACATTTATCCCCTCTGGACGGTGTGGGGCCAGATGACATAGGTATCAGTCAGTTGTTGGAGCGGATTTCTTTGCAAGTCGTTGAAGAGATGATCTTGGCGACTAATCCGACAGTAGAAGGCGAGGCTACCGCCCATTATATAGCGGAGCAGTTGCGCGATCAGCCGCTCATTCTCTCGCGCATTGCGCACGGGGTGCCAGTGGGTGGCGAGTTGGAATATGTGGATGGCGGTACCTTAGCGCATGCATTGGCAGGGCGCAGAGTTATTTAATTTTTCACCGATAAAGCAGCTCACTGTGGCTGGTCGATGCAATATTGCGATGTTGTAAAGTGCTGTTGCAGGTCGCGTTCACTCAAGTCTGACCAGTGCTAATAAATTTTATAGCGTGCAATCTTTGAGTTGCCTGCTAGCTGAATAAATTGATTATTCTTTTTCTAGGTAAAATATGCAAAATAAGTCTTATGATTGGCAAGTGCTCGAAGCCAGTGCGTTAAAGCCGGTCTATGTAAGTTCGAACCAGGCCTTAAAAGAACATTGCCAGCATTGGTTGACGCTGCCGATGATCGCGATTGATACAGAATTTCAGCGGGTTGATACTTTTTATCCAATCGCTGGTTTGATTCAAATTGGTGACGATCGGCAGTGTTACTTAATCGATCCGCTAGTGATTGATGATTACTCGCCGTTGGTGGCGTTGTTTGAAGCTAAAAGTGTGCTTAAAATCATTCATGCGGGCAGCGAAGATTTAGAGTTGTTTAAGCAGCTGGTCGGTGTGATACCACAGCCTTTGTATGATACTCAATTGGCTGCCGCCTTTTTAGGCTGGGGTTTTACCATGGGTTTGCAGCGCCTGCTAGAGCAAGTCTTGCAAATAAAAATAGGCAAGGCGGAAACTACTTCAAATTGGCTGCAGCGACCGCTGACCAACAAGCAAGAACTGTATGCGGCGCTAGATGTCGCTTATCTGGTGGAAGTGTGTCAGCAGCAAATTCAGCAAATGCAAGACAGAGAGTGTTATCAGTGGTTTTTAGAAGATAGTGTCAAGAGCTTGGAAAGTGTTATTTGTCAAAATGAAACCTTTGATAGTGAGCGTTACTATTTGCGTTTCAGTCAAATGTGGAATGTCCCTGACTATAAGCTAGTGGCGCTTAAAGCGCTGTCTGACTGGCGAGAGCAAGAGAGCCGGCTGCGCAATTTACCGAGAAATTGGGTGCTGAAAAATCAGACCATCATTTCTATTATCAATCGTTGGCCACTGAGTATTAGTCAGTTAAACCAAGTAGATGATATTAAACCGAAAAGCGTCCGTGCAGACGGTGAGCAAATTATTGCCATGCTCAATAGTGCCAAGCAGCAGCTTATCGATCACGGGCCGGTGCCGGCTATCCAAAAGCCATTGGATCCAGTGTGGAATAAGCGTTTTAGAAGTATCAAACAGCTAGCGACTGAGGTGGCTGTACAGCAGGCAATAGTTCCAGAAATAGTATTGCGCAAGAAAGATTTAGAAGCGTTGGTGAGAAGCAAGCTAGAGTTTGGCGAATATCGTATGCCGAAGGGCTTAAGCGGCTGGCGTGAGCAGCTATTTGGTGAGCAGATACTCGAGCAAATTCGCCAGTATGATTAGCAGTTTTGATTAACAATTTTGAATAGTTAAGACGAGGCTCGATAGCGATTGGCCAGAAAACTAACGATAAGAGTGTTTTTTGGCTGCAAGCTAAATTCCGCTGTTTGAAAATGGCTAAGGGCTGCTAAAGTGGCGATCTAAATCGTTATTTTTTATTAAGAAATTAAAGAAATTAAAGAATTATATTATGAAAATTATATCAATTTATAGAAGTTCACGAAAAGATGAGATGTATCTTTATGTAGAGAAAGCACTGCAGCTTAAAAAAGTGCCAGCGCCGCTGATGGAGATGTTTGGTACAGCGATGCATATTATGGATATGCCATTAAAAGCTGATCGAAAATTGGCTCGAGTAGATACGGCCAGGCTGTTGGCTGATTTAGCTGAAAAAGGTTACTACTTGCAAATGCCGCCTCCAAAAGAGGATTATATGTTAGATCTGTATCCAGATAGACCGACTACTGGCGTTAGATAGCAGATGGCACAGGAAGTTTTTTGGCGGCGTAAGACGCTGGCACAAATGAGCCCTAGCGAGTGGGAGTCGCTGTGCGATGGCTGCGCTTTGTGCTGTTTGCAGAAAGTTGAGGATGAGGATACCTTGGAGGTGTTTTACACTTCGGTGGTGTGTCATTTGCTGGATAAATCTAATTGCTATTGCACTCAGTACGAAAAACGCAGCAGCTTAGTGCCTAACTGTGTAAAGTTGCGCCCGCAAGATGTGCAAGCGTTTCACTGGTTGCCGCCCACCTGTAGTTACCGGTTGATCGATGAAGGTAAAGAGCTGCCAGAGTGGCATCCGCTGGTCACAGGTCAAACTGATTCTGTGATCGCCGCGCAGGCATCGGTGTTAAGTGTCTATGAAGTGACAGATAAAGAGATAACAGAAGATCAGCTAATTGACTATGTGCTGTTGTAGTTTATAGAAGTTCCTGATTAGCCCTGTGACTCCGCCATAGCAAAAGATGCTTTTAATCTCTTCTCTGTGTCCTCTGTGGTAAAACCAATCCTTTAAAGATTTTTTCACCACAGAGGGCACAGAGGCGCTGCGCTGCACAGAGGAAAACAAAACACTAGCTGATTAGCACTGCGTCTTCACAGG
>ASZJ01000039.1 GCA_000416275.1 Osedax symbiont Rs1
CTTCACAGGCTGGCCTAAAGTAAAAAAATTTCCAAATATCTGACTTGGCCATAATCTAAACCATTATTAAATGATAGAAACATATTACAACTTCTTAACTTGTTGAAATTAAATGCTTTGTTAGATGGTCGCCAAGTTGAGCGGAGTATGATGGTCAATCGGATAGAAGTTTATAGAAGCTGATAAAAGTTGTTTGTGCTGATTAGAAATTGCTGGTGATGGGGTTGTTAGCTGTTATTAGAAGAGGTTTGTAATCACTAATAGTCACCGTAAATAAACAGCAGAGCTTGGTTGTCAGTGATAAGTAGATCAGTAGATAACTAGATAAGTAGATTAACTAAAAAAGCCAGCTGATATCAGCTGGCTTTTTTGTGTGGCTATCTCTCAAAGAAAACGCTAGTTCACCGAGAGAGATTAATCACCAAGACTAGTCTTTGTTAGCCATCTGAGCTTTGATTAAGTCACCGATGGTTGTTGGACCAGCAGTCTTAACTTCAACGTTGCGAACAGCGGCAATAGCAGCTTTCTCGTCAGCTTGATCTTTCGCTTTAACAGAGAGAGTGATGTTGCGGTTGCGACGATCGATGTTAGTGATCTTAGCTTCAACAGACTCGCCAACTTTAAGAACAGTCGATGCGTCTTCGATACGGTCAACACTGATTTCAGAAACTTTCAAGTAACCTTCGATACCTTCAGCAAGCTCGATCGTTGCGCCTTTAGCGTCAACAGCTTTTACGCTACCAGTAACAATGGTGTTCTTGTCGTTTGCTGCAACGTATTCAGCGAACGGATCGCTATCCATTTGCTTGATACCAAGAGAGATACGCTCTTTCTCTGCGTCGATGGACAAGATAATAGCTTCAACGTTGTCGCCTTTCTTGTACTCGCGTAGAGATGCTTCCGGATCGCCTTCCCAGCTGATGTCAGACATGTGAACTAAACCGTCTAATTCATTTTCTAGACCAACAAAGATACCGAAATCAGTGATAGTCTTGATAGAACCAGATACTTTATCGTTAGTTGCATACTGTTCAGAGAATGCAGTCCAAGGATTGATAGTGCACTGCTTGATACCTAGAGAAATACGACGACGCTCTTCATCAACATCTAAGATCATTACTTCTAATGATTCACCAATCTGTACAACTTTAGATGGGTGGATGTTTTTGTTGGTCCAAGACATTTCAGAAACGTGAACTAGACCTTCAACACCATCTTCGATTGAAGCGAAGCAGCCGTAATCAGTAAGATTAGTGATCTTAGCTTGGGTTTTAGAGCCAGCAGGGTAACGCTTCTTGATAGCTTCCCACGGATCTTCAGAAAGTTGCTTAAGACCTAGCGATATACGGCCAGACTCTTTGTCGAACTTAATGATTTTAACTGAAATTTCATCACCAGGGTTGAGCATTTCGCTCGGGTGAGAGATACGCTTCCACGCCATATCAGTGATATGTAGTAGACCGTCAACACCGCCTAGATCGATGAATGCACCGTAATTAGTAAGGTTCTTAACGAAGCCTTTAGCTGTCTGGCCTTCTTCAAGAGAAGCTAATATTTCATCACGCTGAGCGCTGTTTGCTTCTTGAAGCACAGCACGGCGAGAAACAACGATGTTGTTACGCTTAGGATCAAGCTTGATTAGTTTGAAGTCTAGCTCTTGTCCTTCTAAATGATCAACGTCACGTACTGGGCGTACATCTACCAAAGATCCTGGTAGGAAACCCTGAATGTTGTTAACGTTAACAGTGAAACCACCTTTAACTTTACCGTTGATGAAACCTTGTACAGTTTCTTCAGCGTCAAATTTAGCTTGTAATACTTCCCAAGCTTCAGCGCGTTTCGCTTTTTCGCGAGAAAGTTTAGTCTCACCGAAACCGTCTTCAACGGATTCTAGAGATACTTTAACGCTATCACCGATTTGAATTTCTAGTTCGCCAGCTTCGTTTAAGAACTGAACGCGTGGGATAACCGCTTCAGACTTAAGTCCTGCGTGAACAGTAACCCAGTCGTTATCAATGTCTACAACTTCACCAGTAACTAAAGTACCAGGTTTCATATCGAGTGTTAGAAGAGATTCTTCAAACATGTCAGCAAAGCTTTCGCTCATGAAAATGTCCTATTTTTGGGCCGCGGCTTCCTACTTGTGCTTAATATAAGCAGTGCAGTTAAGAAGGTCCGAGCACATAACCTGTATCACCAGCGACACAGGGTCAGATTATAAGGAAAATTAAGCAACTAAGGCTGGTAAATGCCGTTTTTCCTAGATTATTGAGCGCGTATTATACAGTATAAAATTATAACTAGCAAAGCCTAGCAGTGATCTAATCGAAATGAGATGGCTGGATCGGCGGGGTGGTATGAGAGGTTGCCCGCAGCTGAAAAATCCTGCTGCGGGTAGCGTTAAGTTGGCAGTGCTAGTGCTGCTATTCTCCCCGTTTAATAATGCTGCTACTTTTGGCGGTGCTAATGCTAATCGCAATCGCTTTAGAGGTAGGAGTGAAGCTTTGATCGCCATAGCTCTCTAGTGCTATCAGCGGGTTAGTCTCTGGGTAGTATGCGGCCATATTGCCTGTAGGTATGTCGTAGGCAATCACTTTAAATCCAGACACCGATCGCTCGGAGTCGTCGTGCCAGTGTGAGGTAATAGTCACTTCTTGCTCGGCGGAGAGTCCTAAGTGCTGCATATCATCCACATTCATGAAAATCACGTTGCGCTGGCCTTTGACGCCACGGTAGCGGTCGTTAAAACCGTAAATGGTGGTGTTGTACTGGTCGTGGGAGCGCATAGTTTGCAAGGTAAAGATCTTTCCCGACTGCTTTTTCTTGCGGCGCTGACTGGTTATTTGCTCGGCGATAAGGTGCTCGGGTAGCGGGTTGCTTTTTATATTTGCCAGGGCGGTATCCGTCAGCCAAACGCGCTGGGCAGCGGGGTTGCCCAAATAGAAGCCGCCAGGGGCTGCAAGGCGCTGGTTGAAGTTGGCGAAACCGTCGATGCACTGCTCTATTAAGTCGCGAATTTTGCAGTTGTCTGCGGCCAGTGCCAGCCAGTCAATGCTGCTGTCTTTTAAGGTTGCATTGGCAATGCGGGCCACTATCTCCACTTCAGACTTTAATTGTTTGCTCGCTGGCGGCAGCACTCCACCTGAGCTGTGTACCATCGACATCGAGTCCTCAACAGTGATCCGCTGTTGGCCATTTTCGGTGATGTCTAATTCTGTTCTGCCCAGACACGGCAGAATTAGCGCGTCTTTGCCCGGGGTTAAATGGCTGCGATTTAGCTTGGTGCTGATATTAACCACTAAGTCGCATTTGGCCATGGCCCGACGGGTTACATGGGTGTCCGGCATGGCGGCGGCAAAGTTTCCGCCCAGAGCGATAAAAACTTTGCTCTGCCCGGCAGTCATTGCCTGTACTGCCTGAATAGCATTGTGACCGGCCTCGCGGGGCATTTTTTGTCCCAGCAGTTGCTCGAGATTGTCCAGTAGCGCCGCGGGGGCTTTTTCATTGATGCCCATGGTGCGATCGCCTTGCACGTTACTATGGCCTCTCACTGGGCAGGCGCCAGCACCTGGTTTGCCGATATTGCCCCTTAGCAACAGCAAGTTAATGATTTCTTGCAAGGTGATGACTGAGTGCTTGTGCTGTGTCAGCCCCATTGCCCAGCTACAGATCACTTTTTCAGAGTTGGCGTAAACGGTGGCGATATGCTCCATGTCGGCGCGGCTAACCCCGGATTGCTCGATTAAAGCCTCCCAGGCGGTCGCTCTCACTAAGTGCAAATAATCGTCTAAACCGCTGGTGTGTTCGGCGAGAAAGTCGACCGCTAATAAACTTGGCTCGCCCCGATCAATAGCTGCTTTATCCAGTGTCAATAGTGCCTTGACCACGCCCCTGATTAGGGCCATGTCCCCGCCTAATTTTGGCGTGTAATAATGCTTGGAAATAGTGGTGTGGCCATTGGTTAGCATTTCAATCGGGCTCTGCGGATTGGTAAATCGCTCGAGACCGCGCTCGCGTAAATTGTTAATGCTGACCACGGTGGCGCCGCGCCGCGATGCTTGTCGCAGTGACTCGAGCATTCTTGGGTGGTTGGTGCCAGGATTTTGGCCAAAGACAAAAATCGCATCAGCCAAATCAAAATCATCCAGTGATACCGTGCCTTTTCCCACGCCTATGGTTTCTTTCATCGCCACGCCGCTGGCTTCATGGCACATGTTCGAGCAGTCGGGGAAATTATTGGTGCCAAAGCTGCGCACCATCATCTGGTACATAAAGGCCGCTTCGTTACTGGCCCGTCCCGAGGTGTAAAACTCCGCTTGGTTTGGTGATTCAAGGTTGTTTAAATGTGTGGCGATTAGCGCGAAAGCATCGTCCCATGTTATTGGTTCATAGTGATCGGTGTCGCTGTTATAGCGCATTGGTTGGGTTAGGCGTCCCTGGTACTCAAGATAGTAATCGCTTTGTTTTTCTAAATAGCTGACGCTGTATTTGGCAAAAAAATCAGCGCCAACTCGCTTGGCGGTCGCCTCCCAGTTCACCGCTTTAGCGCCGTTTTCGCAAAAGCTAATGCTGTGTCCTTTGGTGTCTCCCCAAGCGCAGCCCGGGCAGTCAAAGCCTTGATCTTGGTTGGTCTTTAATAAGCTGACAATGTTCTTAATCGGTCTTCTGCTTTTTAGCAAATGCTTGGTGGTACTGGCTAGAGCTCCCCAGCCGCCTGCAGATCCCTTGTAGTTGGAGGTTTTTTTCTTGGTCATTATTTTGCCTTTAATAATTTTGCTGACATGCAAGCGCTATTTTTTGGCTACTTGTACAGTACAACTAAAAACAATGCAAATGATAATCATTTTTATCTGTAGGTATTTTGTGCACTAGTGAGGTGTCTTGGTGGTTGCTGTTTTAACGGCTGTGATTTATCTGGTCGGCTTTAAATGGATAGCCGTTAAATATAGCTTTAGAAATGTGTGATCAATCGCGTTTAATGATGAAATTTTTGTTACAATGTGACGCGAATATTAGTGTCCTGCCAAAAGTTTAAACTCTTAAGACAAGCCTAACCGTGGCTGCGTAGCTATTCTCTTTTTTATAAACTGTATAAGTTCTTATTTGCTAAAGGATATGGCCTTTTGTGCAGATTTTTTATGCTGTTTCAGGCTGAAAATTGCATGTTTGTCGGCCGTTGAGCAGCTTGTGTAGGGGATGCTTGTGATAGGCGATCAAGACTTGCATAAACGCACATATTTTTCTATAGTGTAATATAGTGGGTAAATGTGGGTTAAAGTGGAGTTTTTAGATGTATTTTAGTGGTAAGGGCTAATTTAGGATGATGTTTCGCGGCATTAATCCAATTAATTTGGATGCCAAGGGCAGAATGGCTATTCCCTCTCGTTATCGGGAGCAGTTGAGTGTGCACTGCGCGGGGCAAATGGTGGTTACCATAGATACTGAATCACGTTGCCTGTTAGTTTATCCGGTGCACGAATGGGAAGAGATCCAGCTAAAGATCGAGGCGCTGCCGAGCTTTGATAAAAATGCTCGTCGTATTCAGCGCTTGTTGTTAGGCCATGCTACGGATATCGATATGGATAGCAGTGGACGTCTATTGCTGAGTGCGCCCTTGAGAGAGTACGCGCAGTTGGACAAGAAGATCATTTTACTGGGTCAAGGCAAGAAATTTGAAGTTTGGAGCGAGCAACTCTGGCACCAAACCAGGGATGAGTATTTGCAGCAAGATAGTGATCAAACTGCGTTGCCCGTAGATTTACAGTCGCTTTCTTTATAGGAAAGAAAGGGCTTTTTGATAAGTTTTACCTGCAGTTGAATATTGTCAGCTGTGGTTAATGTTAAACACTGGAACCAGTATTCCAGTAAAAGGTGGCTTTAAGTGGATAATGAAAACTTTGAACATGTAACCGTTTTGCTGCAAGAGGCGGTAGATGCTTTAGTCAGTGATCCTTCAGGGTTTTATATAGACGGAACATTTGGTCGCGGTGGACACAGTAGTAAAATACTGGAGGCGTTAGCGGACGATGGTCAATTGATGGCCATCGATAAAGATTTAACAGCGATCAGCTTTGCCGAACAGCGCTTTGCCGATGATCAGCGGTTTTCGATTGCGCATGGCTCATTCGCTAGAATTGTAGAGTTTACTGAGCAGCATCAACAGCATGGTTCAGTGACCGGTATTTTACTAGATTTAGGGGTTAGCTCCCCGCAGTTAGATGATCCGAGCCGCGGCTTTAGTTTTCAAAATGATGGTCCTTTAGATATGCGCATGGACATCACCCGTGGTGAAAGTGCCGCGCAGTGGATAGCGCGTGCCTCAGAAAAGGAAATTGCCGATGTTATTTACACTTACGGTGAAGATCGATTTGGTCGGCGCATGGCCAAAGCGATTGTCGCAGAAAGGGCGATAAAGCCGATAGAAACAACGGGCAGGCTGGCGCAAATTGTCAAAGATGCCAATCCCGCTTGGGAGAAGGGCAAGCATCCAGCGACGCGTGCATTTCAAGCTATTCGCATTCAAGTCAATCAAGAGTTGAGCGATATTGATGCGGTTTTAGAAGGTGCATTAGAAACACTGCAAGTGGGTGGGCGCTTAGTCGTAATTAGTTTTCACTCATTAGAAGATCGGATCGTTAAACGTTTTATTCGCAAACATGTAAAAGGTGACGATCACTTGCCACAGGGTATTCCATACACCAATGACATGCTGCGCTGTCGCTTAAAAGACATCAGTAAGAAAGTCAGAGCCAGCAAAGATGAAGTCAATATTAACCCTCGCTCGCGCAGCGCAGTGATGCGAGTCACAGAAAAAATAGCATGAGCAAAAAATCGGCCACAGCAAACATAGACACAGTAGCTGCGCCCCGCTTAAATATACTGACGTCTAATGAAATTGGTCGGCCGATATTAGTTATCCTGATGTTGCTCATCATGCTGTTGCTAAGCAGTGTCTCAATTATTTATCAGGCCTACCAGTATCGTCAGATATTCAATACCCAGCAGCAGTTAGTAGCGCACTGGGATGAGTTGCAAGTCGAGTGGGGTCAGCTGTTGTTGGAGCAGAGTGCACTAGGTTCGAATAGCCGGGTGGAAAAACTGGCCAAGCGTGAGTTGCAGATGTATGTGCCATTATCAGAACACGTTGAAATGGTGAGTTATGAGTGATGAGAGTTTAGGTCTACAACACTCCCGGGCTTGGCGCCTGTGGTTGGTTTGTGGATTGCTGGTGCTTATTGCGGTGGCAATAATTACCAAGCTAGTCTTATTGTATACCTACGATAGAGAGTTTCTGCAAACGCAGGGCGATAAACGTACCATCCGTACCATGCAAGTGCCTGCACATCGCGGTGTGATTACCGATCGCAATGGTGAGGCCCTGGCGGTAAGTGCTCCGGTGGCTGCGGTCTGGGTCAATCCACAAAATATAGATATTACCGACCCTAAGTTAAAGATACTGGCCAAGTTGTTAGGTAAAAAATCTAACGCGGTATTACGCAAGATAAAACAGAACTATAAGAAAGAGTTTATTTATCTTAAACGGCAAGTTTTACCAGATTTAGCTAAGAAAGTGATCGCGTTGCAGATCAAAGGCGTCAACGTTGATCGAGAGTACAAACGCTACTACCCGGCGGGAGAAGTCACCACACATTTGGTGGGCTTTACCGGTATTGATGGGGCGGGCCAAGAGGGGATAGAGCTAGCGTACGAGCAAGCGCTACTTGGCGTGCCTGGGAAAAAACTAGTGATGAAGGACCGGTTAGGTAATGTGATTAAGCACATTAAACTGCTGGAAAGTGCCGAGTCTGGACAAGACGTCACCTTAAGTATCGACTTACGGTTGCAGTATCTAGCGTATAAAGAGCTTAAATCGGCGGTCAAATCACATCGCGCAGACTCAGCTTCTGTCGTAGTGCTAGACATTAAAACTGGCGAAGTTCTAGCTATGGTCAATCAGCCTTCCTACAATCCGAATGACCGCAGTGTGCTGACCGGTGAGCAGTTGCGAAATAGGGCGTTGACAGATGTATTTGAGCCCGGTTCAACGGTTAAACCATTTACCATTACCGCTGCGTTAATGAGTGGCAAATACGATCGCGAATCGGTGGTCGATACCACTCCGGGTTACATGCTGGTGAAAGGTAAACGGATTAAAGATTTTCGCAATTACGGCAAACTATCAATCACCCGTATTATCACAAAATCTAGTAATGTAGGTGTGACCAAACTAGCACTCTCACTAGAACCGGATCGGATGCATGACTTGTTTTCAAATGTCGGAATTGGTCAAACTCCAAGCACAGGTTTTCCGGGGGAGCGCAGCGGCGTACTGCCTTATTACTCTGATCGGCAAGTGATAGAGAGAGCGGTTATGTCCTATGGCTACGGGCTGTCGGTTACGCCTATTCAGTTGGCCCAAGCTTATGCAGTGTTGGCCAATCAAGGGGTTAAAATACCAGTCAGTTTATTGAAAATAGATAGTCCTCCCAGAGGTGTGCGGGTGATTCCCGCTGAAATCGCTAACGATGTGGTGACGATGATGGAAACGACTACTCAGGCAGATAAAGGTGGTACTGGACGCAAAGCGGCGATTTTCGGCTATCGAGTGGCAGGCAAAACCGGTACTGCACGCAAGGCCAAACGCGGCGGTTATGATCTTGATAAATATATTTCGGTATTTGCCGGGATCACTCCAGCGAGTAACCCAAGAATTGCGGTGGTGGTCATGGTGAATAATCCAAAGGGACAGCAGTATTCAGGGGGTGGAGTTGCAGCACCGATATTTTCTAGGGTGACAGCGGGTGCGCTGCGGATGTTGAACATATCCCCCGATCAGTGGCCTAAAACTAAACCATCAACTAACCCCAAGTTACAAAACAGCCCAGTGGCGGTGCAACATGGACAGTAATCAATCAATGCCAGTTGTGTCATTAGCGACTTTGTTTCCCGCTGTGCTCTCTAATGTCTTACCTAATGAATTGCCTAATGTAAATACCAGCGAAACGGCGGCTGTCGATTGGCAAACTCTATTGGTGACAGGCATTAAAGAAGATAGTCGCGCTATTGTCAGCGGCGATTTGTTTGTCGCTCGCGATGGAGAGTCTTTTAAAGGTAGCGACTATATAGAGGCGGCTGCTAAGCGCGGGGCAGTGGCGGCGCTGGTGAATAAAGAGCAGCATGCAGTGGCTGAGCTTGAGTTGAATCGCTATTCAATACCGGTGATTGCGATTGAGAATTTAGCGTATTCAATCGGTGCAATAGCCGCTCAAGTATTTGCTAATCTGGTGTCTAAACTGACTATTATTGGGGTGACAGGGACCAACGGGAAAACCTCCTGCGCTCATTATATTGCCCAAGCTTTAAATAGCTTAGGGGTTAAAACTTTCATTATCGGTACTTTAGGTAACGGTGAGCCGAGTGCGCTCGCAGAGGCGAGTAGAACCACCCCAGATGCCTGTAGTTTGCAGCAGATGTTTGCTGATTTCTATCAGCGCGGTGCTCGGGCGGTCGTGATGGAAGTGAGTTCACACGCGCTAGTGCAGGGACGAGTGCAAGGCGTGCCGTTTAAAGTGGTCGCCTATACCAACTTGAGTCGAGATCATTTGGACTATCATGGCGATATGCAGCATTACGCCGCCGCTAAAGCACAATTGTTTACCGATTTCAGTGCTGAGCACAAAATCTTAAATCTCGATGATCGATACAATCGTCAATTAGCTGGCGAACTCGCTGAGGGATCAGTGACTAGTTACAGTGAAGACCATCGCCGAAATGCCGATTTTACCGCGCAGCAGATAGCGCTAGATAACGGGCTGAATTTTGTACTAAAAAAGCAAACCGCAGGTCAGCTTATGCTTTTGCCATTTAAGAGCCAATTGCTCGGTAAATTCAATGTCGCCAATTTACTACTAACCACCGCAGTGCTCTCCAAGTTGGGCTATTCGGATCGACAAGTGCAGCAGAGCATTAGCCAGCTGCAACCGGTACCCGGACGCATGCAGAATGTGATCAATCCCAAGTTAGTTGAGCAACCGCTGTGTATTGTCGATTATGCGCATACTCCTGACGCTTTAGAAAAAGCACTGCAGGCCAGTAGAATTCACTGTGTGGGTAAATTGATCTTGGTCTTTGGCTGCGGTGGTGATCGCGATAACGGCAAGCGCGCAGAAATGGCAAAAGTGGCTGAGTGCAATGCCGACGTGGTGATTGTCACTAGTGACAATCCAAGAACAGAAGAGCCTAAGGCAATTATAGAAATGATAACGCGAAGTTTTGCCGCTGCGAGCCAATACCAAATAATCAGTGATCGCAGAGCGGCAATATATAGGGCTATCAATGGCGCTGAAGCTGCTGATTTGGTCTTAGTGGCAGGTAAAGGACATGAGGATTACCAGGAAATTATGGGTGTAAAACAACACTTTTCAGATGCAGAAGTAGTCTTGGAAGGCCTAGCTAACTGGGCGGCAAGCAAATCTAGCGACAGTCCATCGAATCGCGGTGTCAGTCAATGAGTTTCTTAATGACACTCGCTGATTTGGGCACCGCGACTGGCGGTCAGTTGATTGATGCGTCAGGTAAACTAAGCGCAGAACTGCTCGAGCAAACCTTCAATAATCTTGCCACAGATACTCGTAAAGTACGTCCAGGGGACGTGTTTTTAGCCTTGAGTGGCGAGCACTTCGACGGCCATGACTTTTGTCAGCAGGCGATAGACTCCGGCGCCATTGCGGTGGTGGTTGAAAGAGAGTTAGCGCTAGAGCCAAGTGTGGTGCAGTGTGTGGTTGGCAGCTGTCATCTGGCGCTAGGGCAAATTGCCAAATATAATCGCAATCAATATCAAGGTCCACTAATTGCGGTGACCGGCAGTAACGGCAAGACCACTACCAAGGAAATAATCGCGGCAATCTTGAGCGTAAAAGGCCCAACATTAGCGACTAAAGGTAATTTAAACAATGAGATAGGCGTGCCCTTGACCTTGTTAGAATTTAACCGAGAACATCGCTATAGCATTGTCGAAATGGGCGCAAACGCCAGCGGCGAAATTGCTTATTGCACCGCTTTAGCGCAACCCGATGTGGCAATTATTACCAATGCAATGGCGGCTCATCTGCAGGGCTTTGGCAGCTTACAGGGTGTGGTTGCAGCGAAAGGTGAAATATTTCAAGGCTTGAAAGAGGCAGGCGTGGCGATCCTCAACTTAGATGATCAAAACGTAGCGCAGTGGCAGGCGATGTTAGGCGCTAGGAAAACTTTGACCTTTAGCTTGCATAATACTGAGGCAGACGTCTATGCGACTGACCTGAAGCAGCTGCCCGCGGGCAACTATCAATTTACTCTAAACTATCGAGCAGCCAGTGCCGAGCTGATCAGTAAATCGGTCAAACTGCAATTGTTAGCGATACACAATGTCGCTAATGCCCTGGCGGCAGCGGCCAGTGTCTTTGCGATAGGTGCCAGTGTTGAGGAGGTGGTTACCGGTCTGGAAAACGCCGCCGCTATCAACGGGCGGCTAAAAGCGCTCGGTGGGCTAAATCAGAGCACAGTCATCGATGATAGCTACAACGGTAATCCCGACTCGGTAAAAGCTGGGCTAGATTTTTTAGCTCAGTTAACCGGGCGAAAAATTTTAGCCTTAGGTGATATGGCCGAACTGGGCGCAGATGAACAGCAGTTACATAAAAGTGTCGGCGCCTATGCCGCGCAACAGAACATCGACTACCTATTTAGTTGCGGGCCTTTAGGCGCCTTAGCAGCGACCGAGTTTGCCGATCTTACAGCTAAACCAGCAAATGCTTTTAACAGCCAACAAGAAATGATTAATCAATTGAAAACCATGATGAATAGTGACACCAAAGTGTTAGTGAAAGGCTCTTTAAGCGCCGCAATGAAAAAAGTTGTAACTGAATTAACCCCAGAGGTATTGAGATAATGTTATTACTATTATCAGAATTTTTCTCCCAGTATTTAAATGGGGTCGCGGTACTACAATATTTGACCTTGCGCGGCATAATGGGGGTGATTACCGCCTTGTGTTTGTCACTGTATCTAGGGCCGAAGATGATTCGCTTTTTAAAAGACAAGCAAATTGGTCAATCGATACGCAATGACGGACCTCAGTCTCATTTGTCCAAAGCCGGTACCCCGACCATGGGCGGTGCGGTGATACTATTATCTATCGGTATAAGCACCTTGTTATGGGCAGATTTGACTTCGCGTTATGTGTGGATAGTACTG
Organism: Osedax symbiont Rs1; assembly: GCA_000416275.1. Lineage (GTDB taxonomy): Bacteria > Pseudomonadota > Gammaproteobacteria > Pseudomonadales > Balneatricaceae > Rs1. Next base: position 12,235 of record ASZJ01000039.1, read on the forward strand.
GCGGTGACCTTCCTTTTTGGTGCGGTAGGTTGGGTCGATGACTGGCGCAAAGTGGTAGAAAAAAATTCAGTAGGGCTACCAGCTCGCTGGAAATATTTATGGCAGTCAGTCGGTGGACTTAGCGCCGCTATCGTTTTATATATGACCGCTCAATCTCCGGCTGAAACTGAATTAATCGTCCCTTTCTTTAAAGATGTGGCGATTGATATGGGGCTGTTCTTTATTGTCTTTAGCTACTTTGTGATTGTCGGTACCTCAAATGCAGTTAATTTAACCGATGGCTTAGATGGCCTGGCGATAATGCCAACAGTGATGGTGGCTGCGGGTCTAGGGGTGTTCGCCTATCTCAGTGGACATGTTCAATTCGCCAGCTACCTAAATATTCCCTACATCACCGGCTCCGGTGAGTTGATCATTTTTTGTGGAGCGATTGTCGGTGCCGGGCTTGGGTTCCTATGGTTTAACACCTACCCAGCACAGGTATTTATGGGCGATGTCGGGGCGTTGTCACTGGGGGCGGCACTGGGTGTAGTCGCAGTTATCGTGCGCCAAGAATTAGTACTAGTTATTATGGGGGGCGTATTCGTTATGGAGACAGTGTCGGTGGTGTTGCAAGTAGCCTCTTTCAAGTTGACCGGAAAGCGGATATTTAGAATGGCGCCCATTCACCACCATTTTGAGTTAAAGGGCTGGCCTGAACCGCGTATTATCGTGCGCTTTTGGATCATTACCGTGATCTTGGTATTAATTGGTCTTGCGACCTTGAAAATTAGGTAAGTTATAGATGTCGCTAATCGCTACGGATCAGTTAAAAATAATTATTGGCTTAGGCGCAACAGGAATGTCTTGCGCCAGATTGTTGGCTATAAAAGGCGAGCGCTTTTTGATGGTCGACACCCGCCAGCAGCCGGCAAATTTAGCCTGCTTTGAACAGCTATATCCGCAGGTAAAAGTAGTGTTAGGGCCGTTAAATAAAACCTTACTGGCCTCAGCCAGTGAATTAATAGTCAGTCCAGGTCTTGCCAAAGATGATCCAGCGATCGCTTACGCAGTGGCCAAAGGCAGTGTGTTAATTGGCGATATAGATTTGTTTTGCCGGGCAACAAGCGCCCCTATTATTGCGATTACCGGCTCTAATGCAAAATCGACCGTGACGACATTAGTCGGTGAAATGGCGATGGCCTGCGGCATTGAGGTCGGTGTTGGTGGCAATATAGGTTTGCCGGTACTGGATTTCTTAGAGCAGCCAGAAAAAGACTTGTACGTGTTGGAACTCTCTAGTTTTCAACTGGAAACCTGCAATGATTTAAGAGCGAGTGTGGCGACGGTGTTAAACCTCACTCCAGATCATTTAGATCGCTACGCAAATGATTTTCAAAAGTACTACCAAGCTAAGCACCGAATTTTCAAAGGCTGCAAAAGTGTGGTAGAAAACTTAGATGATACTTTAACCCATCCTTTAGTCGCTAAGAATGTAGATATTATCGGCTATAGATTAGGCGTGTCAGATTTCAACATATTCGGCTTGATGACCGCAGAAATTGACGGTGAAATGCAAGAGTGCATCGCTTTGGCTAAGCAGCCATTACTAGCCACCAGTGCGATAAAATTGCCCGGTCGACACAATGTGGTCAATGCTCTAGCGGCACTGTCTATCGGCCAGCTCGCCGGTTTTTCAATGCCGGGCATGCTCGAGGCAATTGTCAATTTCCAAGGATTGGAGCATCGCTGTCAATTAGTCGCAACTAAAGAGCAAGTGAGCTACTTCAACGACTCCAAGGGCACGAATGTCGGTGCTACGGTAGCCGCTTTAGAAGGGTTGGGAGCAACCTTGGCAACCGGCAACAAGATAGTGCTAATCGCCGGGGGAGATGGTAAAGGTGCCAGCTTTAACGATTTGCAAAAACCGGTCGCTGAACATGTAAAAGCGCTGGTCTTGATTGGTACTGACGCGCAGCGCATTGCCGCGGCTGTGCCGCAGGCAGAAATACATTACGCAGTGAATATGCAAGAGGCGGTTAGGCAAAGTGCCGCCTTGGCCAGCGCCGGAGATATCGTCTTATTATCTCCCGCCTGTGCCAGTTTTGATATGTTTGATAATTATGCACAGCGCGGCGCGGTGTTTAGTGCCGCTGCGGTTGATTTGTCATGAAAGAAGCTAACCATGAGGCTTTAAATACAGCAGAAAAGACACCAGACTCATCTGCATTTAATGAGCCGCAGTGGTTAAAACAGCAGAGCTTTATCTCGAGGTGGCTGACTATCCCCTCTGGGCAATTGGCCTTTGATCCGCTGATTTTGTGCAGTGCAGTGTTCATCATGTTAACTGGGTTTGTGATGATTACCTCGGCTTCCTTAGATGTGGCCGCTAGAAACTACAACAACGCTTTCTTCTTTTCGCTGCGCCACGGCATGTTTATTCTCCTGGCAATGGTCGGTGCTTTCACTGTCTGGAAAGTCCCGATGAAGCGCTGGTACAGTGCCGGGCCCTGGCTGCTAGCACTGGGATTCTTTCTATTGGTGATCGTCTTAATCCCGGGAATCGGTAAAGAAGTGAACGGATCGCAGCGTTGGATACGCGCTGGGGCGCTTAATTTGCAGGCCTCAGAAGTGGCTAAATTTTGCATGATAGTCTATCTGGGCGGATACTTAGTGCGGCGCTTGTCAGATGTTCGCAACAGTTGGAAAGGGGTGGTAAGACCGATACTGCCGCTGGGGTTTTTCGTCTTTTTACTGATAATGGAACCCGATTACGGGACAGCTGTCGTATTGATGGCATCGGTTATGGGGATGATCTTTTTAAGTGGTATGCGCTTTAGCCAGTTTTTGGTGATATTAAGCGGAGCGTTAGTGACCGTAGGCTCGCTGGCTGTCATTCAGCCCTATCGGATGGCAAGACTTAAATCTTTTCAAGATCCTTGGGCCGACCCATTTGGCAGCGGTTATCAACTCTCCCAGGCGCAGATCGCATTTGGTCGAGGGGAGTGGTTTGGTACAGGGCTAGGGAATAGTATTCAAAAATTGTTTTACTTGCCTGAAGCGCACACTGACTTCGTCTATTCAGTACTCTCTGAAGAGCTCGGTTTAGTCGGGGCGATGGCGATTGTTAGCTTATACGCAGTCTTAATCTTTAGAGTGTTTAGAGTGGGCAGGCAAGCGGAAAAACAACAGCAATTTTTTATGGCATTTGTCACTTATGGCTTTGCCTTGGTGTTGGCGGCACAAGTGTTAATCAACATCGGCGTTAATGTCGGTGCGGTGCCCACTAAGGGATTAACCTTACCGCTGTTGAGCTATGGTGGCAGCAGCTTGATCGTTTGTACTGCGATGATTGCAGTGGTATTAAGAATTGATTATGAATTAAAGCAGCAGCGCATTAAAGTAGGCGAGTCAGGGGCTTTTTTAATCAGTGATTCGATAGGTGCATCTTACTTAATGCAACAGATTGAAGAGGCCTCCGATGACGCTGCTAATCAGCTGGATGCTGAAAACAAAGCGCAGCATTCGACAACTAAAAAGCGCCGCAAGAAAAAGAGTAGCGCTGATCAGGCAGTGCAAAATATATCAGAATATGTTGAAGATCCCGAGTTAGAGCCAGATAAAGTGTTGAATAAAGCCAAGCGACGACAAAGTAAAACCTTTGATCAAGCAAATGCCAAAAAGCGAATTAATAGAGAGTCAATATGAGTGTTAACCAGCAGCCGCAAAAAAGCCAAAAAGTTGCGTTGATTATGGCGGGAGGCACAGGTGGGCATGTTTTCCCCGCACTGGCCGTGGCCGATTTGCTGCGCGCTGCCAATGTTGAAGTACACTGGTTGGGTACCGCGGCGGGCATCGAAGCTAAAGTAGTGCCAAATGCCGACATACAATTGCACTGTATTGATGTTAAAGGGCTGCGTGGTAAAGGTAAGTTAGGTTTGCTAAAAGCGCCGTGGTTGATTTTTAAAGCGATTTGCCAAGCTAGGCAAGTATTTAAACTAGTAAAGCCGGATGTGGTGTTGGGGATGGGTGGCTTTGCCTCGGGTCCCGGAGCGGTAGCGGCTAAATTAGCGGGTGTCCCTTTAATTATCCACGAGCAAAATGCCAAGGCGGGGATGACCAATAAATTATCATTAAGTATGGCAAAGCGTAAATTAGCGGCATTTCCCGGCGCTTTTTCCGCTGGCGCCAATAGTGCAGCAGATAACAGTGATAGCCAAAAGGGCATTGAAATTGTTGGCAATCCAGTGCGCGTGCCTATTTTGCAAATGCAGCCGAGTAGCGAGCGCTACGCCGAGCGCAGCGGAAGATTAAATTTATTAATCGTCGGCGGTAGTTTAGGAGCGGCGGCGATCAATAAAGTGCTCCCTGCTACTTTGGCGCAGATCGATGCAGAGCAGCGTCCAAATGTTTGGCATCAGGCGGGGGTGCGCAATATTGACGAGACAATAGCGCTGTATACAGACGCTGGAGTAAACGGCAATATCACCGCCTTTATTAACGATATGCAGGCGGCATACGGATGGGCAGATCTGGTTATCTGCAGAGCGGGTGCGCTGACGGTATCTGAGCTAGCAATCGCCGGAGTCGCATCTATACTTGTCCCATTTCCCCACGCTGTAGATGATCATCAAACCGCCAATGGTCGGTTTTTAGAGCGCGCAGGCGCGGCAATTATGGTGCAGCAAAAAGATTTAGATAGCCAAAAATTGACAGCATTGTTGAGTGAATTACAAGATAGAAAACTGCTGGCAGCTATGGCGCAAAAGGCGGTATCCGTCGCCTCACCACAGGCATCGTCAATCGTGGCAAATATCTGCTTAGAGGAGATAAAATGAGTAATAGCAATAGAATCTCAGAAAAACTGGCGGCAACCGTGCATGATGTTCCAGAAATGCGCAGAATTAAGCGGATTCATTTTGTGGGTATCGGCGGTGTCGGTATGTGTGGGATTGCCGAAGTGCTCTGCAATCAGGGCTATAAAATATCAGGGTCTGATATCAAAGTCTCTGCTACCACTGTCAGATTAGAGAGCTTAGGCAGCAAAATTTTTATCGGTCACCAGACGATGAATGTCGAGAATGTCGATGTGGTGGTTACATCGACTGCGGTCGATGAAAGCAATCCTGAAATTGTTGCGGCACGCGCCGCTCATACGCCGATTGTAAGACGCGCCGAAATGCTTGCAGAATTGATGCGCTATCGGCACGGTATTGCCGTGGCAGGTACCCATGGAAAAACCACCACTACTAGTTTACTCGCCAGTGTTTTTGCAGAGGGGAAATTAGATCCTACCTTTGTGATTGGTGGGCGCCTTAACAGCGCAGGCACCAATGCACGACTAGGTGCCAGTCGCTACTTGATCGCCGAAGCGGACGAGAGTGACGCCTCATTTTTACACTTGCAACCTATGGTGGCGATAGTCACTAATATCGATGCCGACCATATGGACACCTACGGCGGCGATTTTAATGTACTAAAGCAGACCTTTGTTGATTTCCTACACAACCTACCTTTTTATGGCTTGGCGGTGCTCTGCATCGATGATCCAGTCGTGGCTGAAATACGGGAGCGGGTCAATCGCCCAGTACTGACCTATGGTTTAAGCGATGGTGCGGATTATCAAGCGATAAATATATCGCACAAAGGCATGAAAACGTCTTTCACGGTGATCAGACCAGATCATCATCAAAACTTAGAAGTCACCGTCAATATGCCTGGTATCCACAACGTGCAAAATGCATTAGCGACCATTGCCGTCTCAACGGATGAGGGTATAGATGATGCATCCATCGTCTCGGCGCTAGCAGCATTTTCAGGGGTGGGGCGCCGTTTCCAAATACTTTGTGACTTGCCGATAGGCGATGGCACTGCGATGTTAGTTGATGACTACGGCCATCACCCAACAGAAATACAGGCAACCATACAAGCGGTACGTGCCGGGTGGCCCGAGCGCAGAATTGTGATGATTAATCAGCCGCACCGCTACACTAGAACCCGCGACTTGTATGAAGATTACGTGCAGGCACTTTCCAACGTCGATGCACTATTATTACTGGAGGTATACGGTGCCGGTGAAGAGGCGATTAGCAGCGCCGACAGTAGAAGCTTATGTCGCAGCATTCGCCAGCGCGGCCAAGTGGAACCAGTATTCGTTGACAGTGTGGAGCAAGTGCCGGAGTTGTTGAAAAATATCCTCAAGCCCAATGACATACTGCTGACCCAGGGAGCAGGGGATATTACGGCACTGGCACACCGCTTGTCGGGTATGGACTTTTCCGAAAAATGAGCAGTTTTTTACAGCAGACAGTCACTGCTAAAATACCACGCGTTAACTCGACCGTGCAGAGGGTTTAGCCGTGGTGCAGTGGCGCAAGCAAGATATGGAACCTAATCAAGAGATTAGTGCCAATAGCTCCGCGATGCAAGGCGCGAGCAGAATCGTCAGTCAAGACAGTGCAGAGCAGCACTTTTCGTTAAATTTGATGTCGGAATGGTATGTGCGACCGGCGATGATACTGACCGCCTTTGCGCTATTTTGTGGCTTGCTATTCAATGCAGCCACCGCGCTTTGGCAAGTATTAGATAAGCCTATTGTGCAGTTAAAGGTCTCTGGCAATACCCAGTATTTAGATCGTCAAAGCTTAATCGAAATTCTGCTATCGGGGATGCAGTTAGACCATCAAGACATGTCCTTATTGTCGATGGACATAAATGCCTTACAGCAACGGACTATTGAAGAGCCATGGGTGAATAGCGCGACCATAAAAAGACAGTGGCCACCCACCATCAATATTCAAATAGATGAGCAAGTGCCGGTGGCTAAGTGGGGAAGTAAGGGGCTGTTAAATTATCAGGGGGATATTTTTTTGCCAGCGCTTAAAAATGGCCTAGCGCATCTCCCCGAGCTAAATGGCCCGTCGACAGAGACTGCCAGAGTCATGGATCAGTACCACGCTATGAGTCAGTTCTTTAAAGGTTCAGATAGCTTAATGGTCGGTTTAACTTTACAGGCACGCGGGGCTTGGACACTATTTTTAGACAACCATATTGAGGTGGCACTGGGTCGGGAAAATATTCAGGGCAGGTTAAAGCGTTTTTTAGCCTTGTATAAAGGTCACTTGTATTTAAAAGCACAACAAATTGAAAGAGTCGATGTTAGGTATACCAACGGCGTGGCCGTTAAATGGCGACCAGTTAAACAGCTAGACGTTGAAAAATAGCAGTAATACGTAGATAGCCCCATAATTTAGGGGAAGATTGCAGAAGTTTTCGGCGCTGACATAGCGACGGGAATAATAATGTAAGTGCCTAATTAGAGGTGCTTGCTAGGAGGTAGAAATGTTTAATTTTGAAAACAGTGATGTTCCCGGAGCAGTGATCAAAGTCATTGGTGTTGGTGGGGGTGGCGGCAATGCTTTAGCGCATATGTTAGCTGCAGAATTAAGTGCTGTAGAATTTATCTGTGCCAATACTGATGCTCAAGCTCTGAGTGCCATCAATGCAGATAAGAGCATTCAACTAGGGTGCGAAACTACCAAGGGCTTAGGTGCCGGAGCGGATCCAGATATTGGCCGCGCCGCCGCTATCGAAGATCGCGATGCGATCGCCGAGGCGATAGATGGTGCTGACATGGTCTTTATTACCGCGGGCATGGGCGGTGGCACTGGTACCGGCGCAGCGCCAATAGTCGCAGAAGTGGCTAAAAGCATGGGTATTTTAACCGTGGCGGTGGTTACCACGCCCTTCCCATTTGAAGGCAGAAAACGGATGATGCTAGCTGAGGCAGGGGTTGCGGAACTACGTGATCAAGTAGACTCTCTGATCATCATTCCCAATCAGAAACTGATGAAAGTACTAGGTAGAAATACCAGCTTGCTGAAAGCTTTTGCCGCCGCTAATGATGTGCTACTCGGTGCTGTAAGAGGCATTGCCGAACTAATTACCTGCCCAGGCATGATCAATGTCGACTTTGCAGACGTGCGCACCGTAATGTCTGAAATGGGGATGGCGATGATGGGATCAGGACAGGCGAGGGGTGAAGAGCGTGCGGCAATCGCTGCCGAGGAAGCGATTAACAGCCCGCTGCTGGAAAACGTCGATTTGAAAGGTGCCAGTGGTATCTTAGTTAATATTACTGCGGGTATCGACCTCTCCTTAGGTGAGTTTAGCGAAGTCGGAAATATTATAGAAAAATACGCATCAAATGATGCAACTATTGTCATAGGAACTGTCATAGACAATAACCTAGTAGATGATTTAAAAGTGACAGTGGTCGCCACTGGCTTTGACAAAAAAGAGCCGAGCCTTGAAGTGGTAGAGGAGAAAAAACAGCAGCAAAAAACTCAAATGTCCGCTCGCGCAACCACTGAAAAAAGACAGTGTGAACTAGATATGGATCAAATTGAATTGCCGACTGTGCTGCGTCGTCGCCAGCAAGAAGCGTTACTAGATGGCAAGCAAGAACCGGTGCCAGAGCGCAATAAAGCCAACGAAGATATCTTTGATATACCGACCTTTATGCGTCGTCAAAGTGAGTAGTGCACGCGAAGCTACTCGCTGCATAGAGAAATACCATGCAGGGATAGTATCGCTCATCAACATTTCACGCTAGCTGGCCAAATAGCCAAATTGGATAGTAATTATTAGATGATAAAACAAACCACACTGCAAAGTAGTATCAAAGCAACTGGACTAGGCTTACATACTGGCAGTAAGGTCTACTTGAATTTACGACCGGCTGAAGTTGATACCGGGATCGTTTTTCGCCGGTTGGATTTAGATCCGGTAATAGAAGTACCGGCAAATGCTTTTTTAGTCAAAGATACTATTCTATCGACCAATATTTTTAAAGATGATACCAAAGTTGCCACCATTGAACATTTGATGGCCGCGTTTGCGGCGATGGGTATAGATAATGCAATCGTCGAATTAAGTGCTGAAGAAGTACCGATTATGGATGGCTCGGCAGCCCCCTTTATCTTCCTGATCAAAGCTGCGGGTATCAAACAGCAGCAAAGCCCGAAAAAATACGTCAAAATTCTACGTGCGGTAAGTTTCGAATTCGAGGGAAAAATAGCCACATTACAACCTTACGATGGCTGTAAACTAACCGTAGAAATTGATTTTGATCACCCGGCGTTTACCGGTAAAAACATGAAATGCGAGCTGGAACTGAGCAGTGAAAATTTCATCAAGCAGGTAAGTCGTGCTAGAACCTTTGGTTTTATGAGTGATATAGAATACCTAAGATCGAACAATTTAGCCCGTGGCGGCAGCATGGAAAATGCGATCGTTGTGGACGAAAAGAGCGTCTTAAACAGTGATGGGCTGAGGTTTGAAGATGAGTTTTCTAAGCATAAAGTGCTGGATGCTGTCGGTGATATATACCTACTTGGACATCGCTTAATCGGTGAGTTTGTCGGCTACAAAACCGGTCATTATATGAATAACCAAGTAGTGCGTAAATTACTCTCCACGCAAGATGCTTTTGCAATAGTCACTTGTGCGGCCAGTGATCTTCAAGTCGCCTAACATTATCTGCCAGAGGTAATGGCACAGCCCAGCTGTGCAGCGCTTCATCGTATTACTTGCTCGTCTACATCAACTCCCCGCTGCGCCCAACCGCATGCACACGCAGTTTAAAATCGCTCTGCTAATCTCGCTTGAATTATTCGAGCGAGGAACTCGACTGAAAACCAGAACAATCAACTTCGGCCAAGGGCAACTACTTTGATACAGCGCTACTTGCATAGAGGCATCTCCAGTCTCTATTCAGCGAGTGCTGACGCTACCTCTGCATCCATTAGATAGTCAAATAGCCCGCTATTCTTCGCCTCTCTGTACCTCACTACATCTCACTGGGGGTATAAAACTGCTTAATGCTTGCGCCGACTGTGCTTGCGATATCTATTGTAACTCCTCTTTCTGGCATCTGCGTGAGTCAAATATCGGTCAGAATTATCAAATTATGATTATTTATATTCGAAAATGTTCGTTTGTATCTATAATTATTCGAAAATTAAGTTTATAGTAGCGCTTAATGGCTAGTAATAGATGGTTTTAAACTTAACTGAATAAAAATGAACAGCTGTGAAAGCCTATATAAATTGTTCTAGCTTCGGCGGGAAAGCGGCTGATACTGGAGCTTAGAAGGAGAGATTGAAAAGTGCCAGCAGATGCAGTGAATGGTGAAAGCTATGATTTAGTAGTGATTGGAGGAGGCGTCAATGGCACAGGTATTGCCGCCGATGCTACAGGTCGTGGATTGAAAGTGTTGTTATGTGAAATGAATGATTTAGCCAGTGCTACTTCATCCAACAGCAGCAAGCTGATTCACGGTGGATTACGCTATCTAGAGTATTACCAATTTAGGTTGGTGAGAGAGGCCCTAGCCGAGCGCGAAGTACTGCTTAAAAATGCACCACACATCATCTCGCCTTTAAGATTTCAACTGCCGCACCGGCCACATTTACGCCCTGCTTGGATGATCAGAGCTGGATTGTTTTTGTATGATAATCTCGCTAAAAGAACCACCTTAGCAAAATCCAAAGCAATCAAATTTTCCGAAGATAGCCCGTTAAAAGCCACGATGCGCCAGGGGTTTGAATACTCGGATGGATTCGTCGATGATGCTCGATTGGTAGTTTGCAATGCGTTGGCAGCCGCTAAAGGTGGCGCCACTATCAAAGTTAGAACTAAATGCACTAGCGCCAAACGGGTCGATAATGGCTGGCGGATTGAGTTACAAGACCAGCAGGGCAATAAAACAACAGTGTTGGCCACAGCGATTGCCAATGCAGCTGGGCCTTGGGTGGCAAGTTTATTTGATCAGGCCTTTACCATCAAATCCCCAAAGAGCATTCGACTAGTTAAAGGCAGCCATATCATCGTGCCGCGTTTACACAGTCAACCACAAGCCTACATATTACAAAATGAAGATTCTCGTATCGTCTTCGTCATCCCCTATGAAGATAATTTTTCCCTAATAGGAACAACAGACGTTGATTATCATGGCGATCCCAGCTTAGTGGCCATAGATAAAGAAGAGCAAGATTATTTAATCCAAGTCAGCAACCAACATTTTAAAACTCAAATCCGCACCGCGGACATCGTAAGAACCTACTCAGGTGTTAGACCGCTGTTGAACGATGAGGCGGATAGTGCGCAAGCTGTCAGCCGAGATTACAGCTTTGAAGTGCAGACCAATGCGGGCGAATACCCATTGCTTTCAGTGTTTGGTGGCAAGATCACCACCTACCGTAAACTATCTGAAGCGGCGGTGGATAAACTGTGTCAGTTTTTCCCTAAAGCGGGAGCAGCCTGGACCAAAGATTCGGTTTTACCGGGCGGCGACTTTAGCGATAAACAGCACTTACAAGCCAGCTTAGAGCAGCAATACCCTTGGTTAGCTAGCTCATTAATCACCCGCTATGTACGCAGCTACGGAACCTTATGCCAGCAGTTTTTAACCGGAAAAACCGCCGTCGCTGATTTGGGCCCTGACTTTGGCGCCGGCTTGTATCAGCTAGAAGTGGACTATTTAATCAACCAAGAGTGGGCGATGTGCCTAGAGGATGTTATTTGGCGTCGCACGAAAATGGGCATGTATTTAAGTACTGAGCAAAAGCAGCAACTCGACCAGTATTTGCAGAAAGCGACCGCTAGCGCACAAAAGCTACTTGAAAAAGACCACCGGGATCAACTTCTCGCCAGTTGAAAGTAATATCTGGCGACTAAATTTTAGCTTGCGATGCATCGTTTTATTTAGCTTTGGCCTGCTCTTCACTTGGGGCCAAAGCTTCTTTTTAGCGACTACACTTTAGTCACTACTTATACGTGACCTTATTTCCGACCATTTTTAGGGCCGGTGCGCCTCTTATCAAACAGTCCCTGGCAAAAAGCTGCTGACACTCAGGGCAATTCAATTGGTTTTTGGTGAAATCTTTAACAATCCGTTCTTTGAAGCATTTTATCAACTTACCTTTGCCGCCTTTGCGATATTTAAATAGTGGATGCTTACAGTGGCTACAGTAAATATCGATGGTATTTGTCGGACCTTTTCTATTGGGCTTTGCCATATTATTTCTAGAAACCTGAATGTAATCTACATATTTTAAGCTTTAAACTTTAAAGAGATCTCATCTTAGTATCTCAAGTTTCGGAGTTCATTTCATTAGCTAAAATGAACTCCTCCCGTTACTCTAGGCCTTCTTGCCGTAGAGTAAAATTATCCATTTGCATGACTTGTGTAAAAAAWTTGACCACTGTTTGGTCGATGCTTTCCAGTATTTTACGTTTATCTTCTTCACTTAGCCCGATAATATCACTCAAAGCGCCTGCAATTAA
>ASZJ01000040.1 GCA_000416275.1 Osedax symbiont Rs1
GGCTTTAATTGGCGTAAGCTATAGTAGATTGCCCCGTGTTATTGAGAAGTTACTGCTTTTTGGTTTTATTTGAATCCCGAAACTTGAGTTATTAAGTAGGTTACTTAGCATTTGAATCCTGCTTTGCTGTATTGTATGGCTATATTATTTGGCTTTTTGGATAAAAAATATGTACTCAGAAGAAGAGATTAGACGCTTAACTTGGCAGAGCCGACGTGGAATGTTGGAGTTAGATCTTCTATTCGTGCCATTTATGGAGCGGGATTTTAGAGGGCTTAGTGAGCAAGATAAAGATACTTTTGTACGTTTGTTGACCTGCGAAGATCAGGATTTGTTTGTCTGGTTGATGCGCCGTGATAAGTCAGATGATCCACAGCTGCAAGCGATGGTCGAGTTGATCTTACAGCGTGTTCAGCCCGCTTAATATTATTATCAGGCCCTCGCGCATTAAGCGCGGGTTGTTTATCGCGATCCACTTACTGGCAATCCTTAGTGTTTTCTCAACATCGCTCGCTTATTATTGGCAGTTTTTACTGAGCCTAGTGGTATTGGTTAGTGCTCTCTATGAACTGCAGATTAAAGAAGAGCTAGTTACTTTGTATTGGGATGTTGGCAACCGGGAGGTTAAAGTAGCCATTGGTGCAGCAGCTTTGCAGCACTGTGTGGGTATTACTGACCTCTATCTAGTTGCCGGTATCTTGTATTTAAATATAAAGAAGCTTAAAGGTGGCAATATAAAATTATTGGTTTTTCCCGACAGTGTGGATAAACAGAGCTATCGACGCTTAAGAGTGGCGGCGCGCTGGGCGAGTATAGCGCCTAAAAAAGAGTGATCCCAAAGGGTAGCAGGTTGAACGTCACTGCTCTGATATAATTCGTGCACAGCGCTATATTCTAATATAAAATTCTTCCTGATTACCCATCACTTTCAGCTATGGTTAGACCAAGCCCATCAAACCTTAGTATTGGCAATAGGCATAGCAGAAAACGCTTATCGTAAGATAATTAGCCTGCATACTGCTACATCTTATANNTCATCNTAACCAATTGATTATAAAGCCGGCTGAATTTCATGGGTAATCAGGAAATTCTTTAATCGATAAAAATCAGCTTGGCCACTGATAATTGATCGGGGTTAAAATGGTATCTCGAGCCTGCGGGGCTAAATTTGGATAATCTAAAGTAAAATGCAGGCCACGGCTCTCTTTGCGCAGCATCGCTGATTGAATAATAAGCTCAGCAACTAACGATAAATTTCGCAGCTCTAGCAAATCTTTACTGATTTTGTAATTGCTATAGTACTCGCTGATTTCGGCCTGCAATAAGTCAGAGCGATGTTTCGCCCGCTGTAAACGCTTATCTGTTCTTACAATGCCGACGTAATCCCACATGAAGCGTCTTAATTCATCCCAGTTGTGGGCGATAATCACGTCTTCGTCGGAATCGGTTACTTGAGATTCGTCCCAAGCGGGGATGGTGGGGTAGTCAAATTTCTCTTCTAGCTTAAACTGGATGTCAATGGCGCAAGCCGAGGCAAATACAATACACTCGAGCAGTGAGTTGGAGGCTAATCGATTGGCACCGTGTAAACCGGTAAAGGCGGTTTCGCCGATCGCATATAAGCCGGCAATATCAGTATTGCCGTGGATATCACTGATCACTCCGCCACAGGTATAGTGCGCTGCTGGCACGATCGGGATAGCTTGCTTGCACATATCAATTCCCAGCTCTTGGCAGCGCTGATAAATCGTCGGAAAGTGAGACTTGATAAACTGATCGTCTCGGTGAGAAATGTCTAAATATAGACAGTCGGCGCCAAGGCGTTTCATTTCGTGATCTATGGCTCTGGCCACTATATCTCTGGGGGCAAGTTCGGCTCTTTTATCAAATTTATGCATAAAAGTTGAGCCGTCAGGGAGGCGTAATTTTCCGCCTTCGCCACGTACCGCTTCACTAATTAAAAATGATTTAGCTTGGGGGTGGTAGAGGCATGTAGGGTGGAATTGATTAAATTCCAAGTTGGCCACTCGACAGCCTGATCGCCAGGCCATTGCAATCCCATCACCGCTGGCTCCGTCTGAATTGCTGGTATACAAATAGGACTTGGACGCACCGCCGGTCGCTAAAACCGTTTGCTGGGCTTTAAATACCGCTATTTCGCCACTCTTGCTGTTAAGTACATATGCTCCCAGGCATTTGTCGCCAGATAAGCCGAGCTTAGTGCTGGTGATTAGGTCAATGGCCATGCTGTCTTCAAACAGTTGAATAGTGGGCTCTGCCTGGGCATTTTTAATTAAAGTTTGAAGGATCGCTCTACCAGTGGAATCCGCCGCATGGATGATGCGCCTGTGGCTGTGCCCTCCCTCTTGAGTTAAGTGCAGCTGACCGTTCTCTTTACTGAAGGGGACGCCTTGCTCAATTAACCAATCTATAGATTCTCGGCCGTGCTCAACGGTAAAATTAACCGCATCGTCATGTGATAGATTACCGCCCGCAGTTAAAGTGTCCTCAGCGTGTTTTTGTTCGATGTCTAAATCGTCAATAACAGCCGCTACTCCGCCTTGAGCAAGCCAAGTGGAACCGCTGGTTAAATCACCTTTACTTAAGACTGCAATTTTGCCGTGTTTTGCCAGTTTTAATGCTAAAGTTAAGCCTGCTGCTCCGCTGCCAATAATTAAAATATCAAATTCAAATTGTGCTTTCATAGCGATAAATTTACTTTGTTAGAATATTCCTGAATCAGGTAGTGCATGTATTAAAATGAATTTAACGACTTTAGCGATGAAAGACCAGCTAAAATTAGCTTAGTTGCCTGCTTTAAAATTGAATCCGTGGCCATTCAGAATGGATCAGTAGTTGATGCTAAGTGCTGCCTGGGTGTTACGGTTTTAGATTGTGGTCAGGATTAAGACTTATTCAAGTGGGGCGTAAAAATTAAGCCACTTATTTTTAAAAATTCTGGAACTAATCAAATAACCCTCACTCATATAAACAGTAACCGATTAAAGCGCTAAATTTAGGCAGGGTTCTGATCGAAGAATGAATAGATAGCTAGGGCGGATCAGCGGTCAATAGCGGTCAATAGTTGCTATTACCTGAATCAGTGATTAAATGCCCAGTAAATGAATGATAGCCGGTAAATGAGCCGGTAAATGATAGTCGGTAAATGATAGCCGGTAAATGAGTCGGTAAATGAGTCGGTAAATGATAGTCGGTAAATGATAGTCGGCAAATGAGCCGGTAAATGATAGCCGGTAAATGAGTCGGTAAATGAGTCGGTAAATGATAGCCGGTAAATGATAGCCGGTAAATGAGTCGGTAAATGAGTCGGTAAATGATAGTAGGTAAATGATAGTCGGTAGACGATAAATAGGCGGCTCAAAAATTAATAGAATGACAAATGGCGTACAAGGTTTGGTCGTTTAAATTCACTAATTGCTGAGTATAGTAAAAGTTTTGTGAAAAAGGGTTTTACGTGTCAGGCGAAAATAATGCTGAAATTGATAAGCAGTTAGTTAAAAGAGTACAAGAGGGAGATAAACGCGCTTTTGATTTGTTAGTTAGTAAATATCAACACAAAATCATTGCGCTTATCGGCCGTTATGTCTACGACCAAGATGAAGCACTCGATATCTCTCAAGAAGCTTTTATTAAAGCTTACCGGGCGCTACCTAGATTTAGAGGTGATAGTGCTTTTTATACTTGGCTGTATCGAATAGCGATAAATACTGCGAAAAATCACTTGGTATCAAGGGGTAGAAGACCACCAGATGTTGATGTTGATGTTAGTGATGCGCAGTATTTTGAAGGCGAAAACAAATTACATGATCTCGCCAGTCCTGAAAGGAATTTGATTAGACAAGAAATTGATGATGTTATTCATAAAGTTCTCGATCAATTACCTGTTGATTTGAGAGTAGCACTAACTTTACGCGAGTTTGAAGACATGAGTTACGAAGATATTTCTGTGGTTATGGATTGTCCGGTAGGTACTGTTCGATCTAGAATTTTTAGAGCCAGAGAAGCGATTGATAAAGAAGTGGCACCTTTCTTTAAATGAGACCTCTGCATAATGTTGCGAGCGCAGTAGTTATGTAAAGGTCTCTAAATGAATATTTGAACTTAGAGCTTATAATAAAAATGAATTTTCCGTTGGGAGTATCTTTATAATGTACGAGAAATCACTTGAACCCATATCAGCCATGATGGACGGTGAGATTGGAGAGTTTGAGCTACGTAGAGTGGTAGAGCGTGTATCAAATGATCAGCAGCTAAAGGACAAGTGGTTACGTTATCACTTGGCTCAAGATGTTATGCAGGGACGCTCAGTGCAAATATCCGAAAAAATAGATTTGGTGTCAAGAGTGAGTGAAGCGCTCGTGGCAGAAGTTAGCTTTAAAATAGATGCTGCTCTGCCTGTAGAGCAAGACAAAAGACCCGCTAAACAAACGGTAAACGCCGATAGAAATCAATGGTGGAAGCCCGCTGTCAGCATGGCGGTCGCGGCATCTGTTACCGCGGTGGTGCTGTTAGGCGCCCAGCAATACGCTAATGAGCCGATGGGAGCATCGATCGAAGTAGCTAGCATCTCGGTTATTGATCAGGCACTACCTCCCAGTCGTTTTGGCAGTGAGTTATCGACAGTATCTACAGCAACAAAGTCATCGCAGCCCACTGCTTATGGAATGGAGCAGTATATTCAGAAGCATCGTGATTTAACCTTGAATAAAGAAGCTAACTGGCAAGTTAATTGGTTGCCGAATGGCTTTAAAAAGGCTCAGCACCAGGTTAGTTCAAACTCCGAGACGCTACTCTATGCTAATGGCAATTCAGCGGTCTCGATTAATATAGAACCACTGGGGTCCCAAGTAGCCTCGCAAGGTGTCTTAAAAGCTGACGAATTGGTCGCTTACGGGGTTAGAGCTAATAGTAATTTCATCACGGTCGTCGGTAATATTTCCCCTCAAATCGCTGCTAAGATCGCCGCGTCAGTTGTTCATAAAACGCAATAGCTGTTACTGTTTTTGACTTTTTAAATTGATCATATCCCCCTTAATATGGTCAATTTAAAAATCCCCTCTATAATGGCAACCTTGAGTGTTTCAGTTGTCTTGGTTGTATAGCAACTGCTTGGCGTTGCTGAACTTGAGATGAATTTCTTAAACCTGAATCCGTGACTTCAAAAAGAATATAGAGTGTAAGTTGGTTTTACGGTGGAATTGAAAAAATCAAGAGCTTGCGCTATGTGGTGCAGTGAAGTCACTGATTCAGGTTAAAGTTAAGCTGTCTTGCGCTCGATTACTCTTTTATTATACTAAATGGTGGGAATCCAAGTGTGCTGGTGATAAAAACTGCAAGCTACTTGGAAATCACCTAACCGAGTCTTTGGGCACAAAATATTGTGAAAAATTATGATTGAAGAGCAAGCCTTAGTGATTGCTGTTGATGGGCAAGAAGTGACAATAGCTGCAAGTCGACATTCAGCATGCGGCCAATGCGCCGCCAAAAGCAATTGTGGACAAAGTGCCATTGTTGAATGGGCCGCTTCTAAAATGCTGAATATGATCGTTAAAAATTCAAAAAACTTAGCGGTTAAAGAAGGGGATAGTGTGATTGTCGGAGTTGATGAACGAAGTTTTATCAATGCCTCCTTACTATTATATTTAGCGCCATTGATAGTTATGTTTGCTGCAGGGTTAATCGCGACCGCTCTAGGGGCGCTTGAGTGGCAAGTTATAGTAACTTCATTTTTAGCTTTGGCTTGGAGTTTTTATAGCATTAAATTTATCAGTAAAAAATTGACTAACCAAGCAACTTATCAATTAGTTTTGTTATCTGTTGTTAAAGAGAAAAATTTTACCTAATGCCGGCTATTTGAAGCTCAGATAATCTACAGCAGGTCAGTTATTGGCAAAGTGCTTAATTTCTATAATCGTTGCTTAGATATTTTTTTGTTATGTTAGTAATCTTGCACATTGAAGTATCGAGGTGTGTTTTAAAAAAGGTGTAAAATGAAAAAGACAATTAGTAAAAAATATTTGATATTAAAGTTGTTTATGCAAGAAAAACTGGTCTCTAGAGTATTGGCTAAAGCTGTATTGCTTAGTTTAACTACAAATTTGATTTTGATCTCTACCATGAGTAGTGCCGATCTCCCAGATTTTAAATCCTTGGTGAAAGAGTCTTCTCCCGCGGTGGTCAATATAGCGACGGTACAGAGAAAGCAGAATGGCAATGTTTTTGGTTTCAAAGGCCCGAAAGGGGAAAGTATTCCAGAGATGTTTAAGCCTTTCTTACCATTTCAAGAACCGCCTAAAAGACCTGAAGGAAATGATAGGCCCAAATCTTTAGGCTCAGGTTTTATTATCAGTGAAGATGGTTATGTATTAACTAATTATCATGTGATTAAAGATGCGGAAAAAGTCTTCGTACGTTTGAACGATCGCCGTGAGTTGGAGGCCAGAGTAATCGGCTCAGATAAGCGTTCTGATATTGCTTTACTGAAGATCGATGCAACTTCGTTACCGGTGGTTAAAATTGGCAATTCTGAAAAGCTTGAGCCCGGTGAATGGGTGCTGGCTATAGGATCTCCCTTCGGCTTCGATCATTCGGTAACGGCGGGCATTGTCAGTGCTACAGGTAGAGCTTTACGCAGTGAGACATACGTACCTTTTATTCAAACTGACGTTGCCATCAACCCAGGCAACTCAGGTGGGCCGCTATTTAATTTAGACGGCGAAGTTGTCGGTATCAACTCGCAAATATATACCCGTTCCGGTGGTTTTATGGGTTTGTCTTTCGCTATCCCTATTAATGTTGCTATGAATGTTGTGGATCAGCTGAGAGAGAATGGTTTCGTCAGTCGCGGCTGGTTAGGGGTTATTATCCAGGAAGTGAGTAAGGATTTAGCAGAGTCTTTTGGGTTGGAAAAAGCAGAGGGTGCACTAGTGGTAAAAGTGTTGGCTGATAGCCCGGCAGCAATAGGTGGATTACAAGAGGGAGATATTATTCTTAAATTTGCAGGGCATCCAATAATTCTATCAGCTGATTTACCGCACAAAGTAGGAGTGGTGCCGCCGGGGGACCGAGCAAAAATGCAAATTGTCCGCTCTGGGGAGCTAATGGATATTTCTCTAGTGATAGGTACCTTGCCAAGCGAAAAAAACTTGGCTAATAACCGAGTAAATAAAGCCAGTGGCGGCTACGTTAACAACCCTTTAAATTTATTATTAGACGAGTTGTCTAATGAGCTAAAGCAACGGCTGAATCTTGCAAGTGGTGTGGTGGTGGTGAAGGTTGAAGAGGGTGTTGGGGCGAGGGCTGGCTTAATCCCCGCTGATGTGATTACCATGCTTAATGGCATTAAAATTCAATCTGTATCGCATTTGCTGGATGTGATAAAAGAAGCACCAAAAAACAAAGCGCTGCCAATGCGAATCGTACGCCGGGGCTCACCGTTGTATATCCCCATAAAATTTGGAAAGTAACTAAGCGGCGATTTAAGACCAATAGTGTGCTAAATAGCGCACTATTGGAAACGGATATGTGTCACACATATTTAGCCTTATATCCGACTAGACAAGCTTGATTGTAGTAAATCACTTGGTTATTAGTGGCTCCGAGAACCTCTGAATAAGTCCTAATCTTCCCAGCGGGGCGTCCAGAGAAATCGCGTTCTGCGTTAACGGCTTACCCTACGCCTCTAGTCGTTTCCTTGAACACGAGCTTATCTGTACGTCAGGCGAATGTTTCTTGTCAAAAGGTCATCAGCATAGATATTATTTAGCTCTAATTTCAGTTAAACGATTAAAAGTAGCTTTTCCCTGCCATTGGCTAGTATCATAGCTATCTAATAAATCTTGCATTTCAGTCAGTAATTCATTTAACCGAGGATCGTTTGCCGCGTTAGCTATTTCTTTAATTTCATTGAATTGTTGCTCATACCAAAACTGATTTGCCCATTCCAATAAGCGGCTTTGGGTGCTAATCAAATCATTTTTAATGCAGGCTCTGCCTAATATTTGAAAAGTGTTTAGTTCAGCTTTGGCGTTGAAACTCTTGCTAGTGTTACTTAATATCCGTGTACTGGAATTGTTTTGCTCAGGATCTGGGCTCAGTGGCTGCTTAGTAACAATTTCAAAGCCTTCCTGCTGTCGCTCTCTAATGCTTTTCATTTTTCGTAAATTAAAAATCCAGCCAAGTGTCGCTATGAGGGCAAAGAGGGCTAAGCTCCAAATCAACCAAGGTGTCTGAGTAGATACCGTAATTATGTCCTGTGGTTTGAGAGTGGGGATTTTATTCTGTGCTATTTCGCGTTCAATAGAAGACTCGCCATTAGCTCCCGGCATCACTTGTAGGATTTTCTTATCAATACTACTACTGCGCTGGCTATCGGTGTTGGTATCCCACCAATAAATTCTAATACGAGGGACGGTGATTTCGCCTCTTTCTAATAGTTGGATTGTTTGACGTTCGGTTCTGATGCCTTGCACGCCCTGTTTGCTAATTTGGTTGATAAGGGTAACCTTGGTCTCTTTTATATCTATAATTTCAGGGTTGCTGGTGATTAAGCTCGGTAGATTTTTAGCAAAAATCCCCTGTGCCTTGATGGTCACTTCCCTGTAAATGATATCGCCTACTTTTAACGTCTCTGGTTTTTGCCATTTTTCTTCCATACGGACGTTTTTTGCTGGTAGCCAGTATTTTTTATTTTCAAAATCTCTGCGTGTTCGGACATTGATCTCTAAGTTGTTGGCTCTTACTTGAATATTATTACTGTCATGTTGAGAGCCATTAAAAATTGGGCCCTCGATGATATAACGGCCCATTTCTCTGGGGAAAATAGCGTAGTGTTGTTCAATGACACTGTATTCTTTTCCCCTGATCTCAATTTTTTGGGTCTCGCTCTGCTCTAATAATCGCACCTCGCCATTGGCTATTTTAGGTTTGGATATTTGGTAATCTGGATTTAGTGGGCGGTCAGAGTAAATATTGAGGGTGTATAGAAATAAGGCGCCCTCATAGTTATCGTCAGCATCTAATTGTGCATCCAAAATGATAGGCATATCAGATATAGGAAGAAAGCGGGTCCGATTACTACTTTTTATAAAAATACTGAGCTTTTCGCTGGTTTCTTGGTTGTAACTCAAACTGGGGATATCTACATATCCAGATCTGCGGGCTCGCAGCAGAATTTTCCAGCGAACGATGCTGCTGCGTTTTCCCTCAGCATAGCTATTTATCATTATTTTCTTTTGATTAATGATTAAAAATTGACTGTGTAAAGGTGAAATGTCGAGCTCATTTTGATTGGGATTTGTGGTTTCTACCTCTAAAATTATGTTGTCTTGGGGTGAAAACTGGCTTCTATTGGTGCTGATGCTTAACTGGGCCGAAACAGGTTGAATAAGGCTGGAAATTATCAATAAACCGACTAAAGTTGTTAAAAATCGTTGAGACATTATTTTGTTCACATTAATTACGCCGTAATGGTTGGCTGGATAAAAGTATTATGTTATGAATTATCATTGATGATGAAGGATTGTGCAATCATCAACTAAAAATTTTAAATTATTGGTATAAATAGCAAAAAAGTGGTCGTGAGTGAGGAATGGCATGTAGTCCTAGTCTATACTTACTTTACTTAAAAATGAAATATAAAAATACCTAAGGATTCGCAGACGATGTCAACTGAAATTGGTACTATCAAGGCTTCACTGCTTAAAGAGCTAAACGAAGAGTTAGATAGCAAATTAGGGGCTGCTAAAGCCTCTGCTGTCCAACAGTTTGCTCTTGCATATTATGCGGCAGCATCTGAGTCAGACATAGAAGCTTGGCGCCTAGACGATTTATACGGCGCTACTCTAGAAAGCTGGCAATTCATTCAAAACTATAAAGGGGAAGCCCCTTCAGTACGTGTTTATAACCCACGATTTGAAGAGAATAGCTGGCAGTCGACCCATACCTTCATAGAAATATTACAATCTGATAAGCCTTTCTTAGTTGATTCATTAAGAATGGAGTTAAACCGTCGAAACTTAACCATTCACGCGATTAATAATACTGTTTTAACGACCTCAAGAGATGGCTCTGGCAAACTTAATAAATTGGTTGAGGGTAGTTCTAAAGTAGCGAATACAGGTCGGGAGTCTCTGATCTCTGTAGAAATTGATCGTCATTCGGATCCTAAGCAGCTTGAAAATCTGCGAGCGACGTTAACAGAAATACTCAATGAAGTTATTTCAGTGGTCAATGATTTTCCGGCGATGGTTGAACTCTGTGAAGAGGCCACTAAAAACTTTGATGGTAAAGTCGGTAAGATTCCCGCCGCAGATGTTGCGGAAACTAAAGCCTTTTTAGTCTGGCTTAAAGGTCACTTTACCTTTTTGGGTTACGATGAATATAAAGTTATCCAGAAAGCTGGCAAAACTAAATTAGTAGTGGTTGATGGTACACAGTTAGGGTTGCTCAAAGCGGGAGGGAACGCCTACTGTCAATCTGAGCTGTTTCATGACATATCAGAGGACGTTGCGGCTGATGAAACAGACACTATTACTTTTTCTAAGGCGATGGCTAAATCTCGTATTCATCGTCCGTCTCACCCTGATTACATAAGTATTAAACAGTTTGATAAAACAGGTAAGTGGATTGGAGAAATTCGTTTCTTAGGTCAATATACTTCTGCAGTTTACAATAAGAGTTCTTCTCTTATTCCAATAGTGCGCCGTAAAGTTGAATCTGTTATGGCGAGATCAGAACTGCCAGAGGGTGGGCACAATTGGAAGGAACTGCAGCAAATTCTTGAGATACATCCGCGTGATGAATTGTTTTTAACTCGCTCTGATGAATTATTTACCATGGCGATGGGGATTTTACAGATTCATGAAAGACGTCAAATTAGGGTGTTTTTCCGTAAAGATCGAAGTGCGCATTTCTTTTCTTGCCTCGTTTACGCGCCACGTGATATTTACAGTACTGAGTTTAGGATCAAAGTTGAAAATATATTAAAGGAAACTTTAGGTTGTGATCAGTCAGATTTTCACACCTATTTTTCAGAGTCAATTTTAGCGAGAACTCAGTTCACGCTACGCTGCTCTAAAGGGAATGTAAGTGCCAATACTGACTTTAAGTCGATTGAAAAATTAGTTCGCCAAGCCTCTCGCAGTTGGCATGATGAGTTGAAAATAGCTCTAATTGAAAAATTAGGTGAGGAAAAAGGTCTGAATGCCTTTAATGCTATAGGCGTTAACTATCCCCCTGGATACTCAGATATTTTTAATCCGCGCACGGGTGTTGCGGATATAGGTTATATTTCAAAGCTGACCGAAGAACAGCCACTGAGTTTAAGCTTTTATCGACAGCTAGAAAACGAAGGCAATGAGCTAAACCTCACTTTATACAACCTTCATCAGGCACTGCCCCTCTCTGACATTCTGCCGGTGCTTGAGCATTTAGGTTTAAGAGTGATTGACGAACATCCCTATCAAATTAAGTCTGGTAATGAAGTTGTTTGGTTGCACGATTTTAATTTGGTCTATACCGGCTCTGATGAGATTGTCATCCTAGAGCATCGTGAAACTTTTGAGGATTCATTTTTAGCGATCTGGAATAAGCGAGCTTCATCGGATAATTTCAATCGCTTAGTGCTAGGTGCTAAATTAGGCTGGCGTGATGTTGTTCTGGTTCGAGCCTATGCGGCTTACATGAAGCAAATACGCTTCCCTATCAGTACTGATGCTATCATCAATACTATGAATCAGTACGCCTCAATTGCAGAGCAATTAGTCAACTTGTTTCATGCCTACTTTGATCCTAAAAGTGCCTCAGAGAAGCTGGCAAGTAAAATTGAAGCTGAGCTTGTAGCCAGCTTTGATAGTGTGACTAGCTTAACGGATGACCGAGTATTACGTCAGTATCTGGCGTTGATAAAAGGCACAGTAAGAACCAACTTCTTCCAAAAAGATGCAGATGGTGCAGATAAAACTTACGTAAGCTTTAAGTTAACCCCGCAAGATATTCCCGGTATTCCTCTACCTGCTCCACTGTTTGAAATATTTGTCTTTTCCCCGAGAGTGCAAGGTGTGCATTTGCGCGGCGGGAAAGTTGCTCGTGGTGGCTTGCGCTGGTCGGATCGCGCCGAGGATTTTCGTACCGAAGTGCTGGGGCTAGTGAAAGCTCAGCAAGTTAAAAATGCGGTCATTGTGCCAGTTGGCGCTAAAGGCGGCTTTGTTCCGCAGCATTTAAATGATGGCATGTCTCGTGAAGAGTTTTTAGCTGAAGGTATCACCTGCTATAAAATCTTCATTAGCGCGCTGCTGGATATTACCGATAACCTGATTGACGGTAAGGTTTCGCCACCTAAAGAAGTAGTACGTCGCGATGCTGATGATCCTTATCTAGTGGTTGCCGCTGACAAAGGTACGGCGACCTTCTCTGATATAGCCAATGGTATATCGGATGAGTACGATTTCTGGTTGGGAGACGCGTTTGCCTCAGGTGGCAGTGTCGGTTACGACCACAAAGGCATGGGAATTACTGCTAAGGGCGCCTGGGTGTCTGTTGAAAGGCACTTCCGTGAAATGGGTATTAACACCGCTAAAGATGAGTTTACGGTGATAGGTATTGGCGATATGGCGGGGGACGTATTTGGTAATGGCATGCTGTTATCTGATAAGATTTGCCTGTTGAGTGCCTTCAATCACATGCACATCTTTATCGATCCGAAGCCGAATGCAGCCACCAGTTTTGTTGAGCGTCAGCGTTTGTTTGATCTGCCGCGCTCCAGTTGGTCTGATTATGATAAGAGCTTGATTTCAAAAGGTGGCGGATTGTTTGATCGCAGTGCTAAATCGATCAAATTAACTCCAGAAATTAAAGCCATGCTCGGCGTTAAAAGCGCCAGCTTAACACCGACCGATTTGATCAACGCACTGCTCAAAGCGAAGGTCGATTTGTTATGGAATGGCGGCATTGGCACTTACATAAAAGCTTCTTCTGAATCTCATGAAGATGTCGGTGATAAAGCCAATGATGTGTTGCGAGTGAATGGCAACGAGTTGCGCTGCAAGGTCATTGGAGAGGGCGGTAATTTAGGTACCACTCAGTTAGGCCGTGTTGAATACTGCTTAAATGGCGGCTGCTCTAATACTGATTTCATTGACAACGCAGCAGGTGTGGATTGCTCCGATCACGAAGTCAATATTAAGATCCTGCTCAAGGGAATTATGGATGACGGTGATCTCACCCAGAAGCAACGCAATAACTTACTTGCCTCGATGACCGATGAGGTGGGTGAATTAGTTCTGTCTAATAACTATCGCCAAGTACAGGCGATTAGTTTGGCAGAGCGGCAGACAGTTAAATCAATGGGTGAATACCGTCGCTTTACCAGCAACCTTGAATCTCAAGGTAAGTTGAATCGCGCCCTGGAATTTTTACCCACAGATGAAGTGATGGCTGAACGCGCTGCTAGTGGGGTAGGTTTAACTCGTCCTGAGCTATCGGTACTGATCTCATATGCGAAAGCAGATTTGAAAGAGTCGCTACTGCAGACTACTGTTCCAGATGATACTTATGTGTCGCGTGAATTAACCACCTCTTTTCCAGTTAAACTGGAACAACAGTATGCTCCACAAATGAAGGCGCATCGTCTAAATCGTGAATTAGTGGCGACTCAAGTGGCTAATCACATCGTTAACTTCATGGGAATTAACTTTGTAGATCGTCTAGTTGCTTCAACAGGAGCTGACGTAGGTGTTATCGCTAAAGCTTATATTCTGGTTCGCGATATTTTCAAAGTGACTGAAACTTGGAAAAAAATTGAGCAAATGGATTATAGCGTTGACTCAGCAGTGCAATTTGACCTGATGCAAGAACTGCAACACTTAACCAGAAGAGCGACTCGCTGGTTTGTGCGCAATCGTGTCAGCGGTCTGGATTGCCAGCGAGAGTTCGATCAATTCTCGGGAATGATAGCAGAAGCTGAAAAAGGGCTGGATACGTTTCTACTTGGAGAGCCTTTAGAGCGATGGAAACAGACTTTCAGTAAGTACACTAAACTAGGTGTCAGTGAGGAGATTGCCGCTAGTATAGCGAGCACTCGAGGTTTGTACTCAGTTTTGGCGATCGGAGAAATTGGTAAGTCTACTAAAGTCGCGGTCGACCAAGTAGCGAGAGCTTACTTTAAAATTAGTAACAAATTGCAGCTGGCTTGGTTTGCGCAACAGCTAAACAGTCTCAACGTCAGTAGTCATTGGCAGGGGCTTGCCCGAGAAGCTTTCCGCGATGATTTGGAGTGGCAGCACGGCTTGATTCTTAAGTCTGTGTTACAGAATTTTAAAGAGAGTGATGATATCAAAAAAACGGTTTCAAACTGGATGGATACCCATCAAGCACTGACCGTGCGCTGGATCGATGTTCTGGACGAACTTCGCATCGCCGAGAAGCAAGATTATGCGATGTACATAGTTGCAGGTAAAGAGCTGGTGGATTTAGCAAAAAACACCAGTGAACACCACTAGGATATTTACTTGCCGGTGAGGCAAAAAGTAATCACTTAGTATAATAAACCCGCCCTGTGCGGGTTTTTTTGTACACTGTCGTTGTGAAATGCAGTGAATGAGTTGATTTTAACGGCGCTATTTACTAGCGTATTAACCATGCAGAGCTAGATTTTTAGCCGTTAGGCTATAATTAAGCCTTAAATCATCGATAAACGTAGTACCATAACTTTAGCTGCTGTAAACTGCCGCGCCTTGGAGTATTTTGAATCAATTAAAAGAGAGTAGTTTATGAGTTTTGCCGATCTCGGTCTTTGTGAGCCCATCCTAAAAGCAGTCGCCGAGAAAGGGTATAAGATACCTTCTCCCATACAGATGGAAGCGATTCCTGCTGTGCTAAAGAATTTGGATGTAATGGCTGCGGCTCAAACTGGAACCGGTAAAACCGCAGGTTTCACTTTGCCGATATTACACAAACTAGCACAAGGTAATAGAGCGAATTCAAACTCTGTAAGGGCGCTGATTATAACCCCTACTCGTGAGTTAGCCGCGCAAATTGCAGAAAATGTAGAGACATACTCCAAGTATTTGCCGCTTAGATCTACAGTGGTATTTGGTGGTGTGAAGATCAACCCGCAAATGAAAAAACTGCGTCAAGGTGTTGATATACTGGTGGCTACACCAGGTAGATTGTTGGATCTCTTTAGCCAAAATGCGGTTAAGTTCAACCAGATAGAAATTTTAGTGCTGGACGAAGCAGATCGCATGTTAGATATGGGGTTTATTCACGATATTAAGAAAATTTTAGCGCTGTTACCCGCTAAAAGACAAAATTTAATGTTTTCTGCTACTTTTTCTGATGATATCAGAACGCTTGCCAAGCGCTTGGTAAATAACCCAGTCGAAATATCTGTCAGTCCTCCTAACACGACTGTGCGCAGTGTTGAACAGTCGTTGTATGCCGTAGATAAAAACCAAAAAGCGGCGCTGTTGATTCATTTGATCAAAGAGTATAACTGGTTTCAAGTATTGGTTTTTACCCGCACTAAGCATGGAGCCAATAAACTAACTAAGCAATTAGAAGCGGCGAACATTCACGCGGCGGCTATTCACGGCAATAAAAGTCAAGGTGCGAGAACCAAAGCGCTAGCGGGTTTTAAAAGTAGTAGTATTCAAGTGCTAGTCGCGACAGATATCGCAGCGCGAGGCATAGATATTGACCAGCTGCCACAAGTGGTCAATTTTGATCTGCCAAATGTTCCAGAAGATTACATACACCGTATCGGTAGAACAGGTCGGGCGGGTTCTGAAGGGCATGCCTTGTCGCTAGTGACGTCCGATGAGTTTAAACAGCTTAGAGACATCGAGCGTCTAATCAAAGAAGTGATTCCTCGCAAGGTGGCTGAAGGATTTGTGCCGGTCAACCATTTGCCAACCACGACTTTAGACACTCGCCCGTTTAAAGCGAAGAAGCCAAAGAAAGATAGAGTTGAGCATAAAGATGGACAGCGCAGTGCCGAAAATGTTCGCGGCCATAAGCCGGTATCAAAAAATAGAAGACACAAGGCCGGTGGCAATACTTCTGTAAACAGTAGCACTGCGGCGAATAAACAAGGTCAGCGTAGAAATTCAGCGAGTAAACCTGCGTAATTTTTGAGCTGATTTCTAGCTTGGGCCTGGATCAGCGGTTTCAAAGTGAATTAATGGTTTGCGCTACGTGCTGCAGTGAGATCAACGATTCGGGTTGGATATAGTTATAAAAGAACAGCTCTGCATGATTCTGCAGAGCTTAGTTAGATTTTTAGTCCTGCAATAATTTGATAAACTGTTTAGCCGCGTTTGAAAGCGTTCTCTCGCGGTGATAGATAAAACCTAGGTATCGATAGATTGTCGGTTGGTCGGTCTTCAGGACCTTTATCGTATCGTCTATCATGCTCGCGGGTAGCAAACTCCAGCCTAAGCCATTCACCACCATCATTTTGATAGTGTCCAAATTGTTCGTCGACATAGAAACCTCTAGTGATAACCCCTGAGCTGTAAAGCGCTCACTCATCATTTGTCGAGTAAAGGTCTTAGGCCCTGGTAAGATCGCCTGATGGCGGCTTAGAGTGGATAAGCTAACCGAGGGCTGTCGGGTCAAACTGTGATCGTTAGCAACCACAAACTCCATGTGATCGGTCCAGACTTTTTGCGCGCAAATAACCGGGTCTGGCAGTGGCGCTAAAGTAATCAGCGCGAGTTCTAAATGGCCTTTAACGACCCCGGTATATGCCGCTTCTGATTCTCCAAAGCTCAAATTTAATTGTACTTGCGGAAACTGTTGGCTAAATTGGCGCAACACTATAGGTAGCCGGTGTAAACCAATATGATGAGAGGAGGCAAGTGATAGAGTGCCGTTGACGGTTTGGTCTAAATTGTTAATCACCGTGCGGGCATCTGCAAATGACATCAGTATTTTTTCAGCACAGGGCAGTAGGGCGTGGCCGGCATTGGTCAGGCTTATCTGTCGACCGATACGGTCAAATAATTTTTTATCCAGCTGTTGCTCTAAGAGGGCAATTCGCTTGCTGATAGCGGACTGGGTGATGAATAATTTTTCAGCGGCAATAGAAAAAGATTGCCATTGAGCAACGGCAATAAAAGCTTGCAAAGTATTGTTATCCATATTGATCCGAATAGGTAGTTGTATTCCAGTTTGGAATAGTTTACATAAAAATTATGAATTTGTGTTATTTAATTAAAGAGCATAAAATTAATCATATCCAATGAGATCATAGACGTTACCTGAATCGGTGGCTTCAGAGTGGATGTAGAGCGTAAGAATTTGGTTTTATAGAAAAATTTGAAAATATTAGCTGAAGTGGCTACTTTTCAAATAATTGTAGGATCAATAGCTGATGCTAGACACCCATGGGAGTTACTGCTCAGTGATTAAATGAACTGTGGCGGCTCAGATTTTTTCAATTGCACTGTAGAACCAATATCTTACACTCTGTATTCACTTTGAAGTCACGGATTCAGGATTATTAGAACCAGTGTAGGAATAAGGAGTGAATAAAATGGCTGGCAAGACATTATACGATAAAATTTTCGATGCGCATTTAGTCGAAGAAAAAGAAGATGGTAGCGGGCTACTTTATATCGATTTACAGCTGCTGCATGAGGTGACTTCGCCACAGGCATTTGAAGGCTTGCGCATCGCCGGCAGGAAGCCCTGGCGTATCGATGCTAACTTAGCGACCCCCGATCACAATGTGCCGACCACGAAGCGCGATGGCGGGGTGGCGGAAATTATCGATCCTATTTCGCGTATCCAAGTGCAAACTTTAGATGACAACTGTGATGACTTTGGCATATTAGAGTTTAAAATGAACGATCACCGGCAGGGGATTGTGCATGTAGTGGGGCCGGAGCAGGGAGCTACGTTACCTGGATCTACTGTTGTTTGTGGCGATTCACACACTGCGACGCATGGCGCTTTTGGTGCTTTGGCGCACGGTATTGGCACCTCTGAAGTAGAGCATGTATTGGCAACTCAATGCCTGATTACTCGTAAAATGAAAAACATGTTAATTAAGATTGAGGGTGATTTAGGTCTTGGGGTTACATCTAAGGACTTAGTGCTACATATTATTGGCGTGTTAGGCACCGCCGGTGGCACCGGCTATGCGATTGAATTTGGTGGCTCTTGTCTGCAGAAAATTTCCATGGAAGGGCGAATGACTATTTGTAATATGGCCATTGAGGCTGGCGCAAGAGTGGGCATGGTCGCCGTTGATCAGATAACCATAGATTATGTAGAGGGCCGTCCCTTTGCCCCACAAGGAGAAATGTGGCAGCAGGCAGTCGCCGCTTGGGCAGATTTGCATTCTGATGCCGATGCTGTGTTTGATGCCGTGGTAGAGATAAACGCCGCAGATATCATCCCGCAAGTGACTTGGGGAACCTCTCCAGAAATGGTGGTCGCGATCAACGAGCATGTGCCGAACCCTGCTAATGAGTCAGATCCGGTCAAAGTGGATGGGATTAACCGCGCACTCGAGTACATGGGTTTAAAAGCCGACCAGCCGATTACCTCAATCCAGTTAGATCGTATTTTTATTGGCTCTTGTACTAACTCTAGAATTGAAGATATGCGCGATGCTGCCAAAGTGGCACTGGGCAGGAAAGTTGCTGCGAGCATTAAAGAGGCGATCGTGGTGCCGGGTTCTGGGCTAGTAAAGGCGCAAGCGGAAGCCGAGGGTTTAGATAAAATATTCGAAGCTGCTGGTTTTGAATGGCGCGAGCCAGGTTGCTCTATGTGTCTGGCGATGAATCCTGATAAATTAGCGCCGGGCGAGCACTGTGCATCGACCTCTAATCGTAATTTTGAAGGACGTCAAGGTAACGGTGGGCGCACTCATTTAGTCAGTCCTGCGATGGCGGCTGCGGCGGCGATAGCGGGTCGTTTTGTTGATGTTAGAGAGATGATGGAGGCGTAAAATGAATATATTTAATCAACACACTGGAATAGTTGCTCCTTTAGATCGGGCTAATGTCGATACCGATATGATTATTCCCAAGCAATTTTTGAAATCGATCAAGCGCTCCGGCTTTGGCGTGTACTTATTTGACGAAGTTCGCTACTTAGACGAGGGAGTCGCAGATCAAGATTGTACTAACCGGCCATTAAATAAAGAGTTTATATTAAACCAAGCACGTTTCACCCAGTCTTCAGTACTGTTGGCGAGAGTCAATTTTGGTTGTGGCTCCTCGAGAGAGCACGCGCCTTGGGCGTTGGAAGATTTTGGCTTTCGCACCGTAATAGCCCCTAGTTTTGCCGATATATTTTATAACAATTGTTTTAAAAATGGTTTGTTACCTGTTGTTTTAAGTGAAGATATTATTGAACAGTTGTTCGTTGAATGCGCAGCTACAGAAGGTTATGAATTAAGTGTCGACTTAGAGCGCCAGCGAGTGACCACCCCGAGTGGCGAAGAATTTCCGTTTGTAGTGGAGGCGTTTAGGAAGCATTGTCTGCTCAACGGCTTAGATGATATTGATCTGACTTTGCAAAGTGTAGGCGCTATAAAGGCCTACGAAGAGCAGCGTAAAAAGCAAGCCCCCTGGTTGTTTGGTGCGATTAAAGGCGATTAAAGGTGATTCAGGTTTAAGGGATAATGCGCGCTGCTGATGGTAGCGAGGCAGTAGCGAGGGAGTAGCGAGGGAGTAGCTATGTCTCGAAGTGTTGGCTGCGACAGATAGACAGTTAGCTATTGCAAATAACCGACATTACTCGGCAGCTTAGCGAGCTAGTGGCGCATCCGCAGTAGAGTCTGTTCGCAGATGGAGCGGGCTATCTCGCGGCCGGACAAGTTAATTAAATAGTTTTGGAGATTGCTCCGTTGCTCGGAGTCGTCTTGTTCAGTTTATAGTGTGTAGAGGATAATTTTAGATGTCAAAGAAAGTATTGATTTTGCCAGGCGATGGCATAGGTCCAGAAATTTCCCAGGAAGTAAATAAAGTGCTGGTGCAAGTCAATCAGCAATACAGCTTAGATATCGAGTTTGAGCAGGGCTTGGTCGGCGGCGCGGCGATAGATCAAGCGGGAAGTGCTTTTCCTGAGCAGACTTGGCAGCAGTGCCAGGCGGCGGATGCGATATTGCTGGCCTGTGTTGGAGGTCCTAAATGGGACTCGCTACCGCCTGCAGAACGCCCTGAGATAGGCGGGTTGTTACAAATTAGGTCGCGCTTAGAGTTGTTTGGTAACTTGCGACCAGCGATCTTATATCCCCAGCTGGCCGATGCGTCTTCGCTAAAGCCAGAACTTGTTTCCGGTCTAGATATACTGATTGTTCGCGAGTTAACTGGCGGGATTTATTTCGGTCAACCGCGGGGCATAAGAGTTAATGAAGACGGAGTGCGTGAGGGGTTTAATACTTATATATATAACGAAAATGAAATTCGTCGGATAGGTAAAGTTGCTTTTGAAACGGCGATGAAGCGCGGCAAGAAACTCTGCTCTGTCGATAAGGCTAATGTCTTGGAAGTTACGATGTTATGGCGCGAAATCATCGAGGATATGAGTAAAGACTATCCCGAAGTAGAGCTTTCGCATATGTATGTTGACAATGCCGCTATGCAGTTAATTCGGCAGCCAAAGCAGTTTGATGTAATTGTCACCGGTAACATGTTTGGCGATATACTGTCCGATGCGGCGGCGATGTTAACGGGTTCGATCGGCATGTTGCCATCGGCCTCGCTGGATATCACCGGTAAAGGAATGTACGAGCCCTGTCACGGATCAGCTCCGGATATAGCAGGGCAAGGTATCGCCAATCCATTGGCGATGATTTTATCGGCGGCGATGATGTTGCGTCACTCGTTAAATATGGCGCCAGTGGCTGATAAAATAGAGGCGGCAGTGGAGGCGGTCCTGGATCAAGGCTTGCGTACCGCGGATATCTACAGCCAAGGTAGTGTCAAAGTAAGTACTCAACAAATGGGTGATGCGGTAGTGGCTGCACTTAAAAAATAAGTTCAAAGGGTGCTTTGCCGCCAGGCATCAACAGATACAGCTTACAGTCTCTTTAAAGTTTGACTGTAAGCTGCTGGGGTCAAGTTTTTTTGCGTTTCGCTTTAGTGGAGATCAGTGAGGGGCGCAAGGCTGGTTTGCTGGGTTTATCCAGATCTGGTGCAATAAAATGTGCCTTGGCGGTCTTGCGCTGTGGTTTATTATTGGCGCGTTTAATGCCGGCTATTTTTTCACTGCTGAGCTTCCCTTTCTCCAGCATAGGGATGCTGTGAAACTGTAGTTTCTTGACGATTAATAGTTCAATTTCTTGTAGGTAAGCTTTCTCATCTGGGGCGACAAAGGATATTGCCTGGCCAGTCTTGCCCGCTCTAGCAGTGCGTCCAATGCGATGAATATAAGCTTCCGGTTGATTGGGCAGATCGAAATTCACCACGCGTGGCAGAGCTGCTATATCCAGCCCTCGCGCGGCAACGTCGGTGGCCACTAATACATCAATTTGCCGATTGCTAAATTCTGTAAGGGCGGTGATGCGCTCCTTTTGCAATTTGTCGCCGTGAATAGCCAGGGCGTTTATGCCCTCGGCCAATAGAGCCGCCGTTACTTTGTCAGCCCTTCTTTTAGTGCGGGTAAAAACCAAGGTTTGCTGCCAGTTACCGGATTTTATTAAATGACACAACAGCTCTTCTTTGCTGTTGTTGCCAACCTTGTAGGCAATTTGCTGCACTTCTTTGACCACACTGTTTTTAACAGCGACCTGAATTTTTAGCGGGCTGTTTAACACTTGCTGTGCCCAGTTTTCAATTTTTTCATTAAAGGTCGCTGAAAACAGTAAGGTTTGACGTTGCTTGGGGGCAAAGCTCATGATGCGATTAATGTCGTGAATAAAACCAAGATCGAGCATGCGATCAGCCTCATCAAAGACTAATATCTGCAAATTTTTCAGTGATATCTTCTTTTGTATCAACATTTCTAATAGGCGGCCGGGTGTGGCAACCAAAATATCCGCGCCACGTTTCATTTTTCTAATCTGGTTATCAAAACGCACACCGCCATAAACTGCGATCACTCGCATTCCAAGTTGCTCCCCGTAACTTAAGGTTTTTTCAGCGACTTGAATGGCCAGTTCGCGAGTGGGGGTTAGGATTAAAGCGCGAACTTGATGGTAGTTGTGGTCGGCGACGACACTCTGTTGCAGCTTTTCAATAATAGGCAGCGCAAAACCTGCGGTTTTTCCGGTGCCAGTTTGCGCTTGCGCTAAAACATCCCGTCCGGCTAAAATGACTGGGATGGCTTTTTCCTGAATAGCAGTCATCTGCTGATAGCCAAGTTGTTGTAAGGTATATTGCAGCTCTGGGCAGAGTGCTAATTGGTCAAATGCGGCCATGAAATTGGTGCCTGTTAAATGCAGTGGTTAAACAATAGAAGAATTATAGAGGTTTAGCCGTTTTTAAGCAGTACTTGTCGGCTTATTTAGCGAGCCTTTGGGTCAGTCAAGCATCTCTGAGGCGAGTGTAGAGGTTACACCAGTGCAGACGCAGCTTGACGAGACTAACTATGTCTAGGGTGTGCTGTGCAGAGTTCACTTAGACAAGATTGCTTATGTTAGTTTTTCCAGCCGTGCTCGGTACTAAAATTAGGCTTTATCAGTCTCTAAGTCCTTATTGCGCTCTAATTCAAGTAGTGGATAGGCGACGCCGGTAATATGCCAGTTAATTCGGTTTAGTTCGCGAATAATATCTAAGTGCAGCATATTGTTATCACCGCTGCCATCGTGTAACCGGTTTAAATGATCTTGGCTGGCTTGTTCGGTTAGTTTTTTGACTTGGCGCTTTCCCGCCAATAGTTCGTGGACTAAATCAATATCTTGGGTGCTAAAGACCCGCATAGCCAAATGGAAATTATTTAAAACGGTTTCGTGAATGGTGACAATATCGGCTAATCCATCGTCAGATAATATAACTTTATTTTCTACTTTTTTCTGAGTCATCTCCGCAATGTTCTCGGTAATGTCTGCAGAGTGTTCTAAATTAAGCGAAAAAGCCAAGATACGGTTGGTTTGAGAGAGCTGTTCACTCTTTAGGTCTTGCCTGCCTAGTTTAGTGACATACTTTGATATTTCACTGTGTAAGCGATCGACAGCTCTCTCCATTTTCATCAGCTCGCGGCTAGGTTCAGAGCTGTCTGAGGTGAGCGCCGGCAGGCAGTTGCCGATCATGGTATAGACCATTTCGGCCATATGCATAGTTTCGCGCATGACGCAGTCAATTGCCATAGAAGGGGTGGAGATTAGTTTTACGTTCAAATAGCGTGACTCTTCAATATTGGCTGCTTTAACTGGATCTGGAATATAGCGTTTTACTATTTTGTAGGCATGGCCGGTTAAAGGTAAAAACACCGCGGCGATAGCAATGTTAAAAATGGTGTGAAAGTCAACCACATGACGAGCGACATCGGTGGTGTCATAAGTGCTTAGCAATCCAGAGATAGCATCGATAAAAGGTAATACCATCAAACAGGAAATGACTTTAAAGCAGCTGTTACTAACCGTGATCCTAAGTGCTTGAGAGCCTTTGTTCAACGTGGCAATTACCGCGGGTATAGTACCGCCGATATTTGCACCCAACACCAAAACAAGACTTAACTGTGGTGAGATAATGGCACTGGCGGCTAGCGACATGATGAGTAGTATCATGGCAATACTTGAATGGCTAATCCAAGTGAGAAAGATGATCAGCATCATCGCCAGCACTCTTTCATCTTCCAGAGCATGAAATAATTCTTGCAGTACCGCAGCTTCTCTTAAAGGGCCAGTGGATGAGCCAATTAATTTTAGCGAGAGTAGCATCAGACCCAGCCCAATTAATGCCATACCAACGTGCTTGAAAGTTTCAGTTGTGCCGCGTCTATGAAAGATAAGGCCAATTAAAATCAGTGCCGGAGATAGCCAGCTTAAATCAATGGAGAGAACTTGTGCTACCAGGGTGGTGCCAATATCAGCACCGAGCATAACGGCGAGTGCCGGAGCGCCTGCAATTAAGCTTCTGCTGGCGAAAGATGAAATTAATAGCGC
Source organism: Osedax symbiont Rs1 (assembly GCA_000416275.1). Taxonomy (GTDB): domain Bacteria; phylum Pseudomonadota; class Gammaproteobacteria; order Pseudomonadales; family Balneatricaceae; genus Rs1. The sequence continues at coordinate 24,083 of ASZJ01000040.1, forward strand.
GGTTGCTGTACTGCTTTGTAAAATAGAAGTGATGCCAAGGCCCACTGCAAATGCGGAGCTTTTATTACGCGTAAAACGGCTAATTATTCGTTTAAGATCGTTACCAAAAGCACCAATAATTCCCTGCTTTACCATCTCCATTCCGAATAATAATAAAGATACGGCGCCTAAAATACTGATCAAGGTGTGCATTTGTGCTCCTGTTTTAAGGGGGTGTAAGATTATCTCGAGAAATAAATCTAGAATTAACGTGTTTTTTCAGCGGAGTATCATTTGCAAGCGCTGTTAGTTGGAAATATCAAATCATCAATTGAGTGGTCTTTGGCAAAGGGGATCTTCATTGAAAGTCTCTGCAGTCATAGTCCACCGAGTAGCTAGTTTATGGGTGCGAATTATAGGTGCAATTTATGGGCTAGATTTACTTGAATATGAATAAAGCAGATTTTAGACGCATGCACCGCACTAGATAATCGAAGTTGTATTTTTACTTAGGAGTACTGTTTGCAAAGTACAGATCTAAATTTAGCGACTACAAAATGTAGTTGGAGGGAATAACAGAGAAAAAATGTTAAAACGTATTCTCCATACCGCCTAGTTGATTCCTAGAAGAATAGCACAAGCAGTGATTTTATCCATTATAAATGCTATTAATCTATTGATTTAATGTAAAATATTATAATGGATTTGGTATCAGTGATGCCTGGGCATGACCTGACAAGCAAAGGTGGAGCTCTGGGAGAACCGCGCACGATAGCGAAGTTTCCTGTTGGAAATTAGTAAATATAGCTTATTTTTAAATACTTTACTAACGAGTGTCTTCTAGGGAGGCTCTGAATAAGTCCCTGCGGGTGCAGGTAACTCGTTCAGAGATTTGCTTCGCTGAGGTTTCTAATTAATACTTTGTATTTAAATACGCTTTGACGTCCAATAAATGCTGCTCTAAATCGTCTAGTTTATAAATATCTGCAGGCGTTAAATGCTGTTCTCTTCGCGCAAAAGATAATTGTCTTTTGGCGGTGTTTAACTGACCCTTAAGCAAAAAATATTCAATTCTAGCCGTGTGGACTTGATTCTTATTACCGGCAAGGCCATAGGCTTCCGCTAGTAAATACCAAGCGTGAATATTATCTGCTGCATACTCGGTGATCTGCTGTAGCTGTCGTATGGCTTTTTTCGGCTGTCCTGCAGCGAGAAAGGTTTCAGCATAGATTAGCTGTATGGCGCTGTGTTTGGGGTAAACCAAGTTGAGTGCTCGTAAGCTTTTTAATGCAGTGCTCAATTGTCGATTATCGGCGTGAATTTTAGCGATACTGAGTTTGACAAGTAGGTTGTTTTTCCAGTTAGAGGGCAGTTTTGCAAAGTTCTTTAACGCCTCATTATATTTTTGTGCCTTGGCCGCGGCCAGTGCTAATGAAAATATATTGAAGGCGGAGCGGTCTTTTTTTGCGGCCTGACGAAAGTGGTTTAAGGTGAGCTTAGATAGGTTTGAATAGTGGCTCTTTAGTCGTGCCTGTACGACTTGAAAATCTAAATTGTGCTTTTTTTTGCCTCTGGGTAGTTGTGCAGCTCGATTCTTTGAGTCGGCAACACGGGCGCTAGAGCTTGGGTGGCTGAGTAAAAATTCAGGCGGAAGCGCTCCCTGTAGTCTCTGTATCTCTAGCAGGCGATTGAACATTCTTGGCATGGCTTCGGGGCTATAGCCAGATCTGGATAAATTTAACATGCCAATTCGATCTGCCTCCTGTTCTCTTCTGCGGCTGAAGGCTAAGCCGGATGATAATTGATTAGCTGAGCCTGTAGCCAGTACTGCTGTACCAGCCTCTGGATTGGCGACTCCAACTAAAATTCCTGCAACCATCGAGGCAATGGTAAAAGGGGTGCTTAGTCGCTGTTGGTCTAATTGAGCTGCAAAATGTCTTTGGCTCAAATGAGCAAGCTCGTGGCTGATGACTGAGGCTAGTTCATCCTCGGCTTGCGCCGCTAAAATTAATCCAGCGTGTATACCGATAATTCCCCCTGGGATAGCAAAGGCATTGACACTTAAATTACCGATAGTCTCAACCGAAATTCGCTTGTCATTTAATTGACTACTACTGACTAAATCCCAAGTTAGGTCCTGTATGTATGATTCCACAATTGGGTCGTTAATCCCTTGATTCGCGCTACGAATTTTTCTTACGATGCCCTGGCCCAAGCTGTATTCAGTGTTCAGAGAGATAATAGACGAACTGTAGTCGCCAAGTAATGGGAGAGAGTTGGCGTGGCCAAGTGTTGCGGTGAATAATATAGAGCCAAAACTCATTATAAAAACAGTAAACAGCCTTGCTAAAACCTTCTTAATCAGATGATACGTTTTCAAAATCATTTTCCTTACTTAGAGTAAAACCTGAATCAGTGACTTCACTGCATTGCATAGCGCAAGCTCTTGATCCTACAGCGGTTAGAGAAATTTCCGCTGAACCTATGGGTGCAGCTAAGATTTTTCAATTCCACTGTGAAACCAATATTTTGCACTCTGTATTCACTTTGAAGTCACGGATTCAGGTGAAAAGTATAAAACTTTAGATGTTTATAGATTCCCTGAAATTAACCAATGGCTGCATTCAGGAGGCAGGCAAGGTATCGCGCTATTATTTACAGTTTTCGTTGGTCTTGAGCAGAGGGGCGCGAGCTTAGAAAAATATTATCGCTAGACTAGGCTAAGTTTAACCATTGTCTGACACAAGTAAATGAATAGACCTTGATAGCTTGATATAGTTTCTGATCAGGGTTGTATTGTTCTTTTTCTAAGCATCTGTGCAATTATTCATTTAACTTATCTAACTATTCCTATTATATATGGGCTAAGCGTGTCATTATTGCGAACCGCAAAATGTACTTATAAGTTAAGGTTTTATACACGCTGTAGTAAGTGAAATATACGCTACAAGCTGTATTTTCGGAATCGAAATTTGTTAAGTGCTTGGTATCGGTTGTTCGTTCTTTCAGGTTACCTATTCTATGTCTGAGTTGTATTTTGATGAAGTGCTAGACGTCAGTGCTTTTAACTGTCCTATGCCATTACTTAAAACTAAACAAGCTCTAAGGTCTATAAAAAAAGGGGCGGTACTTAAAGTGATAGCGACGGATGCAGGTTCTGTTCGAGACTTCAGCGCGTTTATACAACACAGTGCACACCAGCTTTTAGATATGTATGAAAGAGATCAAAGTTTTTATTTCTACATCTTGAAAAATTGAAACTTAGTTGGAAATCAGCTTGCCAAGGGTTGGAATTGAAGGTCTAGGTTTGCGCTTAAAATTAAGAGTGCAGCCTACGTATATTAAAAGCGGTAGCACAAAAATGTATAAATTATTGAGAGAAAAATAAATGAAGCAAGTTTTTTCAAAATGGATAGAGCGCTACTTTTCGAATGAAGAGGCGTTATTTTTGTTTGTTTTGATAGCGACATCCCTATTGATAATTTTGACCTTAGGGGGGCCATTAGCACCTGTGTTTGCCGGTTTGATTTTGGCCTTTTTAATGCAGGGTTCCGTCAGTTGGTTGAAACGAAAAAAGCTATCTCACCTTTTGTCGGTAAATATTGTCTTTTCGATTTTCTTTAGTGCTTTATTAGCGTTAATATTTATTGTGATTCCACTGGCTTGGAAGCAGTCCTCCAAGCTGCTTAATGATATTCCCTATATTCTTCAGCAAATTCAAGCAGGACTATTGGTCTTGCCAGAGCACTACCCAGAGATAGTGACTGAAGAGCAAATTATTCAAATTACCAAAATGGCGACTACAGAATTAGGGTCTTTAGGGCAGCTAATGCTGACCTACTCTGTTAGTTCATTAGGATCTATCGTCGCGCTACTAATTTATTGTGTCTTAGTGCCTATATTGGTGTTTTTCTTTTTAAAAGACGGTAAGCAGTTAGTCAGCTCTTGGACTTCTGTGCTACCACACAAAAGGGAGATGATGATTCAAGTTTGGCACGAAATGGATGTGCAAATAGCTAATTATATCCGCGGCAAGGCCGTTGAAATAATTATCGTTGGCTTCGTGACTTATCTAGGGTTCGTTTTCTTTGATTTAGACTACGCTGCGCTATTGGCTATAATGGTTGGTTTGTCAGTATTGATACCTTATATAGGGGCTGCGCTAGTGACGCTGCCAGTTGCTGTGATAGGTTTTTTTCAGTTCGGCTGGGGGAATGAATTTCTCTACTTAATGTTGGTATACGGCGTCATTCAAGCGCTAGATGGTAATGTGTTAGTACCGCTGTTGTTTTCTGAGGCGGTTAATTTACATCCCATATCAATTATTATAGCCGTGTTAGTCTTTGGTACGCTATGGGGTTTTTGGGGGGTGTTCTTCGCTATCCCGCTTGCGACATTCGTCAAGGCCATCATTAATGCCTGGCCTAGGCCTAATGAAGAATTAGAAGATTAGGGCTCATTCATGTCTCTGGCGTAAGAGAATCTTGTGATTTAAGCAGTTACAGAGCTGGTTCTCTGTGCGCAAGGATCATGGAGTTCTATTTCCACCGATATAGCCGCTATTTAAGAGTCGGTTTTATCGGGCAAGAAAATGCTGTTATGCTGGTCCCTAATTAGAACCTGAATCAGTGACTTCACTGCACCACATAGCGCAAGCTCTTGATCTTGATTCTACAGCGGTTAGAAAAATGCCCGCTGAATGGTATCTGTTTAGAATCTGCTTAAAAAGAACCAGTGAGCAGTAGAATATTTAGGTAATAGTCTGATGAATTTATGACTTTTTCCTAAAATTATAAATATTAACCGGCTATGTTTTGATAAATAATAGTTAGGGTGTAACATTAAAAAATAGCCGTTATATAAGTTATTTACTGTTTGAATAAGGTGGGTTTTGTATAAAATTATAGGTGTTAATCTGTTAGAAATTCATAATTACATTGAATGTTTGTTCAAGGTGAAATTTTATGTATGAGTTTTTAGATGATGCTCCAAAGCACGCTGATGCTTCGGAGGATAGCGATGACACTTGGCCAATTCTTATTGTAGATGATGAACCTGCCGTTCATATTGTTACTCGCTTTGCTTTAGAAGGTGAAGTTTTTGAAGGGAAAAAATTAATTTTCATTTCTGCTTATGGCGCTGAAGAGGCGAAGCAAATTTTGAATGTTAGATCTGATATCGCAGTGGTGCTGTTAGATGTCGTTATGGAAACTGATACCGCTGGTTTAGAATTGATAGCTTGGATTAGAGAAGAGCTAGAAAATAATTTAATTCGAATAATTTTAAGAACCGGTCAGCCAGGTCATGCCCCAGAAAATACGGTGATTGTTGATTACGATATTTTTGATTACAAAAATAAAACCGAATTAACGGCACAAAACCTTTTTTCCTGTGTTATTTCAGGATTAAGATCCTATCGTGATGTATTAGCTCTGTCTAATCACGGAATAGGTTTAAAAAAGGTAATTGAAGCAACTGCCAACCTGTTTAAAACTAAGTATGCGAGTGAATATGCGACCGGTGTTCTATTACAATTGACATCCCTATTGTATTATTCTGCTGATGCGGCTCTTGTTGATTTAGATTCTAGTGCAGATATGGATTTAGATTCTTGTAATATAATTGCTGCAGTTGGGCGATATGAGAAATTCATAGGTCGTAGCGTTAACAACATTTTGTCAGAGAAAGCCATCAATGAAGTGCAGTTATGTAGCGAACTTATTTATAAAAACCAAGCAAATAATCAGCTCTTATTTTCTTATAAGTCTCGTGATAAGCATAAAACATTGTTGTGTATTAAATATAAAAAAGCGCTTTCTGATGATGATATAAATTTGATAGAGCTTTTTGTACAAAGCATTGCCATCGCTCAGGAGAGGATGCGTTTTTGGCAGGAAACAGAAGATACCTTGAATGACATAATTACGCTGCAGAGTAAAATTTTTGAAGAGCATTCGAAGCAGGGAGATCACTATTTTACAGGGGTTACCAAAATAGCGACTTTACTGGCAAAAAAGCATGGCTTAACCCTAAAAAGACAAATATCAAAGCGACAAGGCTAAGCTTATTCTCGACAGTATGAGGCCTCTGCTTAATGTTGCGAGCGAAGGTAATACAAGGCAAAAAACGGCGAGATAGCGAATTAGTACGCCCCTCACTTTGGGTGCAGTGTGCCTCTGTTTATGGGTATTACTGGTGTAAATTAGCATGTTGAGCCGGTTTTTAACGCCGTATTACCGAGCGCAGTAGTTATGCAGAGGCCTCAGTATTATAATTTTGTTAAATTCCTTACTCCGCGCTTTAAAAAATCATACTAGATCCTCATAATAACCCCTGGTGAATTAGGGGAAAAAAATGAATAAGAGTTTAGCTACCAATTTAGTATCATTGGCTGTGGTACTGTTAGCATTGTATTTACAAAATGAGATCATTTATTCAATAGGTGTCTTTTCTTTGGCGGGTGCAGTCACCAATTGGCTGGCGATCCATATGCTGTTTGAAAAAGTACCATTTCTATATGGTTCAGGGGTGGTTCCCGCGCGTTTTGCAGAATTCAAAAGCGGCATAAAGATAATGATTATGGAGCAGTTCTTTAGTGCTGAAAATATCGAAAAATTCCTTAAAGATACAGATGCAATCGCCGAGTTGAGGTTGCGGCCAATCATTGAAAAAGTTGATTTTGAACCGACTTTTGATGGATTGATTGAAGTGATTCAACAATCCTCATTTGGAGCAATGTTAGAAATGGTAGGAGGGGTAGCGGCTCTCGAACCTATACGCGAGCCCTTTATTAAAAAAATCCAGCAATCCATTATCGACACCACAGAATCAGAGCAATTTAAAAAACTTTTAGCCACAGAGCTACATGAGGTTGTAAGTGTCGCTGAGATGATTGCAAAAGTAGAGCATATTTTAGAGCAGCGTCTGCAGGAGCTAACCCCAATGTTAGTTAAAGATATTGTGCAAAAGATGATTAGGCAGCACTTAGGCTGGCTAGTTGTATGGGGAGGAGTGTTTGGCGGTCTGATTGGCGCTGCAGCTGTTTTTTTTGGTTAGGTAATTAGCAGGCCGTACTTTGAATGGTTGGCAATTGTAATCGTTATGTCTAGGAGTCTGTCGGGCTTACCGATCGTAGTAGATTGGCGTTAAGTCCGACAGGCTGCTAGGCCCTAAAGTATATATACGTGCTATTTCGAAGCTGTTCCACGGCGCAAATAGCACCAACAAAATGAGATTTAGTTGTGATAGAAATTGGAAAAATAAATAAACTAGAAGTGATTCGCGAAGCCGACTTTGGCCTGTATTTGGACGGCGGAAAATACGGTGGGATCTTGCTACCGAAAAATGAAGCTCCCGAAAATTGTAAAAAAGGGGATCATTTAGAGGTTTTTGTGTATCTGGATTCAGATGACTATGTGGTTGCAAGTACCGCTAGGCCTTTGATTCAAGTTGATGAATTTGCAACCTTAACAGTCGCTGAGGTTAATGATATTGGTGCTTTCCTGGAGTGGGGATTGCCTAAGCAGTTGTTCGTTCCCTATGCCGAGCAACGTAAAACCTTAGAGCAGGGGCAGCGAATTACCGTTAGGGCGTATTTGGATAACACCGATAGGATAGCAGCATCGACTAAGCTGGATAAGTTCTTAAAAAATGATACTTCTCAGCTTAGTGTCGGAAAAGAAGTGCAGATGTTTATTGTGCGTAAAAATGACCTGGGGTTTAGCGTCATTGTCGATGATCTGTACTGGGCAGTACTGCATGTTAAAGACGTCTTTAGAACCGTTAGACCCGGGCATAAACGCAAAGGCTATATTAAGCGTCTATTAGATCATGACAAAATAGATGTGATGTTAGAAAAACCAGGTTACGCTAAGGTTGATGAGCTTTGCCAGCAAATATTGGATGATTTAGAGAGCAGAGGAGGGGTGAGTGAACTCAGTGATAAAAGTAAACCTGAAGATATTTATCAAGCTTTTGGGATCAGTAAAAAATCTTATAAAATGGCGCTCGGCACTTTAAAGAAGCTCGGTCACATTGATATATCTAATACCAGTATCAGCTTAAAATAGTGATTAAATTATTGTTAAATGAGCGGCTTATTTAGCAGCTCTTGGGTTTGCTGTAGCGCTTTCTTTTAGTCTGAGGCGGCTTGGTTTGTTGGTGTTTTTTAGGGGCTGCTAAATGAGCTACTGCTCTGCGGCTCTGTCCCGGCTCTAAATCTTGCACGGTCCATTTGCCAATCGCGTAGCGAATTAATCTTAATGTAGGAAAGCCTACCGCTGCGGTCATTCGTCTTACTTGACGGTTTTTTCCCTCTTTAATTTTTAGCTCTAACCAAGAGGTCGGTTGGTTTTTTCGCTCTCTAATCGGTGGGTTTCTTGGCCACAGCTGTGGTTCAATGATAATTTTCGCCTGCGCTGGCTTTGTTTTGCCGTCTTTGAGCAGTACTCCTTTAATTAGGCTTTCTATCGCCTGTTGGTCAATTTGTCCTTCGACTTGTACCCAGTAAGTTTTCTCTAGCTTAAAAGCCGGGTTAGCTAACTGGTGTTGCGTCTGGCCGTCATCAGTTAGTATCAATAATCCTTCAGAGTCATAATCCAACCTTCCAGCAGGATAAAATCCCCGCTCGGTAATGTAAGCTTTCAGGGTGTTGCGCTGGCCCTCATCCGTAAACTGACTGAGCACTTGAAAAGGTTTGTTGAGGAGTATTAAGTTTGCCATAAGGGTTATAGGTATCAGTGATAGAGATAAGAGTCGATGTTAAATAAAAAATCTCACATTAGCGAGTGCTAAGTGAGATTTTAGGTTTTGCAAATATAGTGCGAAACACACTGTATTTGCAAATCATGGCTAATTTTAGCGCTTAAGCTTCAACCAGTGGGATAACGTTGGATGTTTGCTTAACGTAGCTATCCATTTGGTCGAAATTTAAGTAGCGGTAAATTTCACCAGACATAGTGTCGTAAGTTTTTGCGTATTCTAAATACTCTGCCACGGTCGGTAGTTTCCCGGTAATAGCGGCCACCGCTGCTAATTCAGCTGAAGCGAGATAGACATCAGCCCCATCTCCTAAGCGGTTGGGGAAGTTGCGAGTGGAGGTTGAGACTGCGGTAGAGTTCTCCGCAATTCTCACCTGGTTGCCCATACATAAAGAACAGCCCGGCATTTCAATTCTCACCCCAGCACTACCAAATATATAGTAATAGCCTTCTTCAGAAAGCTGTGCTGCATCCATTTTAGTCGGGGGAGCAATCCACATGCGAGTCGGTAAGGGGCCTTTAACGGTTTCAATGAGCTTGCCAGCAGCGCGAAAGTGACCAATATTGGTCATGCAGGAGCCGATAAATACTTCATCAATTTTTTGTCCTTCGACCGTGGATAAAAGGCGAGCATCATCAGGATCATTAGGCGCACAAAGAATAGGCTCTTTAATGGCAGAAATATCAATTTCTAATACATGTACGTACTCAGCATTATTATCGGCACGCATCAGGCTAGGATTGGCCAGCCACTCTTGCATCGCTATGATGCGACGGGAAATGGTTCTGGCGTCCCCATAGTTGTCAGCGAGCATCCATTTAAGCATGACAATGTTAGATTTTAGGTACTCAGCGACAGAGTTTTCACTTAAGGTGATAGTACAGCCGGCAGCAGAGCGCTCGGCAGAGGCGTCCGTCAATTCGAAAGCTTGTTCAACAGTAAGGTCTTCAAGGCCTTCAATTTCTATAATACGGCCGGAGAATTCGTTGATTTTTCCTTCTTTAGCAACGGTTAGTAGGCCTTCTTTAATACCAAAATACGGGATAGAATGTACCAAGTCGCGAAGCGTAATACCCGGCTGCATATTGCCTTTAAAACGCACCAAAATTGATTCAGGCATATCCAGTGGCATCACTCCAGTCGCGGCGGCAAAGGCAACTAAGCCTGAGCCTGCAGGGAAAGAGATCCCCAGTGGAAACCTAGTGTGTGAGTCTCCGCCGGTGCCGACTGTGTCAGGGAGTAGCATGCGGTTTAACCATGAGTGAATAACACCGTCACCAGGGCGAAGTGCGACACCGCCTCGGTTCATGATGAAATCAGGCAGAGTATGGTGAGTCTTAACATCGACAGGCTTTGGATAAGCGGAAGTATGGCAGAATGACTGCATGGTTAAGTCGGCGGAAAAGCCCAGGCAGGCCAAATCTTTAAGTTCATCGCGAGTCATGGGGCCGGTGGTGTCTTGGGAGCCAACCGTGGTCATTTTAGGTTCGCAATAAGTGCCCGGTAATATGCCGTCAGTATAGCAAGCTTTGCCTACCATCTTTTGCGCTAGCGTATAACCTTGTCCTGGTTTAGCGCTGGGTTGCTCCGGCGACTTGAAAAGATTGCTGCTTCCAAGCGATAAAGCTTCGCGTGCTTTATCGGTTAAGCCGCGGCCAATAATCAGCGCAATACGACCGCCAGCACGGACTTCGTCGAGTAGTACTTGAGTTTTTAGAGAGAAAGTTGAAATAGTTTCCCCCGCTTCATTGGTTACTTTTCCCGCATAAGGGTGAAGAATAATAACATCTCCCATCTGCATTTTATCAACGTCTAATTCAATCGGTAACGCACCGGCATCTTCCATTGTATTAAAGAAAATAGGTGCAATTTTGCTACCAAAACAAAAACCAGCTGTACGTTTATTGGGTATGTTGGGGATGTCACTACCGAAGAACCAGAGCACTGAGTTAGTGGCAGATTTACGAGACGATCCAGTTCCAACCACATCACCGACATAGACGACAGGATTGCCCTTGGCTTTAACGGCTGCGATTTGCGCAAAAGGTCCAAGCTCTCCATGCTCTTGTGGCTCAATACCTTCGCGAGTCATTTTTAACATGGCATTGGCGTGTAGTGGAATATCAGGACGAGACCAAGCGTTGGTCGCCGGAGATAAGTCATCAGTATTGGTTTCGCCGGGTACTTTAAATACGGTAAGTTTGATGCTCTCCGCTAGCTTTGGCTTAGAGGTAAACCACTCGCCTTCAGCCCATGATTCGACCACTTGCCTAGCGTATTTATTGCCGGCATCCATTTTTTCTTTTACATCGTGGAAGGCGTCAAACATTAACAAGGTATGTGACAGCGCTTTTACAGCGCTCACCGCTAGTTCTTCATCATCAAGACAGCTAATTAAAGGTTGAATGTTATAGCCACCGAGCATAGTACCCAAAAGTTTAACCGCAGATGTTTTAGTAATCAGTGGCGATTGTGTCTCACCAGTCGTGATGGCCGCAAGGAAGCCCGCTTTAACATAGGCTGCTTGATCGACGCCAGCGGGAACACGCTCTGCTAATAAACTGAGGAGATAGTCTCCCTTGTCAGCAGGGGGGGTTTTTAAAAGTTCAATTAAAGCTGCGGTTTGATCTGTGTCTAGTGGTACTGGCGGGACGCCTTGAGTGGCGCGCTCTGCTGCATGTTTACGGTAAGCTTCTAACACGGTTTAGTCCTCATTTGTGGTCTGTCGGTCAATTGCTCTTCGTGGCAATTGTTTTTTGGTATGTACCGACGTATATCTGGATATAGATTAGATTTTCTCTAAACTGATACCTGAATCGGTGGTTAAAAAGCACAAACTAATTGAAAAACATTGATTTAAGGTCGAAATTAAAAATCATAGCTGACCTCTAGGTTCAGTGAATGATTTTTAAACCGTTGTAAGATCAATAGCTTATGCTAAGAGTCGCATGGGCGTCACTGATTCAGATAATAGATATGGGAGGGGATATTACCCCGAATTAGAAAGATTGTCGACAATCTTGAAATGATTAATTGCGCTTTTTCGAAAAGCGTCTTTCAGTGGTGAGGTATTGTCAATAGATTAGGCATAAAAAAACCGGCTTTAAAGCCGGTTTTTAAATTAAGCAAAAACTTAGTTTTGAATTTGCATTTCTACCCGTCTATTCTTGGCGCGGCCTTCATCTGTATTATTTGTTGCTATTGGATTGTCTTCGCCAAAGCCTTGTGATGAGATGCTCTGCTCGGAGACTCCCTGGGCAATAAGGTGATCTTTCACCGATGCAGCACGCTTGTCAGATAGCTTGATGTTATAAGCGTTACCGCCTACTGAATCAGTGTGCCCAGCTACTAGTACTTGCGCATCAGCTGCGATTAACTTACTGGCTATTTTGTTGAGGAGTACTTTTGAATCTGCAGTTAAATCAAATGACTTGTATTCAAAGAACACACCGTCAAGCACGATAGCTACATTTTCATCACAACCTACAGCATTGACAGCAGTGCCTGCGATAGTGTCTGGACACTGATCAGCTTCATCTAATACACCATCGCCATCTTGGTCGGTAATTATTTCGCAACCAGTTACATCAACTTTCGCCCCTGCAGGGGTGTTAGGACACTGATCAATGGTGTTAGCAACGCCATCTTTGTCATCATCTAATGAGCATCCAACTTCGTTTACTGCTGTACCTAGAGGAGTATACGGACAATCATCTTTTTTATCTTCAACACCATCTTGATCGCCATCTAAAACCACGCCAGGTGCGCAAAAAATAGCCCCAAGTCCAGCACCTACTAGAGCGCCAGCTGCTTTGGATTTGTTATCACTACCACGATTGCCCGCACCGTCTAAAGCGACACCTGCTAAGCCACCGGCAGCTACACATAAAACTCGTTTTGTATCCCAAGTACTGGACTCTGTGCTTGAATTAGACGCGCAGCCTGTTATGACAACTGATAGAGTGAAAACACCAGCTACTTTTTTGAAAGTTTTATAGTTGTTCATCATTGATTCCTATTTCCTTTTTATTGATCGTCTAATCAACTAAGTGTGAAATTGACAATATATTCTCTGTTTATTTTTAATCAAGTTAAAGAGCGCTCGCTAAAAGAGCTCAGTTATAAAAAATTCTTCTGGAATTCGGTTAATATCGAAGCATGATAGAAGGAATTCAAATAATTACAAAACCTAATAAGTCGAGTATATTACTCCGTTAGTGCCTTATTAAGCTACCAATCAAGAAAGAAAATAATAACAAATTCAAAAGCCGTTATAACTGTAAGCTATCGCCTCTACTTTGTCATAAATTTTATACTAATATTCATCTATTGTTAATCTGTTGTCGAGATTATGGGATGAAAATGATGACTTGACTCTGTATTGGTGAGTTCACTACAGTACATCGCTCAGGCTGTTGATTTAAACCGGTTAGAAAAATACTCACTGAACCTACGGATGCAATTAAGATTTTTCAATTCCGCCGTAGAGCCAGTGTCTTGCACTCGGTATTCACTGTAAAGTAACGAATTCAGGTACATAATGACAGTGTGTTGTGGGTTGTTATAGTGTTGTCAGTGGTGATTTATTGTTTTTAAAAGTCAAAATGTCACGAGCATTAGTCCAAACATTAAGCTTGAAAGAGTACAAAGCCAATTTTATGTGGTCAAACAGTCGGTTTACGAACGTTCGTTTAATATTAAAAACAGTATTGAGTTTGAAAAAGAATAGAATGATGATCAATTGTTATAGATAGAGCATTTATAGCAGGTATTACCTTCGTTTCTTCTTGATGTTTAAGGTTGATTAGCAGTGATGGTGAAAGATGCAAAGTAAATAGATATAATCCTGAATCAGTGAGTTTACTGTGCCGCTTAGCGCAAGTTATTGATTATACGGCAGTTAGAAAAATACCCATTGAATTTATGGATTTTATGTATGGATGCATGCATTTATTTAGCGAATGCAGGATGCATTGTATTCACTTTGAAGTCACGGACTTCAGAATAATATATAGATTACTACTAGACGCTGTTGATGTTTATGAAGATAATGGGGTTAAGTAGAGGTTATTCAGTAAGTTTTAGTGATATATTCGGCTCTAAGCTTACCCAGTGAATCTACGGGTTTTATGCATGGATGCATTTATTTAGCGAGCTCAGGACGCTTGCAGTTAAATTTTTTCAGCTCCACTCTATAGCCCTTGTATCTTACACTCTGTATTCACTTTGAAATTACGGATTAGGTAAAAGTTAGCTTGATGACCAGCTTAATTATAGAAAGTGCTTAATTAAAATCCAGTATAGTCGTTAAGCTATTTATGAACGTTGTTTTAAATTTTAGGTTAAAGCGAAATGCAAGTACCAAGTTTCATTCATCACCCCACAGAAGTACCTGTAAAAATGGTGGTCAGTGAGAATCAATTCCCACTCCCTTGTATCAATGAGAAATCCAGTACAGGTGTTTATATTCATACTGAAACACGCTACATCGTTAATACTTGTGTTGAAGTTGAAATAAATGTTCAAACGCCGGCTTTTTTTGCCAAAGGTTACGTCTGTTGCAGCGAGCCTCTGAAGGATGGTATAGGTTTTGAAACAGGCGTGGTGTTCGATTGTCCCGACACTGCATTTGCTGTTCGTATGATTGAACAAGTCTGCTATATCGAACAGTATCGTCAACAAGTGAGTTTAACGGAAGGCCGGGAGCTAAGTATTGATTTAGCGGCGGCTGAATGGATTACTCAGCATGCCGCTAACTTTCCGGAACTAAATACTATATAGCCTTGATAGAATATCGCTGTATTAACCCTACCTTGTATCGTAATCACTAACTCCTAAACTAAAAAAATAATCGAAGTTCAATAATGGCGATAAAAGCTGCTTTGAGCGTGCTTTTTATCGACAGTATTCCAAACTGAGGTATCAAGCTCTATAGGCTCAGCTGATACTTTATGACTGCAGAGCCGAATGCTTGAGAGTTTCGAGCTGATCTCTATAGTGTCCGGCAAGTTCAAACTCCAGGTCTTTAGCAGCTTGGTACATTTGATTTTCCAATGTGGAAAGCGCCTTCGATAGTTGTTTAGAAGACATCTCTCTAGCGTCAGTTTGGTGTTCTCCCGCCTGTTCGGCAACACGCCTAATGTGTTTGGCGGCTTTTCTGCCAGGAATTGTAGAGGCGCCCTCCATAATATCTGCCACAGATTTAATGATGCCTTTAGGGGTGATATTATTCGCTAAGTTGTGGGCTATTTGCTTTTCGCGTCTTCTCTGGGTCTCGTCCATCGCGCGCTGCATAGAGCCCGTTATTTTATCGGCATACAAAATAGCTCGGCCATTGATATTTCTCGCCGCTCGGCCGATGGTTTGTATCATCGATGTTTCAGAGCGTAAAAAACCTTCTTTATCAGCATCTAATATGGTTACTAAGCCAACTTCGGGCATGTCAATACCCTCGCGAAGTAGGTTGATACCGACCAGCGCATCAAACTCACCGAGTCGTAAATCGCGAATTATTTCCACTCGTTCAACGGTGTCGATGTCTGAGTGTAAATAGCGGACTCTGACACCGTGATCCGCTAAATAGTCGGTTAAGTCTTCCGCCATTCGCTTGGTCAAAACGGTTACCACGGTGCGCAGTTCTTGCGCGGCCATTAAATTGATCTCTGCCAGTAGGTCGTCAACTTGGTTGATGGCAGGTCTGATTTCGATAATTGGGTCGAGCAAGCCAGTAGGTCTAACCACTTGTTCGGCAATCTGCCCGGCGTTAGCGGCTTCATATTTACTCGGAGTCGCGGAGACAAAAATCATTTGTGGAACTATTTTCTCCCACTCGTCAAAGCGCATTGGCCGGTTGTCTAGAGCGGAGGGAAGACGGAAGCCGTAACCGACCAGGTTTTCTTTGCGTGATCTGTCGCCTTTATACATAGCGCCAATTTGTGGAATTGTGACATGAGATTCATCGATGACCACCAATGCGTTATCAGGCAAATAATCAAAAAGAGTGGGTGGTGCTTCTCCCGGCTGGCGGCTGGAAAGATAGCGAGAATAGTTTTCGATTCCAGAGCAGTAACCTAATTCCCTAATCATTTCTAAATCATAATTAGTGCGCTGTTCCAAACGCTGTAGTTCGACTAATTTATTTTCCGACTTGAGGTATTCTAAGCGTTGGTCTAGCTCTACTTTAATTTTCTCGACCGCTTCCATTAATTTTTCTTTGGGGGTGACATAGTGGGACTTAGGATAAACGGTAATGCGCGGAACTTTTCGCAAGACCTCTCCGGTCAGTGGGTCAAACCAACATAAATTTTCCACAATATCATCAAAAAGCTCAATACGTACCGCCTCCTTCTCAGATTCAGCTGGGTATATATCAATAACATCGCCACGTACTCGGTAATTGGCGCGGTGCAGTTCAACATCATTACGGGTGTATTGTAACTCAGCTAGGCGTCTAATTATTGCTCTTTGATCTAAGGTGTCTCCACGGGAGACGTGTAACATCATTGACAGATAAGATTGTGGGTCGCCTAGGCCGTAAATAGCAGAGACAGTGGCGACAATAATACAGTCTTTGCGCTCCAGTAGTGCCTTGGTGGCAGAGAGTCGCATCTGCTCTATATGCTCGTTAACCGATGCATCTTTCTCAATAAAAGTATCGGAGGCGGCGACGTAGGCTTCTGGTTGGTAATAATCATAATAGGAGACAAAATACTCGACGGCATTGTCGGGGAAGAATTCTTTAAATTCACCGTAGAGTTGCGCGGCTAAAGTTTTGTTGTGCGCCATGACAATAGTGGGACGTTGGATCTCTTCAATCACTTTGGCGATAGTGAACGTTTTGCCAGAGCCGGTCACGCCTAATAATGTCTGCGATAACAAACCTGAATTAATACCTTCAACTAAAGTTTTAATGGCAGTAGGCTGATCGCCTGCAGGCTCAAATTTACTTTGGATACGAAAAGGCTTTGTCATGACAGAATTCCAGGGACCATTAAATTGTTTAGATAATTTCCAGCAACGTAGTATATCTCATTCCCTATTTTTTAAGCTAGTCGCCGAGTAAAAAAATACAGATGAGCGACAAATAGGCTCGCTGAAAACTATCAGCCTGGTTATTTCTGCTGCTTTAAAAGCTTCGTGGTACTGTTTGGGTCCGAAAATCAAGTGATTGATTTTGTTTGTGCGCTCTAGGCCTGAAGAAGCTTGTCCAAATCTATTAGACCCCGTAAAATTCGCCGCTTAAACGTTGCTTTTCTTGAATAGGAATTAAAATTTAAGAAATAACCTAAAGTCTAACCTGAATCAGCGATTTCACTGCAGCACAGAGCATAGTGTCTTGATCTTAAACTCTGTATTTACTTTGAAACCACGGACTAAGGTGTAAATAATGTACCTTTGATGATCAAAAAAACAGATAATATTTACGCGGCGCAAACCGATAAGCAGATGTTTAGCTTTGATGGGCAAGTCGCTGAAGTATTTCCAGATATGATTCAGCGCTCAGTGCCTGGCTATAGCGAAATACTTAAAAACACGGCCAAGTTTGCTCAGCGCTTCGTTACTAATGACAGCCACTGCTACGACTTAGGTTGTTCTCTCGGAGCCTCTAGTTTAGCCATGAGCTCGGGAATTACCGCCACTAATGTTAAAATCATCGGCATTGATAATTCCGAGGCAATGCTGGCGCGTTGTCACCATCATATAGATGCGTATAAACATCAGACCAAAATTGAATTGCATGTAGGGGACATACTGCAGTTTCCTATAGAAAATGCCTCCATGGTAGTGCTTAATTTCACCCTGCAATTTATCGCCCAGCAGCAGCGCGAAGCTCTGCTAAAGAAAATTTATCAAGGTATGAATGTGGGAGGTATCTTGCTGCTTTCTGAAAAGGTCTGCTTTGCCAATAGTGATGATAATGAACTGATGATTGATTTGCACCACCAGTTCAAACGCGAAAATGGTTACAGTGAATTAGAAATTAGCCAAAAACGTAGTCTCTTAGAAAAAGTATTAGTGCCGGAGAGTCTAGACGAGCATTTTTTTCGTTTATCAAAATTAGGTTTTTCTCGGGTTAACTGTTGGTTTCAGCAGTATAATTTTGTTTCAATTTTTGCAATTAAGTAGCGACCATGATTAATTATAAAAAGCTAATTTCTGATTTCCAAGATACTGATTTAGCACAGTTTTCTGATTTTTGGCAAAGAGCCGTAGAACAAAAAATGATTGGCTTTACCCATGGTTATCTAGAGCAGTGGCAGCAGTTGATGGAAAACTTGCCACAGCTAGAATCAACACAGTTAAACCTTAAGACTGCGGTTAGTGTCGGCAGTGCAAATGACTTGCAACAGCAGCTGAGCGAAACTGAAAAATTAGAATTTATCACGCAGTTAAAGACCTTGTCTCCCTGGCGTAAAGGACCATTCGATTTATACGGCATCTATATTGATACCGAGTGGCGATCAGACTGGAAATGGCAGCGCTTACTGGCGCATATCAGTCCGCTTCAAGGTAGAACAGTGATCGATGTCGGTTGTGGTAATGGCTATCACTGCTGGCGAATGTTGGGAGAGGGGGCTAAAACAGTACTAGGTATCGATCCCACGCAAAAATTTTTGGCGCAATTTGGCGTGATAAAGCGCTACTTAGGTAGCGACTTACCGGTGCACTTATTGCCTTTAGGTATTGAAAATATGCCTAAATTCCCTGAGTTAGAAGGGGTGGATAGTGTGTTTTCGATGGGTGTCCTCTATCATAGGAAGTCACCGATTGATCACATACTCGAATTAAAAGCACTGTTAAAACCCGGTGGTGAATTGGTGCTGGAAACTATTGTTATTGATGGTGATGAACAAAGTGTACTGGTGCCTCAGGGGCGCTACGCGCAAATGCGCAATATCTGGTTTCTACCCTCTGCAGCAGCGCTGGCTTTATGGCTGCGAAAATGTGGCTTTAAAAAGGTCCAAATTGTCGATGAGGCGACCACTTCACTCGATGAACAGCGTGCAACGCAATGGATGGATTTTCATTCACTGACTAATTTTTTAGATCCAGATGACCCCTCTAAAACGTTAGAGGGGCACCCTGCACCTAAAAGAGCGATACTGATCGCTCAATTATAAAAATTGATGGTAGGCATTAGTTCATTGATACGTGCAGCCATCAGCCTATCGTAGAAGTTATGCTGATCTATCAAATGAGTATGAGGCAGATCAGCTATCAGCTGGATAGCTGAAATCTAGACTATAATGAGAGCTTTTTATCGGTAGTTAATTAGTTAACTCAGCTCTACACAGAGCGTTGGTTAGTTTTTATTTAGCAGCGGGGACGTGTCGAGAGAGTGTTTGCAGTACCGGTTCGTATCTAGAAAAGAATAGTAAAAGTGGTGTTCGCGGCGATTGCCAATAATGCTGTTCATAAAGTAATAAAAATAAACTAAAGCCCAATCTATTGGCAGGCGAAGTTGTTATGCTAAAGCTCTATTAAAGAGCGTCAATATTTTACAAAATTAAGAGATCTACTTACTTGTTAACGCAATACTTACTCTGAAGTTTAACTAGGATAGCTAGGGTAATTATTTAATACTAAAGGGCTGGATATGCCACAGAGAGATGAAGAAAAAGTTCAGGTGCCTTATTTTGGCTCAGCTAATCAAGATAACACAGCAAATAATATTGTAGAAAAACAGCAGCTGGCAAAAAAACAATATGAAAGCCAGGGTAGTCACTGGATCCACACCTTGTTAATTTTACTGCTAATTGGCAGTGTTGGTGCAATGGCCTACTGGGGTTATGATTTTAAACAAGATCAGCAACAGCGTGAACTGTTGGCCGAGGCAACTGAATCCAGAATTGCTGAATTAGAGCAACTATTAGCTGATTCAACGGCGGAGGCTGAAAAATCAGGACAGACCTTAAAGCAGCGTTTAGATGAACAGAAAAAATTAGTGATTGGCCAAAAAGAGCTTATGGAAACTCAATACCGAGAGTATGAAACGAAGTTTTCGGAGTTGATAAAGAGCGCGGATGCAAAACAGGCGGAACAATTAGCCGCTTTTAATTTTGAAATAGAGATGCTTGAGCAGAAAGTTAAAAACGCCCAGGAAGATGCTCAGGAAGAGATGGGTTTTATGACCAGTCAGCAAAAAACGGCGCTGTCCGGGCTTGAGGATCGTCTCGCTGAAATGGATGCGTTGCGCACTAACGTGACCAATCTTGAAATTACGCAAACCAAGCAGCACTCGGTGCAACAGGGCTTGGTTGAAGATATAAAAGTGCTGAATAAGGATTTACTAGCGTCCACTGAGAAGCTAAATTCCACAGTGCTTGACTTGACAAAAGAGACGGGAGTGGTTGATACACACCTAGATGACTATAAAGTAGCGGTTCGAAAAGCGTTGCGCTCCCTCTCTTCTAAAATAGCGGTGGTTGCTAAAAAAGTGCGGCCTAAGGTCGGCTCTTCACTCAATAAAAGAGTCAGTCAAACAGAGAGTGCGATCAAGGCAATCGATGGGAGCAGAGCGTTGGTCAATAAAGAAATTCAGCGCCTTAAAAGTAAAGTTAACAAAATACAATTACAATTACAGTAATATTATAGCGGATTCACAGCGACATGGAGGAAGCACTCGTTGACTGACAGTTTACTTGATGGTTCAAAAATACGGACGTTTTTTGCGCTACGGCTGCGCGATCCTATTGTGCGGCAGTTGGCAAATTGTGCTGATGGGTTGGCTGTGCATGATAAAAAGGTAGAAGTGGATTGGGTTGACTCGGAAAATTATCACCTCACATTGTGCTTTCTTGGGGAGTTGTCAATTAGCAAGGTTGAGGAGATTTCCGCAGCTGCTGAGAAATACCTCGCTCAAGAACAGTCCTTAAATATTCATTTAGCGGCGATTGAATCCTATCAAAGTGCCTCGAAATGGACTCTTTTAGTCGCTAAAACCTCACACAGTGCCGAATTAGATGCGCTGCATTCGCTGGTGACTGCCTGTGTAGAGCAAGTGGGTATCACTATAGATCAAACGGGCTTTAGGCCTCATATCACATTGGGTCGGCTGCAACAAAATCATAGTTTTTCGATCCCAGATCAGTGGCCTGCATTGGATCTGTACAGTTTAGCTGACGCGGTCGTGCTATTTCAAAGCAAGGCGGGTGGTAGGGGGTCGGTATACACGCCACTTTCAGTCGTCGAGCTGCGAGATCTCGCTTAGTTGCAATCCCCCTTGCTCTTTTTTAACTGTATGAAAATAAAATATTTTTTGTAACTATTGATGTTTTAAGTGGTCATTAATGGTAGATATAATTGAACAGCTAACAAGGTACTCTAATCATGTCTTTCTCCATCTCTCGTTTTAGCAGCAAATCTAGCTCGGCAAAGTTACTGCTAAGTTTTTCCCTGTTGTTGAGCAGTGCCCAGCTATACGCCGATGAAATTGATAATAATTGGCAGAAAACCTTAGCCCAAGCCAAACAGCAAACCGTATATTTTAATGCCTGGGGTGGTTCTGAAACGATCAATGATTACATTCGCTGGGCGGCTGAAGAAGTTAAACAGCAGTATCAGGTAACCGTAAAGCAAGTAAAAGTCACGGATGCGGCGGATGTCGTCAGTCGTTTGCTGGCAGAAAAAAGTGCTGGGCGCACTGAAAATGGCACGATTGATTTAGTTTGGATTAATGGTGAAAATTTTAAAGCCATGAAAGATCAGGGTTTACTGGCTAAAGCTTATACTCAAGAGCTACCCAATTACCAGTTAGTGGATACCGAAAATAAGCCAAGTACCCGGTACGATTTTACTACCGCGGTCGAAAATTTAGAAGCGCCGTGGGGCATGGCGCAATTAGTTTTTATGTACGATAGCGCTCGAATGGCTCACCCGCCGACAGATATGTATTCACTATTAACTAAACTAGCGACCAATAAAGGCCGCTTTAGCTATCCTGCGCTACCTAATTTCCATGGCACAACGTTTGTTAAGCAGGCATTGATTGAATTGATCGCAGATCAATCGCTGTTAAGCAAACCGGTAGTAGAAGCTGATTTTCAACAGGTGACTGCACCCCTGTGGGAATATTTGGATCAATTGCATCCTCTGTTGTGGCGTGAAGGACGCAGTTTTCCGAAAAATGCCGGGCAGATGAAAAAACTGCTAAACAACGGAGAGCTATTTATATCTCTGTCCTTTAACCCGAATGATGCGAGTAATGCGATTGCCAATCAGGAGTTGCCGAGCAGTATTAAAAGTTACGTTCATCGGGGTGGGACGTTGGGAAATACCCACTTTGTCGCCATTCCTTTTAATGCCAATGCGTCAGCGGGTGCTAAGGTGTTCGCCAACTTTTTAATGTCTGCTAAAGCTCAGCTAAAAAAGGCAGACCCTTCGGTATGGGGAGATCCGACCGTGTTGGATATGAAAAAATTAACGGCAGTTGACCGTCAAGCCTTTGCGGATCTGCCTTTAGGGGAGGCGACGTTAACTGCTGAGCAACTAGGTAAAGTGCTATTAGAGCCACACAGCTCATGGGTTAGGGCGCTGGAAAAAGCTTGGTTAGCTCGATATGCCAACTAAGAGGGAAGCTTAAGCAGATTTGGCGAGTAGCGCTTAAGCTATTGGCCTTACTGTTTTATTCGATTGTCCTGCATGAATAAGCAACTCTTTGCTCAACAGAGTACCGTCATTGGCTTCCAGTTAATGCTGATACTGCTCTTTGTTTTGCCGATAGGCATGGGCTTAATTGGCACTTGGCTGCCAGCTTTAGGCTATATGCCAAGCATTGGTAGCGAGAGCATATCATGGCGGCCACTTATAGCTGTCTATACTCATCCGAGCACCGCTACCAGTATAACGACTAGCCTGAGTAGTAGCATATTATCGACTTTACTCTCATTTATAATTAGTCAATGCATTTGCATGCAGCTCTATCAAACTAGCAGCTGGCGATGGCTGCATAGATTATTGGCACCGCTGCTGGCTATTCCGCACTTGGCCTTCGCTATTGGCCTGGCGTTTCTCTTATCTCCCAGCGGTTGGGTGATGCGCCTTTTGTCACCTGGGCTGACAGGCTTTACTATCCCTCCTGACTGGCTGATCATCAACGATCCCTTCGGCTTAAGTTTAGCCTTAGCTTTGATCATTAAAGAAGTGCCGTTTTTGCTGCTAATGTCTATTGCGGCAATCGGCAGTTTCAATATCAATAAAACCTTACAAGTAGCGGCTAGCTATCAATACACAAGGTCGGAAGCTTGGCTTAAATTAATTTTCCCGCAAATGTACCCTCAATTGCGACTCCCTCTGTTAGCGGTGTTCTCCTATTCACTGTCGGTAGTCGATTTGAGTATTATTCTCGGGCCATCGGCGCCAGCCACATTTTCAGTGCTGATTAGCCAGTGGTTTAGTGATGCTGATGTTGAGATGCGGTTGTTAGGTGCCGCAGGTTCGACTGTGCTTTTACTGATGTTTATACTGATAGCGGTATTATTTTATGCAGCTGAAAAAATTGTAAAATTGGCTGCTAGAGAATGGCTGGTGGCTGGCGCGGCGGTAAAAGTTGCAAATCAGAAGAATTCATGCAAACGCTTATTTGCCTATACAAGTGCCGGTCTGATTCTGGGCTGGACCCTACTATCCATCGCATCATTATTGGTCTGGTCTTTTAGCCGTCAGTGGCGATTTCCGGATTTTCTGCCCAGTATCTGGTCAATGGAATATTGGCACAAGAGCTGGCAGCAATTGTTAGAGCCGCTATTGAACACCACAGTGATAGGGATGAGCAGTGCCTTGATCGGTGTGTTGTTGACGGTGATCTTGCTGCATTGGCAAAGTCAGCAGCAAAGCGTCACGCCACGCCTGTCAGTCAACCTGCAGGTAAACTGGCGATGGATTGTGTATGTTCCTATACTGGTGCCGCAAGTTTCATTTTTATTTGGTATTCAAGTTTTGATGATAAACTTGGATTTAGATGCGAGTCTTTGGGGAGTGATTTGGGTGCATAGCATTTTCGTGCTTCCCTATTGTTACCTCACCCTGTCTAAAGTGTTTTTACAATATGATGATCGATATTTTCAACAGGGCTGTTTACTGAGTGGATCGAAATGGCGCGGTTTATGGCTAGTTAAGTTGCCGATGTTATTAAAGCCGATAGCCTTTAGCTTCGCAGTCGGTTTTGCGGTGAGTGTTACGCAATATTTACCCACTCTGTATATAGGGGCAGGGCGAATCAATACCATCACTTTAGAAAGTGTGGCCCTGGCAAGCGGTTCTGATGATCGGATTAGTGCCGTCTTTGCGCTATGGCAGTTCGCTTTACCACTATTGGTGTATGTTATTGGAATTAATTTGCCAAAAATTATTTATTACCATCGCAAGGGGTTATAGGGTGACTACAGGCAAGTACCACGCATTATCAGAACATAGCGCAACTGTTTTTCAGTTACAAATGCTAGCTGTTAGCTATCGGGGGAGCGCACTCTTCAAAGAGATCACCCTGAGCCTAAAAGCGGGCCAAATTTTGGTGATAATGGGGCCGAGTGGTTGCGGTAAGTCGACGCTATTAGCGGCAATAGCAGGTAGTTTGTCAGCAGATTTTAGCATTGCTGGAGATATCATACTGCAGCGTAAAAGCTTACTTGGCCTACCTATCGAACAGCGTCAAATCGGCATACAGTTCCAGGAAGATTTATTATTCCCGCATTTAAATGTCGCTGGAAACTTGCTGTTCGCTCTCGCTAAAGGTGATAGACAGCAGCGGATGATTGAAGTGCGAGAAGCGTTGGCAAGTGCGGGCATGCAAGGCTTTGAACTGAGGGATGTCGCGACCTTATCGGGAGGGCAAAAAGCGCGGGTTAGTTTGCTAAGAACCTTATTATCCAAGCCTAAATTACTGTTATTGGATGAGCCCTTTTCGCGCTTGGATGATAAGTTGCGGCAAGACTTTAGAGAGTTTGTATTTGCGCAAGTGCGAAAAATGAATATACCGGTGATCCTAGTGACTCACGATCTGCAAGATTGTCTAAATCAACAATATTATAATTTAGCAAGTGGTGCCTTTGAGGCATTAAACTAGCGCGGATGCGCTGTGACTAAAAATCAACTATCAATGATTCTGGCAGTTATTTGGTTTAGGACTGATTGGCCAGTATGACGACTGTAAAAGTAAGGTAATCAAATGTTAGATCGTTGGAGCTTGAAGCTGCTAGCCCGCCCTTTAAAATATATTGCCAATAAGCTGCACCAGCTAGATGTGACGGCCAACCAAGTGACGGTCATTGGCTTTGCGATCGGCTTGACGGTTATTCCGTTGCTTGCAATGAAATTGTATCTGTTAGCCCTGTTGGTTATTCTCTTCAACAGGCTTTGTGATGGTGTAGATGGGGCGCTGGCACGCGAGCGCGGTGCAACAGATGCCGGTGCTTATTTGGATATAGTCTTAGATTTTATCTTTTATGCCGCAGTAGTTTTTGGTTTCGCACTAGCAGACCCTGATCAAAATGCATTAGCTGCTGCTTTACTGCTGTTTTCTTTTATGGGGACTGGTAGTAGTTTCTTGGCTTTTGCGATTATGGCTGAGCGGCGCACGATTCAAAGCATGCAATATCCGAATAAAGGTTTTTATTATCTGGGGGGAGTGGCGGAGGGGACTGAAACGATTATGTTGCTTTTGGCTTGCTGTTTATTTCCCGCCTACTTTGTATGGATCGCCATTGTTTTCAGCGTGATTTGTTGGCTAACTACAGTGGCGAGGGTTATCGGAGGATATTTTTCATTAAAAACATCAAGGCAAAAAACTAGCTCGCGTTGATAACTCGTTCTCTAATCGGCATTGCCTTATACAAAACCTTATTTCTTCCCGATTGTTTAGCTTCATACAGCGCTTGGTCAGAAGTCTCTAAAAGAATATTGGCTAGCTCGGAAAAACTTTGCGCATAAATATTGTTATGGACATAACAGCTGACGCCGATAGAGGTCGTCACGTGAATGCTGGTATCAGATTTAGTGTCAAATAAATGCTCTGCTATTTTACGGCGTAGATTGTCGGCAATTTGCTCGGCCTGAGGGAAGTCACAATCGGGGAGTAATATCGCAAACTCTTCACCGCCAAAGCGCGCTAAAAAGTCAGTGTTGCGGATGTTGTTTTTAAGAATACTGGCGAAGGATTGCAAAATCGCATCCCCTGCAGGGTGGCCATAAGTGTCATTAACGCGTTTAAAATGGTCTATATCTAAGAACAGTAGGCTTAGATACTGGTTTTGTCGATTGGCACGCTGCAGTGCTTTATCTATTTCTAAGTCAAAACTGTGTCTATTATAAATTTCGGTGAGGGCGTCCATGCTACTTAAGTAGGCGAGGTTTTCTCGAATAATACAGTTTTCAATACAGACAGCCAGGAGAGCGGACATTCGCTCTAGATAATCGTATCTATATTCACTGTGGTAGCGATTAAGCTCCCTAGCGCCTAAATGTAGGCTGCCAATAATCACCCCTTTGTTCACCAGGGGTAGTAGTACGCAACTTAAAACAAAAGGATTGTTAGGGAAGAGTAGCTTCTTTAAATCCCGATCAATTTCCCCAACTCGAGTTTTTTGATGGGGAAAGATCTTAGCAATGCTGTGATTGTCTTTGAACAGGAAAAAGTTGCTACTGGCTTGCTCATCCAGTTTTTTAAGTAAAGGAGCTGCTAATTGATCTTTATCATGTAAAAAAATTGAGACCACACTTAGTTTAAAAGTGTCTTTGAAAACATTAATAACTAAACTGAAAAGCTCGGAGAGCTGAGCGCAACCGAGCATTTTAACTTCAATGTCCATAAAGCGTTTTAGCACTTCTTCATTGAGTTTCGCGGCGCTAATGGCGGTATTTAACGTTTTTCTCAAGTGTTGGTTTTGTTCTTGCAGCTCTTGAATATCCATGAGTAAAAAATCACTAACCTCTAAAATCATCCTTAAACCAGTTAAAAATGGTTAAGGGAAAGTTACCGTGTTTGGTTGACAAGTACCAAAAACAGCCCATGGGCAGGCTTAAATCAAAGCCCATTGGCCATATATTGTTATCACTGCTACGAAAAACATTATGCTGATTTAATCACTTAGCATCGTTGACTAGAGATTGGCTAATGTCGCTGTAATAATTGTTAAGCCACTGATATTGTATTCATTTAAGTGTAGCAGGGTGCAACAGCTAGTCGGCAAAAATAGTCAGTTGAGCATAGCTCAAAAATCACTCACCTTGCTATGTTTATATTCATTTAATTTGACATTTGTTTAATTAATCTTGTTTAAAGGTGCTTTGTCGCAAAGTGCTGGTTGTTTAATCGTATTTTCATATATGCAAGATGAGATCTCTGCATAACGTTGCGAGCGAAGATGAGACAAAAGCCGCAAAATAGCGGAGTTAGTATGCCCATGGGTATTACTGGTGCAAATGAGCATGTTGAGCCGGTTTTAACGCCGTGTTACCAAGCGCAGATATCATACCCTCTGGGTAAGTTATGCAGAGGTCTGAAGATAGCCATCAGTTAATAGCTGGTAATCGTTATTCACCGTGCCATAAATACTGTTTTAAATTGATTTTATTGTTAGAGAATAAAATGTCTTCAGTTTGAAGTTTGAGCTTTTGGCACAAAAAGCGCTCGCTACCCAGTTCAAACGACAGCTTGCCCTGGGCATTGATCACTCGGTGCCATGGTATCTTGCTGTTTTCAGGTAGTTCGGATAAATAACGACCGACTGCCCGGGCTTGTTTGGGCAGTCCCGCCATCGCAGCCACTCGGCCATAAGTGCTTACCTTACCGCTGGGGATTGAATGAATTACTTGCCATATGCGCTCGCGATTGGTCGCCATCATAATTGATTTGCCCTGCGGTATTTACCTTGATAATCGAAGATTCTCTCCACTACTTTCCAGAAGTGACCGCTCTTCCTGGCGATTACAAAATCAGGGGCGATGAATTTTTCGGAAATGGCTAATATCTGCTGCAGATTAGCAGGGAGCTGTTGCTGATACTGGCTGGGTAAGCGGCTGCTGAATAATCGGCTAAAAAGTGCCAATTGAGCAGGGTTTGTCAGCTTAAAAAAATCTACTAAGGTCTCGCCTTGTTCGTCATGGTAAGTGATTTTCAACAGTTGCTTATGTTCTACCATGCTGAGCCCAGCACAGCGTATCACTTTGGCGTCTTTTAACTGCAGAGCTTTTTTAAGCTGATCGTCGGGGTCGGCCAATACATGATGGCAATGGTGGCATTCACGGGCCGCTATATCGTTTTCAGTATTGCACTGCGGGCAGTTTTTAAAGCGAAATCTAAACTGGCAGCGACTCGTACTAACCGTCGAATCAGAAGGGGAGAGGGCAGTTGCCTGCGGTTTATCGACCAGACCTTGGCAGCGGCGCCCATAGTGCTCAAGGATCTCGCCACGCTCGTCACATTTGCCCCAAAATATATTGGCAAAATTGCATTCAGGGCAGAAAATTTGCACCGGCTGGCTGTCGGCATTAGGTTTGACGCTCCCCACTTCTGGGTGAAATAAATCAAAGCGACTGCCGGTGTAGTCTAAAATTAAGCAGTCTTGTTTGTTGTCAGCCAAGCGCAGGCCGCGGCCGACAATCTGTTGAAATAGGCTGACCGATTGAGTGGGGCGCAATAGCGCGATGACATCTACATGAGGTGCATCAAAACCTGTGGTAAGTACCGCAACATTCACCAAGTATTTTATTTGCTGTTGCTTAAAAGCGCAGATGATTTGGTCTCTTTGCTGACTCTGCGTGGCGCCGGTGATCAGTGCACTCTGTTCAAGAGGTAGGTATCCGAGGATTTCTTGGGCATGTTTAACGGTTGCCGCAAAGATCATCACACCGCGGCGTTTTTCAGACAGAGTCAGAACTTGCTCAATAATAGATTGAGTGACTCTTTGTTTCGCTACTAATAAGTGATTAATAGCTGCAGTGCTGCACTGCCCTGATTCATAGCCTGGAAGTTGGGCAAAGTTATACTGGGCAATAGTTGCATCATACAAAATCGGCGGGGTTAAATAATGATGCTTAATCATATAGCTTAACGGCAACTCATAAATACAATATTTGAACGGTGTGCTAGCGTTCTCATCGGCCATTGGCCTGACGTATCCGTGATAGTGGAATTGATAAATCCAGCCCAGCCCGAGCCGATAGGGGGTGGCGGTTAAACCCAGTACTTTGAGTTGCCGATTTTGCTTACTTAATTGAGCAATGATTTTTCCATACTGGCTGTCTTGATCGTTGCTGAGCCGGTGGCATTCATCAATGATCAGCAAGCTGAATTGCTGGGTAAATACCGCTAAATTACGAGTGACAGATTGCACGCTGGCAAACACTACTTTAGCGGAGTGGTCTTTTTCTTTGAGACCTGCAGAATAGATACTAGATGCCAGCCCGTAGCCGGTAAATTTTTGTTGGTTTTGCGCCACAAGCTCTTTGACGTGCGCAAGTACTAACACTTTATAGTTGGCGATGGCTGCGAGTTCTGCAATAACCAAGCTCTTACCCGCTCCAGTTGGCAAGACAATAACCGCTGGCGCAGTATTGTTCTTGAAGTGTTTAACAGTCGCATCAACTGCCGCCTGCTGGTAGGGCCTTAAAATATAAGGGCGTTGCTGTTGTTTACTCATTGGCAAAGTTATAAAACAAAAAAGTGGTTTGAGTGCTATGCAAAATTTTTCAACTTTAAGTGTGGTATTAAGTGTCGCGCTGCTAATACCTGAATCAGTGACTTTGGAATTGGAGACAAGCCTCTGTTCCCGCACCATTTGCTATATATCTATTATACCTAAGTGTATTTATTGTGGTGAGCGTAGCTCAGTTGGTAGAGCTCCGGATTGTGATTCCGGCGGTCGCGGGTTCAAACCCCGTCGTTCACCCCATTCCCTGTTAAATCCCCATTTATGCAGTTCTCAGATTCAGGCGGTCTGCTTTTAAGTTTTTATCTGCCAGTTTTCATCATCCAAGTATGAACTAATAGAATTTAACCAGTCTTTTTACCTTATAGCACTTTGAATTTTCAAGTTTGCCCCCATAATTATGTCATTGTTAACTAGCTAGTCATCTAATCATGCTTGTTAGCTCTTGACTATTTGCCGTAAGTGGCGGAAAATTCCCGCCTTTATTATTCAGTCTTCGTCATTCCAAGTATCGATTTAGGTGTTTGGGTTGACGAGTGATATTTTTGCATCTGTGCCCGAGCCCAAAATTAAAAATGGCCAACGGTAGCAGTTATGAACACTAAGTATTTATTTGTGAGGAAGTCCATGCAAGTTTCAGTTGAAACGAAGTCCGTCTTAGAGCGTCAAATGACCATTACTATCCCGGCGGATCGTATTGATAACGATGTTGTTAAACAAGTACAACAAACAGCTAGAACTGTGCGCATTGATGGGTTCCGCCCTGGTAAAGTGCCTCTTAAAGTGATTCAAAAGCGTTACGGTGCCGGTATTCGTCAAGATGTCATTGGTGAGGTAATCCAGCAGAGTTTCTATCAGGCGGTTACCGATGAAAAATTAGCTCCTGCCGGCGGGCCAAGCATTGAAATGAAAACTGATGAAGCTGGTAAGGATGTTGAATTCATTGCTACTTTTGAAGTTTACCCAGCGATTGAACTAGCTGATTTTTCCAGCGCAGAAATCACTAAAGAAATAGCGAAAATTAAAGCTGCCGATGTTAACCAAATGGTTGAAACATTGCGCAAGCAACAAACAGAGTGGGCTGAAGTGACGCGCACTGCTAAAGATGCTGACAAAGTTGTTCTTGATTTTGAAGGCTTCTTAGGTGATAAAGCCTTCGAGGGTGGAAAAGGCGAGAACGTTGATCTGATACTGGGTTCTAAGTCAATGATTCCCGGTTTTGAAGATGCTGTTATCGGGCAAAAGATTGGTGCTGAATTTGAAATCGCAGTTACTTTCCCTGAAGATTATCAGTCGGATGAGCTAAAAGGCAAGGATGTGGTTTTTAAGGCGACGGTCACGGCGATTTCTGAGCCGACTTTACCTGAGCTAAATGAAACTTTCTTTTTGAAGTTCGGTATGGATTCTGCAGATCTAAAGAGCTTTAAAGCTGATGTTCAAAAGAACATGAATCGCGAGATGGATCAAGCTGTTAAAGGTAAGTTGAAAGACCAAGTATTTGCCAAGCTGGTTGAGTTAAATGCGATTGAAGTACCGACTGTATTAGTGAATGGTGAAATTGATACTCTACGTAAGCAAGCTGTTAAGCAATACAGTGGCCAAGGTGCTGATTTAGATTTCAATATGCTGCCAAAAGAGATGTTTGCCGATCAAGCTAAGCGTCGCGTTTCGGTTGGTTTGTTAGTCCAAGAAATCATTAAAGTTAACGAGATTAAGGCTGACGATGATCGCGTTCGTAGCACCATCGAAGAGATGGCGCAAACTTATCAAGATCCTCAAGAAGTTATCGACTATTACTACAGCGAAAATGACATGATTAATCAAGTTAAAAGCTTAGTAATTGAAGATCAAGTCATTGATCATTTGTTAAGTTCTGCTAAAGTTAATGAAACAACAGTTAGTTATGAGGACGCGATCAAGCCTGCAGCGCAGCCTCAAGTAGAAGAAACAACTGACGAAAAGTAATCATTATCACAATTTATTGTGTTGATTAATTTCTGAAAAAAACGATAGGGAGTGAAAACTGGCTATCGTTTTTTTATATCCGGTGAAGGAGAAATACATGTCCGGTATTTACCAAGGTAATTCTAGTTTCGATCCTAGTGCAGCTCTAGTACCGATGGTGGTTGAGCAAACCGCTAGAGGCGAGCGATCGTACGATATTTACTCCCGTTTGCTGAAAGAGCGGGTTATATTTTTGGTCGGTCAAGTCGAAGACCATATGGCAAATCTAATAGTCGCTCAGATGTTGTTTTTAGAAGCTGAAAATCCAGACAAAGATATTCACTTATATATCAATTCTCCAGGTGGCTCGGTTACCGCTGGCATGGCTATTTACGATACTATGCAGTTTATAAAGCCTGATATCAGCACTATTTGTTTAGGTCAAGCTGCCAGTATGGGCGCTTTTTTGCTGACTGCCGGTGCCGAAGGCAAGCGCTTCGCGCTACCTAATGCTCGGGTGATGATTCACCAGCCGTTAGGGGGTTATCAGGGGCAGGCGACAGATATTGAAATTCATACTAAAGAAATTTTAGCCATTAGAGATAAATTGAATAATTTAATGGCTAAGCATACAGGGCAAGATATTGACGTTATTAAGCGCGACACTGATCGTGATAACTTTATGACGGCAGATCAGGCAGCTGATTACGGTTTGATTGATAAAGTGATTGAGCAGCGACCTGTTAGTCAGTGATCGATAGTTGACTGGGGCGTGGTAAATTAAGTAAATTGGAAGAGTACTTTTTTATTATTATTTTCCAGTCTAAGCTTTACTGTTAAGTTTTTTTAACAGTAAAGCTTGCTAATAGCGCTAAAAGTAACTTCGAGCATGTATCTGGTTCAATAGTTGTTGAGTCCAGAAGTAAGCAGGCATTAGAGATAGCATTGTAAAAAGAGGAAGTCGAATGAGTGATAACATCGACGAAAAAGGAAAAAGTGGCGGCAAGTTAATCTGCTCATTTTGTGGTAAAAACCAAGATGAAGTAAAGAAGCTGATTGCTGGGCCTTCTGTGTTCATTTGTGATGAATGTGTCGATTTATGTAATGACATTATTCGTGAAGAAATCTCCAATGCAGATGAGACGCCACAAGATTCAGACCGTTTACCGACGCCCCAAGAAATTTGTGACAAATTAAATGATTATGTCATAGGGCAGGAACAAGCTAAGAAAGTGCTGTCAGTGGCCGTCTATAACCATTATAAGAGATTGCGCTTCCAGGCAGAAGAATCAGCAGTAGAAGATGATTCTGTCGAGTTGAGTAAAAGTAATATTTTATTAATCGGTCCTACCGGTAGTGGTAAGACGTTACTTGCACAAACCTTGGCGCGAATGTTAAATGTTCCCTTTACGATCGCTGATGCAACCACCTTAACTGAGGCAGGTTATGTGGGTGAAGATGTGGAAAACATCGTGCAAAAGTTGCTGCAAAAATGTGACTATGATGTCGAGCGCGCCGAGCGCGGTATCGTCTATATTGACGAAATAGATAAGATATCCAGGAAGTCAGATAACCCTTCAATTACTCGTGATGTATCGGGTGAAGGAGTGCAGCAAGCGCTATTAAAGCTTATTGAAGGTACGGTTGCCTCTGTGCCTCCGCAGGGAGGTCGTAAGCATCCGCAACAAGAGTTTTTACAGGTTGATACTTCAAATATTCTGTTCATCTGTGGCGGTGCATTCTCTGGGCTGGAGAAAATCATCAGTGATCGCTCAGAAAAAGGCTCAATTGGCTTTAATGCGATCGTTAAAAGTAAGGACAACTCTCGTACGTTGACCGAAACTTTGCGCAAAATTGAAGCGGAAGATTTAGTCAAATTCGGCTTGATTCCCGAGTTTGTCGGTCGTCTGCCAATGATCGCGACGCTTGAAGAGCTCGATCATGATGCGCTGATTCAAATTTTGACTGAGCCTAAGAATAGTTTGGTAAAGCAGTATGCTAAATTGTTTGAAATGGAAGGCGCGGAAATCGACTTTAGAGAGGAGGCGCTGGTCGCCATCGCCACGCATGCTCTGCATCGCAAAACTGGTGCTCGCGGGCTGCGTTCAATCTTAGAGGGCTCGCTACTAGATATTATGTACGAGCTTCCCTCGATTGAAAACGTCTCTAAGGTAGTGGTTGATAAAGGGGTGATTGAAGGTGCTAACAAGCCGATTCTAATTTATGAAAATGAGAAAAAAGCAGCGTCGGAAGATTGATCTGTCGGTTGCTAATAAACCCGCTTTTGCGGGTTTTTTTTGCTTTTAATAACGGCTAGTGCGGTGCTTTATTGGTTTGAGGTGCTAATTGACGGCGTTGATAAAAATGTTCTCTGCGTATTACATAGCAGTGATTTCTCAAGGTGATTTATGCGTTATCCTGCACCATTAGTTCAGGGCTCGGTCATTGCGCTGACTGCATTCTCAGCGGGGGTCGTGGAAAAGTATCATCCGAGGTTAGATCGAGTCATAGCAGATTTTAGGCAGCGGGGCTTTACCGTCGTTGAAGGTCAATGCCTAAGGGCTAGCCATCGTCAGGTTAGTGCTGATAGAGCGCTGCGGGCGGCTGAGTTAATGGCTTTTCTGTTGGATGATTCAATTGATGCGGTCGTTCCGCCCTGGGGTGGGGAGTTGGCGATGGAGTTATTACCGCTGCTCGACTATGACAAAATTGCTGCGGCAAAGCCTAAGTGGATTTTTGGCTTTTCGGATGTCAGCACGCTCTGTGTTGCGCTCTCGACAAAATGTGCTTGGGCGACGGCGCACTGCGCACTGCGCCAACTTTATGCAATTAAATACTGCTCAAGCTGATGGTTTGACTGCCGGCACATTAAAGATTTTGGCGACTCCTACAGGGGGCCAATTTAGCCAGTCAAGCTCTGCCGTGTATCAGTCTAAGTCCATAGACTTTGAGCGTGATGATGATGCAACTTTTCATTTGTCGCAGCCGACAAAGTGGAAGCCTCTGCTGCAAAAAGGATCCTCAGTTAGCATGCGGGGCCGTTTGATTGGCGGTTGTCTCGATACCATTGGCCATCTATTTGGCAGCTGCTACTTCGATATTGAGCGTTTCAGTGGCCGCTATCCAGAACAGGGCACAATCCTATATTTTGAAAATGCTGAATTATCCCCGCCAGCTTTGATTCGAGTGTTATTAAGTATGCGTTTTAAAGGTGTTTTCGATAACCTTGCAGGCCTGCTAATCGGTCGCAGTAGTGCTGAATGCGTAGATAGTAGCGGTTTGAGTTACCAGGAGGCACTTATTTCAGTGTTGGGTGGCTATGATTTTCCGATCATTTACGATCTGGATATTGGGCACCAGCCACCAAATTTAACCTTAGTCAATGGAGCCTTTGCCAGCGTTACATTGGATCATAAAATCGCCACAATTACCCAGTCCTTTATTTAGACCGAAAACAGCTATGGCTGAGCTTATCTATTGATGCTACAGGTTTTGGTTATGTAATTGAGAAGGTGAGTTAGTAAACGATTTAGTATTTGAATGGTGACTACCTAAAAAATGTTAGGAGAAGTGATGCTCAGTAGTAAACAAGTGACGATGAGAGCCTTAAGTTGTGAAGATGCCTGCAGTTTTAGCCGCTGGTTTAGTGATTCCGAAGTGGTTAAATACAGTCTGACATCGCTCGCCTACCCGCAGTCCGATGAGGATATCGGCTGTTGGTTAAAGGCGATAAACCAGCAGAAAAGTAATATTCAGCTAGGGATTTGTTGTGCTGATAGCGGCTTGCTGATCGGCTATGCTGGGATCTGTGGGATTAGTCAAATTAACCGCAGCGGCGAGTTTTTATCTTGATTGGCGATCGTCAGTACTGGGGGAAGGGGATAGCCACACAAGTGACTAAGCTCATCGTTGAATATGGTTTTGCTAGATTGGGTCTGTATCGGATAGGGCTGACTGCATTCGTCGAAAATAAAGCTGTAATAAGGGCTTATGAAAAAGCCGGTTTTAAGCATGAGGGCGTGATGCGTGGGGCTGGTTTTAGGCAGGGAAAGTTTATCGATAAGGTGTTAATGGCGGTGCTTAATAGCGATTAAGCTGTCAGTTAGGTAAAAAATCAATTAAAAATAATCTGAGTTTCGATGGGGTTGGATGAGTTACTGGCTATTAGTCTGGTCTCAGTTAGGTGCTAAAGAGTTAATCATAAGTTATCAACCACGCAATATATACGGGCAGTTCACAACTTGTGATTGTAGGGGGGGGCTAAAAATTTATTTAGACTCCTTCTATTTAGCCCCCTCCTATTTAGCCCCCTATTTAGCCTTTAATTAGCTTTTATTGAGTGGTGCATCAACGACAGGGGCTTGACTAGCTGAACTGAGTTGATCGTCAGCCTCGCTGTTTATTTTTGGTGTAATGCCATAATTTTCGGATAAAGCACCTATTTCATCGGGCTTTTTAGGTGCGTAATCTCTGGGCGGCTCGACAATGTTATCAATCCCAGTCGGCTGTTCCAGATCCGTTTCATGGATGCTATCTGGCTGCTCTTCTAGCTTAGGTAGTAGACGAGATTCAATATCTTTAGCAGTGCCGGCATCACACAAATCTTGCGAGCCCTTGGCTAGGTGCTGAACCACGCTTTTATAGCTGTCATTCATTTCATTAATCATCGTCGCCGTCTGTTGAAAGTGAGAAGCTACCGATTCTTTGTACTGATTGATCTCAACTTTTAGAGCATCTACTTTTTTCTCTTGAGCGCTGCTATTCGCTGATGATGAACGACCGGCAAAATAGCCAATTAGGCCGCCTATACCAAATGTAATGATGACAATTACTATACTATTTTCTTCCACAGTATCTCCTTACTGCTGATGAATGATAAACCTAATACCTGAATCCTTGACTTCAAAGTGAATACAGAGCTTGCGCTATGTAGTGCAGTGAGGTCGCTGATTCAGGTAATATTCACGGCTGAGGCCAATAAGACCAAACATTATGCTTTGCATGGTTAATGCTAAATGTTGATTGGGAGCGCTCAATGCCTTTGAGAATATGTGACCCAAGAGTAAATCAAAATTGTGCAAAATCCTATGGGTGAATGAGAAAATATGAATTTTAATCAGTGGAAAAATGTTTAGCGCTATTTAAAGCACTAAATAGTGGTCAATTTAATTTATTGCTGGTTAAAAGATCGACAAAATTTAAACTTTAGGGGTGCGAGCAAGCCTTCAGTAAGAAGTCGTTGTGGCTAGGGGTTGAATGAGATCATTATAAAGCAGCAAGTGTTCAGAAATATGCAGAGCTTGCTGCAGTGATAAAGCTAGTGGTGAAATTTAATTTTTAGTATTGGAGGCCGCACCTCTAACCAGCGGGTGCGGCAGATTGTTATTTGCTGCTGAATATCACTGAGCAGTAGGTTGGGTTTTTAAATAATCTCTGATGCAGCTTATTTCCGCTAGTCGAACGCTGTCTCCAATATCAGGCCCTTTTTTGCCCTGTTTGATAGCCTGACGAACGACGCTTTTTCGGTCCAGTTGGCTCAGCAGTTCAGCCAGTTGCATGGCGAAGTGCATTTGCGGGTAAGGGTTGTCGACAAAAGTGGCACCTCTGCCTTGCGAGTCGCAGAGGCACGCCTGTAAAAATTGTTTGAAGCGTTGCGGTTGCGCGACCGCATTCATATTTTCGATAATAAACTTATGCAGTGTTTTCGGGGTTAATTGAAAAATATTGTGACACCTAGTATGGTTGTCGCTGGTTAATAATCCGATAGTTTTAAAGCGATTCGGCACTTTAATGCGCTGACAAAATTGCTCTATTGCCGCTAACCCTTCTTGTTCGTGGCCGTGTAAAGTCGCTCTTTTATGATGGCAAATGGATTTTCCAAAATCGTGCGTCAGGGCGGCAAAGCGTGTTTCTATATCGAAATCAAGCTCGGCAGCGCGTTTTAAAACCAACATAGTGTGATTGTAAACATCGCCCTCTGGGTGATGTTTTTTAGGCTGTGGTATGCCTTGCATAGCCTCTATTTCAGGAAAAATCCCGAGTTTGTGTAAAGCCATAAAATATAAATGCGGGTGTTTTTCTTGCAGCGCTTTTTCGGTCTCCTTCCACACTCGCTCTGCGACTAAGTGTTTTAATTCTCCGCTGTCTCGAAGTTGTTCCATCAATGCGTAAGTATCTGGATGGATTTTCCACTGGTCACCAAAACGCGCTAAAAATCTAGCCACTCTTAATACTCTGACGGGGTCTTCAGAGAAAGCGGCGGTGGTGTGGCGCAATATTTTATTTTTCAGATCGCGCTGTCCGCTATAGGGATCGATGATCTTTCCCGAGGTGTCTTGGGCCATGGAGTTGATCGTGAGGTCCCTGCGCGCCAAGTCTTCTTCTAAAGTAACCGAAGCGCTGGCATCGACGGTAAAGCCTTTATAGCCAGAGCCGCTTTTTCTTTCGGTGCGGGCGAGCGCGTATTCATCTTTTGTCTCAGGATGTAAAAATACTGGGAAGTCACTGCCAATCGGCTGATAACCCAGATTGAGCATGGTCGCCGCTGTTTCGCCAATCACTACATAATCGTGGTCTTTGGAGTGGATATTGAGGAGTCGGTCTCGCACGGCTCCTCCGACTAGATAAGCTTGTGTTAAATCTTTGTGCATATCCCAACATATCCTAAGTTTGTGGTGTTAATTAGCAGTTGTTGTGCCCAGGAATCGCATAGTCCTGTGACGTAGAAAACTCATCAGCTCTCTTGTTATTTGTTGTCTATTATGAGGGCTAAGTGAAATAGTCCCTAGGAAAACTTACCGTTATAAATCAGATTTGATTAGTTCTTGCTGCTATAGGTTCTGAGCGAGGTGGTGCGCTGAGTGGTGCGTAATTAACTGTGTAAAAATTTAGCCAGTATCTGTAGCTTGCAAGTGCTACATGGCATCAGTTGTTGATCTTGTGGGGTGGAGAATAGCCCTGAGCCCTGGGGTTTTGAATTGCACTGCAAAATAAATATGTGCACTCTGCAATCATGAATTCGAAGTTGCATACAGCGACATGCGCTAACAGTATTGCCTTTAGAATATAGCCTAGCTGATCGCTATTTAAAATCCAGTCAAAGGTAAAACTCTAAGATTAGATTTATATTCAAGAAGTTGGCGTAGTAATCTGCCTAAAAGGTCATTAATATGGAGCTTACGAGATGTATAACATATAAAAAATAGCTGCCATCCGCTAGCTGATAGAGATAAATAATGTCGATAGATAATAAAATTAAAGTAGGTATTTTAGGTGCGTCAGGTTATACCGGCGCTGATCTGGTTCGTTTGGCGGCGGCTCATCCGCATATGGAGCTGACAGTGTTAACGGCCAACAGTCACGCTGGAAAAAAATACGCTGATGTTTACCCCCATTTAGGGGCTATGGATTTACCTGATTTAATTAAGATTGAAGAGGCAGATTGGACGGGCTTGGATGTTATTTTTTGTGGCTTGCCACACGGTACTACGCAAAAAATTGTTGCCGGTTTGCCCAAACATGTAAAAGTGATTGATTTATCTGCTGATTTTAGATTGCGTGATACTGCTACTTACCAGGAGTGGTATGGGCATGAGCATTTTGCGCCGCAGTTACAAAAACAGGCGGTCTACGGGTTGTCAGAGCATTATCGGCAGGAGATAAAAGCTGCCAGCTTGGTGGCTTGTCCCGGTTGTTACCCAACTGCAGCGCTGATGATGTTGCTGCCATTGTTAGCCGCTAAACTTTTGGATGTTAGCAGCATTATTATTGATGCTAAATCTGGTCTTACCGGTGCTGGTCGTGGTCTTAAGCAAAATACACTATTTGCTGAGGCCGGTGAAGGGCTCAGTGTTTATGGCGTTGCAGGGCACAGGCATGCACCGGAGATAGAGCAAGAGCTGAGTAAAGCACAGGGGAGCGAGGTGATGGTCAGCTTCACCCCGCATTTAATTCCGATGAACCGCGGGGAGTTTGTTTCCACTTATGCCAATTTAACCGCTGGTGCCAGTATTGATGATATTCGCCAAGTATTGTCAGAAACCTATCAAAATGAGCCCTTTGTTCGTTTGCTGGCACAAAGTGCCGGTATTGGAACTCAGTACGTAAGGGGTTCTAATCAATGTTTGTTATCAGTGCATGCGGACCGAGTGCCGGGTCGAGTGCTGTTGTTCTCTACACTGGATAATTTAGTGAAAGGTTCCAGTGGGCAGGCGCTTCAAAATATGAATATTATGTTTGGTTTTGAAGAGACTTTAGGTTTGATGCAGCAGCCTATGTTTCCATAAAGGGGGGTGTGATCGTTCATGTGTATGGCGCTCACTCGATGGCCGCTGTGTCGAGTAGTTGCAGCGCGAGATGTAGCGAACTAGAGTGAAGATTGTATTTATTATGCAGCGTATTTAGAGCAAAAAAAACCCGACAATTGTCGGGTTTTTTATACTGAAGATAAAGCTAAACTTAGCTGCGCGGACGGCGGCGGCGAGGCTTAGATTTACTGATCTCTTCACTGCTTGGCTTTAAGTTAAGCTTTTTTCCGCAAACTG
The DNA here is from genome assembly GCA_000416275.1 of Osedax symbiont Rs1. Lineage (GTDB taxonomy): Bacteria > Pseudomonadota > Gammaproteobacteria > Pseudomonadales > Balneatricaceae > Rs1. Next base: position 63,954 of record ASZJ01000040.1, read on the forward strand.
AGACATTGCGAAGTAGTTCCAGCACATCTTTAGGCATACCAGCGGGTAGATCGATCAAGGTTGTGTTATCTTGAATTTCGATTTGGCCGATGTATTTGCTGTCAATGTTTGCTTCATTAGCGATAGCGCCAACGATATTGCCAGGCTTAACGCCGTGTTCTCTACCGACACTTAACACATAGCGTTGCATATCGCCTTCAGGTGCACGCGGGCCTTTATCTCCACGTTCGCGTCTGCTGCCGCGTTCGCTGCGACCTTTACCGTCGCTTGCGCCGAATTCAACAGGATTTCTGAGTTCTTTTTCAGAGATGAAAAGCGGAGTGTCGCCTTGCACAATGCAGGCGAGAGCCGCGGCAATGTGTAGCGGGTCAGAATCATGCTCTTTTTGGTAATCTAATAAAAGATTCATATAGAGAGATAAGTCTGAGCTGTTCATTACTTCGCTAATCTTTAACTTGAAGTTGTCAACACGCTTGATATTGATGTCTTTAGGAGAGGGTAGGGCCATAGGCTCTATCTTCTGCTTAGTGGCGTTTTCGATCATGCGCAACATGCGCTGTTCACGAGCCGAGACAAATAAGATGGCTTCACCTGAGCGACCAGCACGGCCGGTGCGGCCAATACGGTGTACGTAAGATTCAGTATCGTAGGGAATGTCGTAGTTTAATACACAGCTGATGCGTTCTACATCTAAGCCACGTGCTACTACATCAGTTGCAACTAATATGTCTAGCTTGCCTTTTTTAAGACGATCGACGGTACGCTCACGTTGCTGCTGTGGGATATCGCCGTTCAGTGGCTCACAGGCATAGCCTCGGGCAGTTAGTTTTTCAGCCAGTTCTATGGTTGCTGATTTGGTTCTAACGAAAATCAACATTGCATCGAAAGATTGCATTTCTAGAATACGGGTTAACGCATCGAGCTTGTGTAGACCGGCGACGCGCCAATATTTCTGGGAAATAGTGGTGGCTGTTGAGGTCTTGCTAGCAATCTTAATTTCTGACGGGTCGTTTAAGTACTTAGTGGCGACACGGCGAATGACAGAGGGCATGGTCGCAGAGAATAGCGCAATTTGACGACTATCTGGCGTGTGCTCAAGTATCCACTCAACATCGTCGATGAATCCCATACGCAGCATTTCATCGGCTTCATCTAATACTAGTGCTTTTAAGCTGTCTAGTTTAAGAGTGCCTTTGCGGATGTGATCCATTACCCGTCCAGGTGTGCCGACAACGACTTGAACACCACGTCGTAAATGACGTAACTGACCTTCGTAAGGGGCACCACCGTAAATAGGTAGTACATGGAAATTAGGTATATGACGTGCATATGTTTGAAAAGCTTCGGCAACCTGAATAGCGAGCTCACGGGTCGGTGCTAGTACTAGCAATTGGGTCTTTTTGCTAGAGACATCGATACGCGATATAAGAGGGAGTGCGAAAGCAGCTGTTTTACCCGTGCCGGTTTGGGCTTGACCTATTATATCTTTGCCTTCGAGTAATAAAGGAATACTCGCAGCTTGAATAGGTGATGGGATTTCGTATCCAATTTCTTGGATGGATTTTAGTAATGGGGCAGCTAAGCCCATATCTGAAAAAGAGGGCAGCTCATCAGCGGACATGATGTATAGGAACCTGCAAAATTATTGGCCAGCGGTATTACCGGCAAAGATGTGTATAAATATGGTGGCGTATTGTATACGAAAATGCTTAAAAGTACATCGTTGTTTATAATAAACACCTATTTAGATGCTTGGCGTTGTGCGATTTTTAGTTTAGGGGCAGTTTAGGCTGTTTTTTAGATGAAATGTTGTTCTGTATCTAGTTGGATAAGATAAAGCAGTGTTAGTTAATTGTCTAGGATATTGACTAATAAATTTTTCACTGAGCAGGCGTCGAAGGGTTTGTCGGATACTGCGCTCACTCCGGACTCGCTGATAAACTGTAAGTGAGTGTCATTTGATTCCGAGGTGACCATCAGTACTGGAACATGCTCGTGTTTTTCGCTCTGGCGAATGAACTTTGTAAGTGCTACGCCATCCACTTCAGGCATGTTGTAATCGGTAACGACTAAATCTACTGGGTTTTCGGTTAAGTATGCTATCGCGTGGCTGCCGTCTTCAAATTCGGTTAAGCACTCAATCCCTAAGTTGCGCAATACTTTAGAGATTGCTTTTCTGGCGAGCTTGCTATCATCCACTACGATAACTTTTAAGGTTTCAATGTCGTAGTTTTCTAAAGAGAGCTCGGAGTGGTTGATAAACGAGAGGGTGGCTCGAATCGCTTTGTGTAGGTCGTCTTGAGAAAAAGGCTTAGATAGGATGGCGATGACGCCGGACTGTTTGAAAATTTCTAAATGCTGGCGGCGGTTTTCGCTGGAGATAAGCACGAAAGGGAGTTCCATAAATCGGTCTTGTGTGCGGATGCTGGCAAGCAGTGAGACTGCAGTGCCGTCTTCGTAGTGCAAATTGCTAAAAATCAAATCGGGTGGGTATTTGTTGATTTTCGCCAGCGCGCTCTGCATGTTTGATGCGGTATCTATGTGGGTGATGCCTTCATCTATTAGCTTTTGCTTAATTAGCCCAGATTGTAAAGAGGAGGGTTCGATGAGCAGTACTGATAGATCGGCAGTGGTGATTGATTCCATTTCAAGTCCTAATAATTGATCAGCTTATATGCAAGTATAGGTCTTAACTGAAAATAGAGTAGCGGATGGCAAAAAAAATCCAATACTTGCTATGCAGTGACCCATAGAATTTCGGCATCGTCAGTGCTGGTAGAAATGACCGCGTGGCCCATTTCGCAATCGTAGTAAGCGCTGTCACCGACTTCTAGGTGGGTGGGTTCATAGAATTCAGTAAAAAATAACACGCTGCCGCTGAGGACAAATAGCAGTTCTTCCCCTTGGTGCCTAACCCAGCCGTCAAATTCAGCAAAAGAGCGAGCTCTGATCGTGGTGTGATAGGGAAGCATTTTTTTGTTTAGTAGTTGGTCGCCTAAAATGCGGTGTTCATAAGTAGGGGTTAAACGCGGCTTTCCCTCGCTCGACAAAGTAATGTCTCGTCTGCCGCCGCGGCCGGTTCGAGTGTTGGTTTTTGCGAAGAGTTGAGGTATGTCAATGCCAAGGCCTTTGACTAGTTTAGAGACCGCGCTAAATGTCGGTGAAATTTGCTCGTTTTCAATTTTTGAGAGTGTGGATCTGGCCAGCCCAGTGAGTTTGCTTGCCTCCTCTAGCGTAAGATTTTGCTGAAGTCGTATTTCCTTGACGCGCCTGCCTAATTCTTGGGGTTCTATATTGGCTTCTGCCGGACTTTTGCGTGCTACATCAAATTGTGGTTGTGCTTCGTCTAGCAAGTTCTCATTGGGCATTAATGACTCCATAATTTAGGATGCTCTGCGGGTTTACAAATTATTACCCTATAGCGGTGTATTATAGAGGGGAAGTTGTAGTGCTTGCCAGAGCTTTATCGATTGAAGATGAATGTGTCAATAAAAATGCTGGTTTTTAGCAAAAAAGTAGTGGAAATAAGAGGAGTGTAACGAGTGCTGCCCCGATGCTAGTGGGATAGATAATGAAGATACTTGCCAGGTTGTTGCTAGGAGTTTTGAGGATGCTAGATATTTGAAAAAAGTGGTCGGGGCAGCAGGATTCGAACCTACGACCCTCTGGTCCCAAACCAGATGCGCTACCAAACTGCGCTATGCCCCGTATAAATTGTTTAAAGTGGTCGGGGCAGCAGGATTCGAACCTACGACCCTCTGGTCCCAAACCAGATGCGCTACCAAACTGCGCTATGCCCCGACTGTAACTTTAAACTTTCACTTTTTTCCATCAGCTGGCTCCTCGAGTAGGACTTGAACCTACGACCAATAGATTAACAGTCTACTGCTCTACCAACTGAGCTATCGAGGAATCGTTGTTGGCTGATGGGCGCGTATATTAGTGCTGGGAGGTAAAAGCGTCAAGGGGTATTTTCAATATTTTATAAATAAAAGCAAACTTGGTTAAGAAGTAGTCTGATTATAGCTAAACGGGTTAAAATTGAAGGTTTTATAGCCAGTTTGGCCAATTGTTTACCCTGACAGAGTTTTCTAAATGCTAATTCGCTCCACTAGTAGCTAAGTTAAGCTTTGGCTTTGGCTCTGACAAGCCAGGTAGTGGCTTGGTGCATTAGAAAGTTGCTGTTGAGTACGTGGTTAGCGAATAACTTAAACATGATTAGCTTCCAGCTGAAAGGTGTTAGTCCAAATTAACATGGCTACTGTGAAAGCCTACTAGCGAGCGGCAATATTTATTGTCTGCAGTGATCTAACGACAACTACTTTTTATAACACAGTCGCGCAAATAAAAGCTGTAAATTCTTTTTTTTTGCGCTGAACGAAGCATGGCGAGTGAATAATGGATTAATAGTTTGTCGCTTGCGCGCATTTTACGGTCGCTACAATGTCAGCGTTGAGTTGGCTGTCGCCCTAATCTAGTGAATAACAGAAAACGCTCACTGGGCGGTGATAGTTCAGTGTGGTGGAATGCTTTCATATCTTTGATACCGATACTCTTTCTCTCGAGGTGCTGCTGATGTCCGACACTGACGATAATTATGATGATGAATTAGATCTATCAACTCTCTCTGATGAAGAGCTCACCGAGCAGATGCACGATGACTTATATGATGGCATGGCTGCAGAGATTGTCGAGGGCACTGAAATCTTATTAGCCCGTGGTTGGACACCGGATAAAGTCTTGAATCAGGCACTGGTGGCTGGCATGGCAATTGTCGGGGTGGATTTTAGAGACGGAATTTTATTTGTGCCTGAAGTATTGAGCGCCGCGGGTGCGATGAAAGCGGGAATGGGGATATTGCGACCGCTACTGGCTGAAACAGGTGCTCAGCCGATAGGCAAGATGGTTATAGGTACCGTTAAAGGCGATATCCACGATATCGGCAAAAATCTGGTGGCGATGATGATGGAGGGCGCTGGGTTTGAGGTGATAGATTTAGGTATCAATATTCCGGTTGAGACTTATTTGGCGGCTCTGGAAGAGCACCAGCCAGATATCTTGGGGATGTCGGCGCTACTGACGACGACGATGCCCTACATGAAGGTAGTGATAGATACCATGAAAGAACAGGGGATTCGTGACGATTATATTGTCTTGGTAGGCGGGGCGCCGCTAAATCAAGAGTTTGGTGATGCGGTTGGCGCGGACGGTTACTGCCGCGATGCTGCGATTACCGTAGATATGGCCAAAGCAATGATCGCCGAAAAGCGCGCGGCATAAAGTTGTGTCTAGTCTTGAAGAGCAAACAATTGGCGACGCTGATGTGCATCCTCGCTCGGTGGTGATTTGTTGCTCTGCACTGCTGCTCGATATCACGAGTGTTTGCACGTTGAATAACTGGCGACATCTTGAGGTGCAGTGTATTAGTGCCGAGCTGCATAATTATCCGGATAAGATTCCCGCTGCAGTAAAAAGCTTAATTGATCTGGCGCGGGAAAAATCACAGCAAATTTTTGTAGCTTATGCGGATTGCGGTACCGGCGGTTTACTAGATGCACTGTTGGAACAAGAGCAAGTTGAGAGAATTCCAGGTGCGCACTGCTATGAGTTTTATGCGGGAGCCAAACAGTTTCAACAGTTTCATGAAGCGGAGCTAGGTACTTTTTATCTGACTGATTTTTTGGTTAGACATTTTGATCGCCTGGTTATTCGAGGGTTGGGTTTAGACAAAAAACCAGAACTTATGCCGCTCTATTTTGGTCACTATCGCAAGTTGCTCTACCTCGCCCAAACCGACAATAAAAAGCTCAGAGACGCGGCGCTACTGGCGGCGAAAAAACTGGGTCTGAACTATGAGTTTTATTTTTCCGGTCGTGGTGATTTAGCTGCAGCGCTGCATAAATTTAATAATAAAATTTCTACAACAATGTTGTAAAGAGCAATCTATTAAGTCATCTGGAGGGCGAGATGTATAAAGTGCGACGCTGGGTGGTTCGTCACTCCCGCAGTTTTGAAACTATCTACCAGTTATTCGAAAAACTGTTGGTAAAGCTGCATCCACTACTGGCAAAAATAGGTTATCAGCGCATGGAAAAGCCGGTTGCTAAGCTCGAGCAGCTGTGTAAAGGGCTGCTCTTCGATTGTAAAATGTGTGGTCAGTGCGCCCTGAGTTCGACGGGGATGTCCTGTTCTATGAACTGCCCTAAAAATCTGCGCAATGGTCCCTGTGGAGGGGTGCGACAAAATGGCAATTGTGAAGTTAAACCGCAGATGCGCTGTGTCTGGATGGATGCGTGGCAAGGCAGTCAAGCGATGCTCAGTAGTGATCGGATTCACATTGTGCAACTGCCTGTCAGTCACAACTTACAGGGGACGTCTGCCTGGCTGCGTAAAGTGAGACAAGTAGTGCAGTACCAAGAGTCTAAAAAGCGATGATAAACCATGACGAGCCCGTGCCGGGAGAAATGCTGCCAATCTTGGCGGGTCATACTTCCGCTGGTCGATTAGAGCGAGTGTTAAGGGCGGGACACTTTGCCGTGACCACCGAATTATCGCCTCCCGACTCAGCGAATCGCCACGATGTATATGAAAGAGCCTGTGTATTTGATGGCTTTGTCGATGCGATGAATGCCACGGATGGCTCGGGGGCGAACTGTCATATGTCCAGTGTCGGGATGTGCGCGCTGTTAACTCGGATCGGCTATGCGCCTATTATGCAAGTATCCTGTCGAGATAAAAACCGGATTGCTATTCAGGGGGACGTGCTAGGTGGCGCGGCAATGGGTGTTACCAATGTGCTGTGCCTAACTGGTGATGGTGTCCAGGCGGGGGATCACCCTGAGGCAAAACCAGTCTTCGATTTAGACTGTATGTCGCTACTGGAAACGATTCGCGGTATGCGCGATAAAGCTGAATTTTTAAGCGGTCGTAAAATCAGCACTGCACCGCAGCTTTTCTTAGGGGCCGCTTCCAACCCTTTCGCTCCCCCCTATGATTTTCGCCCCTACCGCCTCGCTAAAAAGATAGCGGCGGGTGCTCAGTTTGTGCAAACCAACTACTGTTTTGATGTACCGCGTTTTACTGAGTTCATGGCGCGCTCTAGAGATTTAGGGCTGTTGGAAAAAGTATTTATTTTGCCCGGTGTCGGCCCTATGGCCTCCGCTAAAACAGCGATTTGGATTCGCGACAATGTCCCGGGGATCCATATTCCCGATGCAGTGATCGATCGATTAGCGGGCGCCAAAAACCAAAAGCAAGAAAGTCAAAACCTCTGTGTTGAGCTGATTCAAGAACTCAGTGAAATAGAGGGGGTGAGTGGTATACATGTGATGGCTTATCGGCAGGAAGAGTCGGTGGCCAATATTATTCAGCGCTCTGGCGTACTACAAGGTCGAACTCCTTGGTACCCCGGTCGCGACGAGCAACTGCTGCAGGAGAGTTCAGGAAAATGACAGATACAATTATAAGTTCAGCGACAAAAGAGACAGTAATTGGTTTTGAGCGTCCTTTCGTCGTGATTGGTGAGCGGATCAATCCCACGGGACGCAAGTTGTTGGCCGCGGAAATGAAAGTGGGAGACTACAGTAGAGTAAAGGCTGATGCGCTGGCGCAAATTGCGGCAGGCGCTCATATTTTGGACGTTAACGCCGGGATTCCGCTCGCTGATGAACCGAGGATCTTGGCGGAAGTGATTCAGTTGATTCAATCAATTACTGATATTCCGCTGTGTATCGACTCTTCAATAGTCGAGGCGCTGGCAGCGGGGCTCTCCGTCTATAAAGGTAAAGCACTGGTTAACTCAGTGACCGGTGAAGATGAGCAGATGGACCGCGTGCTTCCGCTGGTGAAAAAGTATGGTGCGGCAGTGGTGGCTATCTCAAACGATGAAACCGGCATTTCCCAAGATCCAGATGTGCGTTTTGAAGTGGCTAAAAAAATAGTTGAGCGGGCCTCAGATTACGGTATCCCCGCCTGTGATGTCATCGTTGATCCGCTGGTAATGCCGATAGGTGCGATAAACTCTTCTGGCATACAGGTGATGAAGCTAGTGCACCGATTGCGCACTGAGTTAAAAGTTAATACCACTTGCGGCGCCTCAAATATTAGTTTTGGCCTGCCGAATCGCGATGGTTTTAACGCCGCATTCCTAAGTATGGCAATCGCTTCGGGTATGACGTCGGCCATCACTAATCCCCTGCACAAAGAAGTGATAGCCGCAACTTTGGGGGCCGATGTGATGATGGGCCGCGATCCGGATTGTGTCAATTGGATTAAGCGTTTTCGCGACCCACTAGCACAGGGGGCTGCGGGTCGCAGAGGGAGTCGCAGGCGTCGTGGTTAATACTGACTCAGCGAGCCATAGGGAGAAAGCCACGGTGGTTTTTACCCCCAGTGGCCTGCGCGGTGAATTTGAGCGAGGAACGACAGTGCTGCAGGCGGCGCAGTTGTTGGGGGTGGATTTAGAGTCTAGCTGCGGGGGGCGGGGGATTTGTACTCGCTGTCAAGTGATGCCCAGCATTGGCAAATTTCCCAAGCATAACATCACATCGCTACTGGAAAACTTATCCGCGGCCAGTGAGCTTGAGATCAGCAATCGCAAACTTTCTTTGTCGACCGGTAAACGCTTGAGCTGCAATGCTTTAATTCAGGGGGACTTGGTGATTGATGTGCCATCCAGCAGCCAGCTACACAAGCAGCATATCAGCAAAGAGGCGACGCCTTTAGCGCTGGAGATTAAGCCAAATGTTAAACTGCTCACACTTAGCATACCAGCGCCGGATATCGATAACCCCGCCTCTGATTTGCGACGTGTTGCAGATTTAGTGCTCGCTGAGCACGCTATTGTTGTCGAGCACTGTGAGCTTGCGGTGATCCAGCAGCTGCAGCCACTACTGGCTAAGGCGGATCGAAAAATTACTATCGCCTTGTACTATTTAACCAAGTTCGCTGATTCTGAACAGCCCGAGAAAGCTAATATCATCGCCATATGGCCGGGGCTAAAGCTCGGTGCATACGGTTTGGCAATCGACTTGGGTTCCACCACCATTGCCGCGCATCTGTGTGAACTGAGTAGTGGTAAAGTGCTAGTTAGCTGCGCGGTGATGAATCCACAAATTCGCTTCGGCGAAGACCTGATGAGCCGGGTCTCCTATGTGATGATGAACGATGGCGGTGACGTTGAGATGACCAAGGTGGTTCGCCAAGCGTTTAATGACCTGGCAAAAGAGGCGGCGAAAAAAGCCAAAATTGAGCTGCAAGACATTATAGATATGACGATTGTCTGCAATCCAATCATGCATCATCTACTGTTGGGAATCGACCCAACCCCTCTAGGTACCGCTCCCTTTGCTCTGGCGACTGATATGGCGGTTAACTTTAAGGCAAGTGAGCTGGATATTGAATTACACCTTAATGCCCGGGCCTTTATCTTGCCCTGTATCGCAGGACATATTGGCGCTGATACGGCGGGCATGATCTTAGCTGAGCGTCCCGATCAAGCCGATCAAGTCACCTTGTTGGTAGATATAGGGACCAACGCCGAACTGGTTTTGGGCAACAAACAGCGGCTGTTAGCGGCATCTAGTCCTACTGGACCAGCATTTGAAGGGGCGCAGATAAGCTGTGGTCAGCGCGCTGCTATGGGAGCTGTGGAGCGCGTAAGAATTGATAGAGAGACCTTGGAGCCAAGGTTTAAAGTGATAGGTTGTGAGCTTTGGTCTGATGATCCGAATTTTGCAGAAAAAACCAAGAAGTTAAAGATAAGTGGTATCTGTGGTTCAGGGATTATCGAAGTGATCGCCGAGTTATTTCTAGCGGGAGTGATTAATAGTGATGGGGTGATTGAGTCGAGTATGGCGGGCAAGAGTAGTCGTGTGCAAGCTCAAGGTCGAACCTACAGCTATATACTCTATGCAGGAAGCGCCCAGCCAGGGCATAAAGTACTCTCTATTACCCAAAAGGATGTGCGAGCCATCCAACTAGCTAAAGCGGCACTGTATGCTGGAGTGCGTTTACTAATGGATCATATGCAAGTGACAAGCTTGCATAGCATCGGCTTAGCGGGTGCGTTTGGCAGTCATATTGATGTTAAATATGCAATGGTCTTAGGCTTGATTCCCGACTGCGATTTAGCACAAGTTGCGCCGGTTGGAAATGCGGCGGGCACTGGTGCGCGGATCGCTTTATTAAACAGAGAAAAACGCCAGTTGATTTCAGAAATTTTGAAAAAAGTGCAAAAAATTGAAACCGCGACAGAGGCTAAATTTCAAGATCATTTCATTGCCGCTATGGCGCTCCCGCATTTGACAGATGACTTTGTCGAGTTAGCAAAAGTGGTCGTGCTCCCGCAGAAAAAAGCTGCAGCGGCCTCTACCAGGGCGGCCAGAGGAGGGCGAAGGCGCTCCAGAAACCGAAAGGAAGAAAAATAAACTCCAGTTAAAGGCTGTCATTGCGGGAAATTATTAATCTATTGATTGGGCTGTTGTTAAGTAGCGGTTTTATATCAATCATGGCGATTATTGAGGGATGAATATAATGCTTTACGTTTATTCTGAATCCGTAAATTTACTGTTCTTTATGTAACTTCTCAATAACACGGGGCAATCTACTATAGCTTACGCCAATTAAAGCCCTAGTCAGCGGCTACTTCTCGACGAATTAATTCTGCCAATGGGGGGATATCCCCAATCCCAGAATTTCTATCCAATATATAGTCCCAAAATGACACACCAAGCTTTCGACAAGTCTTTTTTAGACTGGAAAATGTATCTCGGCACTCTCTTCCAACATCACTGCGAGTACCTCCACTGATCTTTCTCTTTTTACGAAATCCCTGATATCTGTTTCACTACCATTGGTATGTAAGGGAATTTCAGGACGTGCTAATACTCGCAGTAATTTCGCTTTGTTTTTGTAGATCCGCTTGAGCAATTGGTTTAAAGACTCATAACGTGTTCGCTGCGTAAAAATCTCGTCAAAAAAAGTCTCCAGCGCGGCTTTCTGATCGGAACCTGGCTGGACTTTATACGTTTTTAGGCCTCGATTATAAATCCCAAATTTCACCGCGTACTTTCGCTATATCCTCTCGGTGCCATTCGTTTAACGGCAGCATTGTGTGTACCAAACGCTCAGTATGAATCCAGCACAATGCGTGCTGCAGAATATTGAACTGACCCGCCCCGTCACTGAGTATGACTAAGTTCTGGCACCGGTTTTGATGCTGCACATTACCAAGTAAAGCGCCTTCCGTCGCAATACGACGGTGGCGCGCCGAGTTGATTCCCTGCTCATCAAGATGCTCCTCCCAACGCAGGGCATTAGCAAAATGCGACAAGCCACTCTCTAAGAGAAGCTTTAGTGGGACATGCGGTAATTTTTGATCTACCCAGTAAGACTCAGCGTGATGATTAATACGATAACTTTTATCCCCCGCACAGAGCAATTCCAAAAAATTAACCCTACTCTTAGAGCCTGTCGATTCAAACCAAGCAAAATACTCGTTGCCTATTTGAGTGACATAACCGTTGACCCCTTTATGGCGAGCACCTGAATCGTCAACAGTGACATAATCGGACAAAGCTAAACCCGCTTTTAAAATGTCGTTCTTTTCCTGATGAAATTGAGATTTTCCCTCGGATAAAAGGCGATTGATTTGACCGGCGGAGATATCAATCCCCCATTCTCGCAGTTGCTCTAGCAATAGAGGTTGGGTGACATGACAGTGATGGTGTTGATAAAGGACATAGCTGAGTAAATAAGGACCGTAATGCAGCCCGTTCAATTCTTTAGGTAATTTAGCGGTGAGGGTTTGGCCGTCTGGTGTGACATAACGGGCGAGACGATAACGGGTGTTTTTTGTGCCAATGACCAACTCCTGAACAATAAAATCCCGGTATCCTTTAAAGCGAGCTCCTGGAGGGATACCGTCTTGCGGTTGAACCACTTGATCGTCATGGATAGTTAGATTCACATTTTTAGAGCGTTTCTTTGAGCCTGGCCGCTTTTTGTTTTCTGTCGATACTGAATCATCGCCCGTCGATTTATCTGTTTCTTTGTCCAAGTTACTTGGTTTGAAAGTGGGCCGTTTTTTCTGCTTTTTTAGTACGCGCACTTCATCTTTGAGCAGCTCGATCTCTTCGGCTTGCTGCTGAATACTTTGAAAGCATTGCTCTACTATCAGTAGTAAGCTTTTGACTACCGGAGTTTGTTCACTTTCTGGAATATCAGGTAAAGTAGGGAGTTTTTTCAAAGGTTTAAGTCATAGCAGCGAATGATAAGGTTATCTTACCATGGCTTTTTTAGGT
>ASZJ01000041.1 GCA_000416275.1 Osedax symbiont Rs1
ATACGGCGTTTAAAAACCGGCTCAACATGCTCATTTACACCTGTAGTACCCATAAACAGGGGCATACTATACCCAAAGTGAGGGGCACACTGACTCCGCTATCTCGCCGGTTTTTGCCTTGTCTTACCTTGGCTCGCAACGTTATGCAGAGGTCTTGTATTGATGTTTAGTTAAAGTGTTTGTGTCAGAGCCAGCGCCTAATACATCGATATGATGTGGTTATAGCCAATACTTGTTGAAGTGTAAGCTTTACATGACGACTGGCTGTGTTATAACTCGCTTCGTCTTACTTGCATCTTTAATCTAAAGCTGTGAATCCACAGCACTATATAGTGCAAGCTCTTGATTTTGCGGCGATTAGAAAAACACCACTGAGCTAATAAGTGCAGTTAATATTTTTCAGATCCACTGTAAAACCAATATATAACAGCCTGTATTCACTTTGAAATCACTGATTCAGGTTTAAATTAATTATTTCGGGAATAATAATGAACGTGTTTTTATCATATAAGCAGAAATTTCTGACCTGCAGTCTATTAGTGTTGTTATCAACGCCTGTCTTGGCGATGAAAGTGCATCAGCATATGAGTCAAGAAATTAGCGTGGGTAGCTTAATTCCAACACTGGTATTAAAAGCAAAAGTAGATGCCGTCAGTGGTCTTAATCTAATTTTAAACACTCAAAAAATCATCATCGGATACCCTCGAGAGAATATACAAGCGGAGTATATTGATGGAAAGTTATTGTTAAATGGGCATGCACACTTATTTATCAACGGTAACAAAATACAGCGCATTTATGGAGCTTATGTGCATGTCCCTAACTCTTTATTGAAAGAGGGGGATAATTTATTGCAAGTGACTCTTAATTCTCACCGACATGAAAATATTCTAGTGAATGGAAAAATCATAAGTAGCACTGTAAAAGCGACTGTTGTTGAGGGGCGTGTCATACAAATTAAAAGTATTGATTAATGATTAATGTTTGATGTGTAAGTGATCGGGGCCTTTGACTTTCAGCAAAGGCCCCGAATCAGTTATATTTTGAAGCGTTCAACGAGTTGTTTTAAATTATTTGAAGTGATATCAAGGTCGTGACTCGCCTCAACATTTTGGTCGGCAGTGATGCTGGTTTGCTGAGTGTAGCTACTGATTTCGCGCAACTTTGTGGAGATGTCCTCCACTGAGCTTATTCTGGAGTGGGTGGCAGCTTCAATCTGTTTGTTTACCTTTGAAATATTATCAACAATCTTCGCGGTTGAGTCCAAGGCGTCATAGACTTGTTGGGTCGCAGCTACATTGTCTTCGACACTGCTCATACCGATCGCCATTGTGGTAGAACCTTTATCGGCGTTCGCTTGTAATTTGTCAATTAAAGTTTGAATTTCAACAGTAGCATTGCTGGTATTTTGCGCTAAAAGCCTAACTTCGTCAGCAACTACGGCGAAGCCTCGACCATGATCCCCGGCTCGGGCAGCTTCAATAGCAGCGTTCAAAGCGAGTAAGTTTGTTTGCTCAGCTACGCCGTGAATCACCGTTAAAATACTGCCGATATCATCGCTGTCTTTTTTTAATAGTTGCATGGACTCTTCCGCTAAGCGCATCGTATCTGATAATTGTGAAATTTTAGAGACGGAATCATCAATACTTTGCATGCTGAGTTGTACCGCTTGTTCTGCAGAGTCGGCATTTTGTACAGCAACCGAGGTGTTTTCAGCGACAGTCTTAAACATACCTGTCAATTCATCTATTTCAGTGACTATTTCAGAAGTGATTTGATCCTGATGACTCAATGCAACCTGGGTCTTTATGGAAGCGCTATTCACTTTGCTGGCACTTAATGCTAAATCTTCACCTGCATCTTTCATATCGTGGACGTTGGCATTTAATCCATTAACCAGCAGGTTAACATCTTGAATCAGGGATTTTAGCTCGCCTATTGCCCCTTGCTCGCTAATGCAAATAGTTAAATCATTATTAGTGACACGCTGTACGCCTTTAACAAATCTAGCCAGAGGCTTAATAATCCAGCGTCTTAGGACTATTATAATGGCAGCACTTAAGCCTAGTGCGATTAAACAAATAACAAGAATTAGGATAGGGATAGTCTTAGCGTTTTGTTCAGCTTGTTGCGCTCGGCCCTTAACAGCATCTAATTTACCCGAATGATCACCAGAGACTTTTGCTTGCATCCCAAGAATTGAGTTAGATATGTTCTCCGATACTTTTGGAATGATGCTTAAAGAATGGCCGAGTTCTTTTAAGTTAACTGTTAAAAGATTAGTTAATTTTTGGTTAGAATTATTGGCGTTCTTAACTAAATTAATAGATTCAGCTAGTATCACATTACCTTTGGCGCTGGTAGTCTTTTGTTGATCAATTTGCTGTTTAGATTGGCTGGTGAATTTAAGTGCGACAATGATTCCATCTTTCGCTAAAATGTTGGCATTACTTGCAATCTTATTTGAAAGCTCGACGATGTAAGCGCCTTGCTTGATCATTTGATTGGCATTGATCAGCTTAATACCAGGATTATAGGTCTTATTGTACTTTCTTAACATGCTACGAAACGGACGCAGTTTCTTTTTTACAGTCACTAAGTCTTTCCGCATAGCTTCAGTAATTGTTACTTTGTGCATTAACTTAGTTATCAGAGATAGCTGTCGAAAAATAGTTTTGATATTTCCCTCAGCTTTTTTTAATGCTTGTCTATTGTTATTAATCATTTGAAAGCTATTAATTATGAGCAACATGCTTTGGCGATCTATTTTCTGCGCCGCATCAATCAAGCCTTGGTAGGGGCCGCTGATAAGTAATAGGTTTTTTTCAATTTTATTAGTTGCTGTGTTGATGACAGCCAGTCCTTTGTTGTTTTGATCTGCTATATCTGCGAACTGCTTTAAAGCACTATTTATATCGACACTCGACTGTTGATTATCTAACAGTTTAGTTTGTAAAATTTCTAATTTAACATATGCATTTTCAGCCTCGGATAATTTGTCGACTTGTGTTGTAAGGCCTTTTAAAGAGTCTATTGCTAAGCTCATGCTTGATTGTACGGCAGTGATTTCGGAGCGCAGGAAATCCAGATCATGACTTAATTTAGATGTCCCTATAAAAGCTACCGCACCTATCAAAAATAAAATCACAGTGACACTATAAATAGCACTTTGGATAAAAAAACCAATAGACCATTTTGAATTCAAATTTTTATTATTTTGCATATAAAATCCCAGAGAAACACTTGAGCTAACACGGCTTCATCGATTGTTAATTAAGCCGAGTTCACCATTAAGTAGAGCTGTATCACTTGACAAAAAGTACACTAATTAATCAGATTAAGATAGTCTACAGATATAAATCATTTACTTTATTTTTTTTAAAACAAGTGATGTTAATCACAGGTTAATATTAGTAATTACAATGATTTACTGACATTTATAGAGTCTGTGTAAGGTGGTTTGTTGTTTGAAATATGGTGGATTATTTGGGGCTGAATTGAACAGATTTGTCGCAGCTAAACAAGATCAAAGCAGGTTTAAAAAAACAGTGCTATTCAACTGACTTTTTCCTGTAAAAAGGGCCCGTCTCTAATGTTGATATATTGTTTTTTTTGCATAGGATGTTGACTAGCGTTTGTTGAATTCAGTGGCGGAGAAACCAGTGATATAGTTTAAAAATAGACTTTGAGCAAGAGCTCTATTGTTACGCATACATGCCACCAATAATTATAGTCGGTGATAAGGCTGGCGTGATAAATAATTAGATCTGATTTGAAATAATTTTTAAAATGTTCCGGTAAATGCTGTTAGAATGTTCGACGCTTAGCCTTGGATAGGGGGTAAGCTACTACCTGAGTCAGTGGCTTCACTGCAGCACATGATCTTATGCTGAGTACCGCATGTAAGTCACTGATTAAACTTATTTAAAAGAGCTAACTGTTTTAGGCAGAGGCTCTACTAGAATTAAATCTCTATTAATAGGATTCCATCTATTTATGTCATTGTTCAGTGACGGCAGCTTAGATAAACAGGTATTACTTGAAAAATACTTGCTCGAGTGTGCTCAAGGTAAGCATAAAGCATTGAAACAGCTCTATGAGTTGTGTTCAGCGAATCTGTTTAGTGTTGCGCTGCGTATATTAAAGGATAGAGCTCTTGCAGAAGACTGTTTGCAACAAGTGTTTTACAAAGTGTGGAATAATGCGGGGACTTACGATGTCTCGAAAGCTAAAGCCCTGACTTGGTTAAACACTATTACTCGCAACCAAGCTTTAGATATTCTGCGTAAAAATAAACATTTTGATCAACATGATTCAGACGATGCTCTCGCTTATATTGCCGATGATGCCCCTTCACATGAGCAATATGTGGAGTTAGCTCAAAAGAGTGTGGTGATGCACAAATGTTTAAAAGAGCTCCCAGAACAGCAAAAAAAATATTTGGAAATGGCCTTTTTTGAAGGGTTAACTCATCAGGCGTTATCCGAAAAAACCGGTACGTCATTAGGTACAGTTAAGACTTGGATCAGAAGAGGGTTAGAGAGGTTGCGGAAATGCATGACTACGACTTAAGCGACATCAAGCAACGTAATCAAGCGGCAGCTGAATACGTTTTAGGATGTTTAGAGGCAAGTGAAAAAGCAAAGGTTGAGGCCCTGTTGAGTTTTAGCCATGACTTTCAATGCGAAGTAGAGCAGTGGCGTAATTATTTAGACGTATTGAATACCAGTCTTGCGCCCGTAACTCCCCCCGCAAATGTATGGAAGAAAATTAATAGTCGAACCAACACAACAAGTAGTATTTGGAGCTGGAAACCACTCGCTGGTTTTTGTTTCGCTCTAATTTTGTCGGTTGGAATGTTTATGCAATGGTCTCAACAGCCTGTAGTTATACGAAGCAACGTTTGGGTTCCATTAATCATTAATGCCAACCAGGAACCGGGTTGGGTGATGAATACCTCAATGCAGAATCGACAGCTAGTCATTGAATCCAAGCGTCCGGTGAGCATGCCTGCCAATACTTTCTATGAAATATGGCTGATGGAAAAGGGTCATGAGCCTATGTCCTTAGGTTTTTTACCTGCCAGTGGTAAAAAAATAATCCCCTTTGAGAAATCTTGGGCTGCAAGGTTGCTTGACTGTGAAATTGTCGTGACAATGGAAGGTCCAAAAGGTGCGCGTGATGGGTACAATATGGGGCCTGTGTCCGATAAGGCTAATTGGAAGAAAGTGACCTTTTAAGTAAGCTGCTAGAGATATTTAGTAGCGTTCCGTTTTGGTCTGTATTTAAGAAAGCTTCTCCCATAATAGAATTAAGTAATGGTGAATACCTCTATTATTTCCCAAACAATATTTAAAAGGGGCAGAGTCATATAGCTATCGGGAATGGATCTGTGCACAGTAGATTGACCCGTTATCGGTTAACTCCCTATTTGCAAGGATCCTGGACGAGCAAGTTCGAAAAATATAGGTAAGTTAGTGAAAACTAAGTATGTCGATGAATTCATATCTGGATTATATAAATAAATGTACCCCATAATATATAGTGATGATGATTTTTTAATCGTATCAAAACCCCCTTTTATAAGCGTTCATTGTGATGATCAAATCACCGGATTCGCCTATCAATTATCCCAACAATTACACACTAAATTGTATGTAGTGCACCGACTAGATAAGGTTACTTCAGGCTTAATGATTTTTGCTAAAACAGCATCTATAGCGGCTGTTTTTGGTAAGATGTTTGAGTCTCGTCAAATAACTAAATACTATTTAGCTATCGCAGAGACTAAACCTACCAAGAAACAGGGAACAATCAAAGGCGATATGAAGAAGTCTCGTCGCGGTGCATGGAAGTTACTTAAAAGCTTCGATAATCCGGCAATAACTCGGTTTATCAGTAAAAACTTACCCGCTAGGGGGCGGGTTTTTCTACTCAAGCCGGAAACAGGTAAAACTCATCAATTAAGAGTCGCACTGAAAAGTATCGGTGCTGCGATAGTAGGCGATCCTCTGTATGCGTCTGGTAAAAATATGACAGCAAACACTAGTATTGCTGGTGGCGAATGTAAAAAGGACGTAGAAGTTCCAGAGCGCTGTTATTTGCACGCTTGGCAACTTAGTTTTTGTTTATCGAACCAGTCTTTTGATTTTAGAGACGACCCTAAACAGGGAGCGTTATTTTTAACTGCTGAGTTTTTACAAACAATTCAGCAATGGGCAGACGTAAATAGGATAAAATGGTCGAAGGGCTAGTGTTCTCTTTGCAAAAAAAATTTTAAATCAGTGCAAGGTGTTGTAAGCCAATCACTGCTTGATGAAACTCACTAATAGCTGAATCCCTAGCTTCATAATGGATGCAGAGTGTAAAATATTGGTTTTACAACAGAATTGAAAAATCCTCGCTGTACTCTTAGCTTCAGCGAGTTGTTTTCGAGCTGTGGTACGATCGTATAGCTTGTGCTCAACGCCGTTTTGAGGTCGCTGATTCAGGTAATATTAAAGGTAAAACATGGATAAGAATGAAGAAAAAATAGTTCGAGATTTTTCAGCGCGATCTAAAGATGATCAACAGGCATTCATTGACAATACCTGGTGTGATACTTGTCAGAAAGAAAACTTAGGATTGCATACCCCGATTGAATATGAACATGCTGGGGTTATTTATATAGAGGGAAAATGTAACTGTTGTGACAAAACTGTCGTTACCGAGTTTACTGAAGAAGATTTTTAAACTTGTTGTTTGCAGTAGACGGTTAAGTTAAGAATGGTGATATGTGACAGATTATGAACAACGTTTTGCAGGTGCTGAGCGTATTTATGGACGCTTAGGTTTGGCGAAATTTAGAGATTCTCACATTTGTGTGCTCGGCATTGGTGGGGTCGGTTCTTGGGTAGCGGAAGCTTTAGCGCGTTCGGGCGTGGGTGAAATAACGTTAGTGGATGCTGATGATCTCTGTATTTCAAACACTAATCGGCAAATTCATGCGCTGCAAAGTACCATAGGTCGAGCTAAGATTGAAGCGATGGCTGAGCGAATCGCGGACATAAATCCTGAGTGCTTAGTACATTTAGAAAGTATTTTTATTGATCCTGTCAATGTACGGGAAATAGTAACGGATCAGTTTGATTACGTCGTGGATGCTATCGATAGCGTCAGTGATAAAGCGGCGGTTATCGCTAATTGCAAACGTAATAAAATCCCCGTAATCACTGTTGGCGGTGCTGGTGGGCAGTATGATCCGACTTGTATCGCTGTCGTCGATTTAGCGAAGACCAGGAACGACCCTTTAGCGGCCAAAGTTCGGGCCAAATTGCGTAGAGAATATGGCTATAGTAGAAGCGGTAAACGCTTTGGAGTCGAATGTGTATACTCCACTGAGCAATTAAAATACCCACAAGCCGATGGAAGTGTCACCACCGAGAAAATAACCAGTGCTGGAAGTAGTATGGATTGTAGCAGTGGTTTTGGTGCGGCTACGGTGGTCACTACTGCATTTGCGATGGTTGCTACTTCAGTCGTACTCAATAAGCTGATGCTAAAAGCTAATCAACATGAGTAAACATCATAGAGAAGCCTATGAAAATATTTGCAAATTTATATACAAAAATTTCAACGAAACAACTAGTCGAGCAAATTTGTTTAGCCGCTTGGCAAATCACTGAAATCGCTGAGAACGAATATCAAATCAAGGGTCAGTCTATCGAGCTGGTTGTCGAGGGGAGTGGGGAAGTACTGCTTTTCGGAGAGTTGGAAATTACCCTCGCTGAAATTGATGCCTGGGTCGAGACGTTGTCAGTGCTGCCAATCCACTTTAAAATTGATATACACGCTGATGAAGCGCGATTGGTGAGAAGGTATCAGCAGTAATTAGTTCGATAGATCGTCTCTAGAAGTAAATCTTTGATCGTCATCGGTTGGTGTTGAGCAGTCCCCATTTTGATTACAACAGCGAGCGGGCTAACTAGATCTATCTAGTGTCTACTAGCTCGCTGTTTTGATGGCAGTCCCTCGAACCCGCTAAAGCTGGCTCTTCGCTTTTACTGCCTTGTATCCCTTTTTATCGTCAGGTGATACTGAGGTTTTAAGTGCTAATACTTTTAAACAGCTCAAAAAATTGTGGCAGTGTCTTGGCGGTACAGTTAGGGTCATTGATCGTCACTGGGCTATCACTGAGTGCAACTAATGAAAAACACATCGCTATTCTGTGATCATCATAGGTATCTATAGTCGCATGTGTCATTTTATCAGGCGGTGTTATTTGGATGAAATCATCACCTTCAACTACGGTAGCACCGACCTTTCTTAATTCAGTGGCCATAGCGCTGAGGCGATCCGTTTCTTTGACTCGCCAATTGTAGATGTTACGGATGGTGGTTGTCCCTTTGGCAAAGAGCGCTGTGGTAGCGATAGTCATAGCGGCATCTGGGATATGATTTAAATCTAAATCAACCGCTGTCAGCTCTTTATCCCGAGTCACTTCAATATAAGTCAGCCCATACAGTACTTTTGCGCCCATTTTTTCTAAAACGTTAGCAAACAGTTTGTCACCTTGGACACTTTGACTGCCAACCCCATTAACTCTGACCGTGCCGCCTTTAATTGCCGCGGCGGCTAAAAAATAGGATGCTGAGGATGCGTCACCCTCCACCATAATATTTCCAGGTGAATGATAGGATTGACCGGTTTTAATGGTGAAACGCTGATAGTTATCATTGATAACAACTACCGCAAAAGATTTCATTACATCTAAAGTGATATCTATATAGGGCTTAGAAACGAGCTCTCCCTCGACTACAATTACTAAATCTTGTTTTGCGAAAGGCGCTGCCATTAACAATGCGGTTAAAAATTGACTGGAAATATTACCTTTAATAGAGACTTCGCCACCCTGCAATCCTGTTCCGACTATTTTAAGCGGTGGGTAGTTTTGGTTCTTAAGATAGCTGATATCAGCCCCTAACTGGCGTAGTGCATCTACTAGATCGCCAATTGGGCGCTCGTACATGCGCGGATCTCCCGTTAGCTCGTAGTCTCCGGTGCCTACGCATAAGGCCGCAGTGATTGGGCGCATTGCGGTCCCCGCATTGCCTAAAAATAACTGACTGTCACGACGATTAAAACTAGCGCCTAATCCCTGTACAACACAGCGGGTTTTGTCATCATTAAGTTGATAACTAACCCCTAAAATAGTTAAAGATTCAAGCATTCTACGGATATCATCACTATCTAATAGATTAGTGATAGTCGTTTCCCCGCTAGCCATCGCAGCTAATAGTAGAATGCGATTAGATAAACTTTTTGAGCCTGGGATTCGAACGTTTCCTGCAACCTTAGAAATTGGCTGTAGTGTTAGACTTTGCATTGTGTCTCCAACAACTTAAATATTGATGAGTATACGGCATACCAACGCTAATGGCTTAGCCTACTTATTGACTGGTGTGCATTTATATCTAGATCGATTGAACATAGCGGTAGCTACACCAGTAAAAGATAGAGAAAATCACCTTAGCGGCGCTATTGCGCAATATTTTATGCGCTAACTGAGCTAAGTGAAATAATACTGATAGCGAGTTAGACAAAGTACAGTGGAATTCGGTTTAGGTCGAGCGGAAATTTAAGATAGGACAAAGGTCGATTTTGAGTTTAATTAATTTTAACTTGGTTTAACTAGAATTGTACGCACTAGCTATGTTATTTTGCTGCGCTTTTTACCTAGTTAACATCGATAGCCAAAGTTGAGATGTTCGCTCTAGGTTTTGTTGCAAATGGTCAATAATTAAATTTAATAGGGTCAATAATGATATCAGGGTTCGATTATGGAACTTCTAACTGCGCGATAGGAATAATGAATACTGATGCAACCGCTACTCAGTTGCTAGCGCTAGAAGGAGAGCAGGCTTTTTTACCTTCTACGGTGTATGCCTTAGGTAGGGAATTGATTTGTGAACAAGTGGCCAGATATATCCAAGATCCGATTGCGAGAGAGGGTTATATAAAAACTAGAGCAGCTAGTTTAAATTTGGCTGCTCAATTTCGTAAAGAGGAAAGTATTACAGTAAATGAGCAGAGTTTATTTTTTGGTCGAGAAGCTTTTGCTCAATATTTTGCATGGCCTGGTGAGGGCTATTTTGTCAAGTCAGCGAAATCTTTTTTAGGGGCCAGTGGCGTCAGGCCAGAATTCATTCAATTCTTCGAAGATATTGTGACAGTGATGATGAGGCATATAAAGCATCAAGCTGAACAGCAGTGTCAAACGCAGCTGAGCGATACTGTGATCGGCCGGCCGGTTAATTTCCAAGGATTAGATGCTGAAAAAAGTAATCAACAAGCGTTGGCGATATTAGAAACTGCAGCGAAAAGGGCAGGCTTTAAACAGGTTGAATTTCTGTATGAGCCGATTGCAGCAGGTTTAGATTTTGAGAGGCAGCTGCCCGTCGATAAAAAGGTGCTAGTGGTCGATATTGGCGGTGGAACGAGTGACTGTGCGATGGTTTGTATGGGGCCTTCACATCTCAATAAACAGCAGCGACAAGCCGATTTTTTAGGGCATACTGGTGAGAGAGTCGGTGGTAATGATTTTGATATTCAAATAGCTGCAAAAACTCTAATGCCTCTATTAGGCATGAACTCAGTATTGAAAAATGGTTTGCCGATGCCCACACAAATGTTCTGGAATGCGGTCAATACCAATGATGTAGGGGCACAAACTGAATTCAACAAACTAGAAACTAGCTTGCTTTTAACCCAGCTTCTCAGAGATACAAGTGCGCCTGAGCTTTTGCAGCGCTTTATTAATTTAAGAGAGAGCCAACAAAATCAACAAATAGTACGCAGCGCTGAACAGGCAAAAATTGCGTTATCAGAATCGACCAGTATTAAGGTAGACTTGGATTACATAGAGGAAAATCTTAGTTGTGCGGTGAGTTTTGCACAAATGCAAAGTGCGGTACAAAGACCTTTGAAAAAAATGATTAAATTGATGAATGAAACTATAGCGCAAGCAGGTGTGACCCCGGATTTAATCTACATCACCGGTGGCTCTGCTAAATCGCCGATCATTAGAGCGGCTATTGAGCGGCAAGTCGGTAATATAGAAGTTGTTGATGGCGATCACTTTGGCAGCGTGGCAAATGGCTTAACTTTGTGGGCTAATAAAATATATCTTTAGTTTAGATGCGGCAGTTCAGAGATAGTGCTTACTTTAATTATCCTGAATCCGTGACTTCAAAGTGAATACAGAGTGTAAAATATTGGTTCTACAGTGGAATTGAAAAATCTTAGCTGCAMCCGTAGGTTCAGCGGGTATTTTTCTAACCGCCGTAGAATCAAGAGCTTGCGCTATGTAGTGCAGTGAAGTCACTGATTCAGGATTATGTTACGGTAGAACTTTGATTGCTGCTGTAGGGATAAATCATGTTTAGATATATCGGCATATAATACATTCAAAGGCCTGTTTAATATTAAATAGGGCAATCGCTAGCTTTTTTAACTTTTGCTAGTTATTATTCGCATCCATTTTTTTAATGATTAAACAGTGCTTTTGATAATGCTATTGAAATTACTGTAAAATTTAAAATCTCACTAAGGATAAATATTATGCCTACTGCAAGTGCACGCCACTTATTAGTTGCAACTGAAGAACAATGTAATGACATCAAAGAAAAAATTGCAGCTGGCGCCAGTTTTGCCGACATGGCTAAGGAGCACTCTTCTTGCCCATCAGGGCGCAGTGGTGGGGATTTGGGAAGTTTCAGCAAAGGTCAAATGGTACCTGAATTTGATAAAGTAGTTTTTGAAGAAGCTATTAACGTGGTTCACGGTCCAGTAAAAACCCAGTTTGGTTACCATTTGTTAGAAACGACTGAACGTCAAGACTAAATTAGTTAGTGCCTGAGCTTGGTTCAGGCACTAGTTAATCCCTCTGCAAAAAAAACACTTACTGGCTGCGAAGGCAGTACTGATTCAGCTAGCAGTGTTTAAAGTGCTAATGAATGGCTCTGGTTTTTTTGGGAGGTATTCTGTGCTATCTATTAAAGGCTCTCTGAGCTGATTTCTGCTACGTACAGGAAAGCTGCTACCATTCTTCTTATTTTGGTTAGAGAATCAGCATGCTTGCGAGCTTCTTTGATAGCTGGGGGCGTGTGTGGCTTGTTCGGAGGTTCCTTAATTAATAAAAATCACCCAGTTCTTCATCTTCATCTTCATCGGTGTATTCCGGCTTAGTTTTTTTCGGTTCCAGTTTTTCTATCTTCTGTTGGATATCATCTAAGCGATCTTGTTTTAGCGCTTGGCTCACCTGAGCTCTGAACATAATTGCTTTTGCATGTTTAAGGTGGGATAAGGCAGTGAGATTATCGCTGCTCTCGGTGACTCTCTCAGCTTGGGTGCGATGTGCATCCACGACATTTCTAATATTCAGCCAGTAGAGCTCGCTCATATAGCTTTTTCCAAGTTTCATATTAATACTGCGGTTTTTAACCATTTGTTTAACGAGTCTTTCAGTATAGGTGATATAAATTTGAATTCGTTTTAGCTCTCGATCATTACTTAAATGGTTTTCAGAAGCTATAGTGCCGTCGGTAATTTCTTTCTTTTGGTTTATTTGTGTCATTATGTCAGAATCAGGTGCAAGTGTGCTTATCTCCTCTATTTGCAGAGTGACGTGCTGATTAAGCTTTTCGATTATCTCTGGCTTGCAATTTGCTTCCTTTAAAGCTTTCATTGCCTCTAAGGTGCGAGTTGCTTGTTCATTAAGCCATGTCAGACGCTCTTGTCTATCGCTAGTGTCTTGCTCTCTGTTGGTTATAAAATAGTTGAGAGAGATGGCTAAAACACCGACGCAAATAATTACAATGAGATAGACAATATTTTCTAGTTGCATAGTATCCAAAAAAGTAGTGCTCGGCATTTCTTCTCGATGAAACAAGAAGCGCCAAGAGATGATTGAAATTTAAGTATAATAGAACTCCGTATCATTAGGGAAACTTTAGAACCACATTTATTCTAAAGTAGAAAATAAACTAGCCGTTAGTAAAGGATGAAATTGATAAATTTTTAATTGAACGATCTGAAAAATCGACGAATAGTGGGTTATATGGCTAAATAGCTAGAAAAATCGCACTCTGACTTGACCGTAGCGCTATAAGCACTTATATATGCAGAAAACTTATCACCTAATCTGATTTGGGAAATTTAATTCAATGGGAAAATCGCTCGTCATTGTGGAGTCCCCGGCTAAAGCCAAAACTATCAATAAATATTTGGGCAGCCAATTTGTTGTGAAATCTAGTGTGGGTCACATTCGGGATTTGCCGACTAGTGGTAGCGCTTCAAAATCTGACCCAAAAGCTCGGGCTAAACAGGCTGCTTTAACACGTAAAATGGCTCCTGAAGCGAAAGCTATTTATAAGGCTAAAAAAGCAAAGACGCAACTGGTTGCTCGAATGGGTATAGACCCAGAAAACGATTGGGCCGCCGAATATCAGATACTGCCTGGCAAGGAAAAAGTAGTTGATGAATTAAAACGTTTAGCCAAAGATGCCGACATTATCTATCTAGCGACCGATTTGGATAGAGAGGGGGAGGCTATCGCATGGCATCTACGCGAAACTATTGGCGGAGATGATAGCCGATACAAACGCGTTGTTTTCAATGAAATCACTAAAAAGGCCATCCAAGAAGCATTCGAAAAACCCACCATTTTAGATATAAATCATGTTAACGCGCAGCAGGCAAGACGGTTTTTAGACCGGGTAGTCGGTTATATGTTATCTCCGCTTTTATGGGAGAAAGTCGCGCGAGGTCTATCTGCGGGACGAGTACAATCGGTCGCGGTGAAATTAGTCGTCGATCGCGAAAAAGAAATTAGGGCTTTTATTCCCGAAGAGTTTTGGGAAATGGCAGCTGTTACTATGAGTGCAGCAGGTAGTGAGTTAACCCTGCAGGTTGCAAAGTATCAGAATGAAAACTATCGCCCGAACAATCAAAAAGATGCAGAGGCTCATCAGAAACTCCTAGAAGCTGCTGCTTTTAAAGTGGTTAAGCGAGAAGATAGAAATACCAGTAGTAAAGCATCGGCCCCTTTTATCACCTCAACCTTGCAACAGTCCGCAAGTACTCGATTGGGATTTGGGGTTAAGAAAACCATGATGATGGCGCAGCGTTTATACGAGGCGGGTTATATAACCTACATGCGTACGGACTCGACCAATCTAAGTGCTGACGCAGTCGCTTATTGCCGGGCGTATATTGAGGAAAATTTTGGGAAAAAATATTTGCCAGAAGAGCCTAAAAGCTACTCGAGCAAAGAGGGAGCACAGGAAGCTCACGAGGCGATACGTCCATCAGATGTTAATATTGAAGCGACTAAGTTGGTGGGAATGGAGCGTGATGCCGAGCGTTTGTATGAATTAATACGACGCCGCTTTCTCGCCTGTCAGATGATGCCTGCTCTCTATACTAGTTCAAGAATTACCGTGCAAGCAGCAGAGTTTGAGCTGCAAACTAAAGGGCGTATATTACGCTTTGATGGCTATACCCGTGTAATGACTGGCAAAGATGAGGATATTATTTTACCGGATGTTAAGTCGGGTGAAGAGCTCGGCTTAGTTGCCGTTAATCCGAAACAGCATTTCACTAAGCCGACAGCGCGGTTTACTGAGGCAAGTCTAGTTAAGGAGCTGGAAAAGAAAGGTATTGGCCGTCCGTCGACTTACGCCTCGATCATTTCTACAATCCAAGATCGGGGATACGTAGAGATACAAAATAAGCGTTTCTATGCCTGTAAAATGGGTGACATTGTCATTGAGCGGCTCACTGAAAATTTTGCCGATCTAATGGATTATAGTTTTACGGCAAGAATGGAAACAGCCTTAGATGATGTGGCGCAAGGTAGTAAAATATGGAAAGAGCTGCTGGATGAGTTTTACCGTGAGTTTACCCAAAAGCTTGAAATAGCTTCGGGTGAAAACGGTATGAGACAAAATGATCCGACGCTAACAGATATCGAATGCGCCGTTTGCACTAGGCCTATGACAATACGAACCGGTACTACGGGCGTATTTCTCGGCTGTTCAGGCTATGCACTACCACCAAAGGAACGCTGTAAAGAAACCCTAAATTTGACCTCTGGCGATGAGGTTGTCAGCGTCGATGGTGATGACGAAGAAGAGTCTAGAATTTTACTCAATAAGCATCGCTGTGAAATCTGTGATAGCGCGATGGACGGCTACTTGATCGATAGTGGTAGAAAGCTACATGTCTGTGGTAGCAACCCAGATTGTGCAGGTTTTGAAGTAGAGTTAGGTGAGTATAGAATTAAAGGCTACGAGGGGCCTTCGTTGGAGTGCGATAAGTGCGCTAGTGAAATGCAGCTCAAAACCGGGCGTTTTGGCAAGTTCTTCGGCTGTACCAATGACGAGTGTAAAAATACACGTAAACTGCTCAGAAGTGGTGAGGCAGCGCCTCCAAAAATGGACCCTGTGCCTATGCCAGAGCTGGTCTGCGAAAAGGTAGAAGATACTTATATATTACGCGATGGGGCAGCCGGTCTGTTTTTGGCAGCGAGCAAGTTTCCACGAAATCGCGAAACCAGAGCGCCTAAGGTTTATGAGATATTAGCGCATCAGGACGCCATAGATGACAAATATGAATTTCTGTTTAGCGCGCCCGTAAAGGACAATTTAGGTAATGACACTATTATCCGCTACTCCCGTAAAACCAAGGAGCAGTATGTTATGACTGAAGTTGATGGTAAGGCGAGTGGTTGGAAGGCATTTTATAGCGTGGGCAAGTGGAATATTGAAATTCCTAAAGTGAAAAAGCCTGCAGCTGCAAAGACTAAGCTAGGAAAGGATAAAGTGGTCAAAGCGAAAGCAGTCAAGAATGCTAAGACCAAGCAGGAAGAGTAGGTGCAAATAGCCTAAAGTTGAGTCTAGCTAAATCTTTGACTGTATGCATAGCAATGCTTAATTAGCGTGCAGTCAAAGCAAATACCTGAATCAGTGACTTCCCTGTACTACATGCCGCAGGTTATTGATTTTGTAGCAGTTAGAAAGTCCCGCCGAACCTATAGGTTCAGTAGGTGTTTTTTAATGGTGCTATACATCTATTTATACGTTCTGCAGCCGATGATTTAGTAGCTAGTGATACTAAGGTTTAGGAGCATCAGTATATCTGTCGAATTACAACTAAAAAAGTACCGATCAGTGAATGTTGAAAATATAAGTCTAACCAATCAGCAGCTAAGTGCGATAAGGTTACTGTTACAGCAGTCAGTTAAAGTGACCGAAGAGTCAGGCTACCAGTATCACCGCGGATTGGAAACGGCATATCAGCAGGCCATTGCCTTTCACTTCATGCTTGCTTATCATGCTTTCTTGCAAGAGATAGCGGCTGATTATCAAGTTAAAGTATCTAGCGAAGATGACTTTAGCCATTTGCAAAGTTTGCTGGAGGAGCGAGAAATTGTTTGTCTGCAATGCTCTAGACTAGCTGCATTGGAGGCCGATGCTAGCAGTTGGTTGAAGGTTGTGCTTAATGCTTATCAAGACTGTTGGCGCTCTAGCAGTAAAGCGAAAACAAAGCGCTTTAGTGCCGCTAAAAATCTTGAAAATGTGATGAATATGAAAGATATAAGTCATGAATCTGGGCGGGTCCAGTATCGGCAAGGTCTGATTGAATTGCAGGAAATAGTTAATCAGTATCGCGATTTAATGCAAGAATGGTAACTTATAATATCTGAGAGAGTAGCGATGAAAAGCTCTAAAGTAACAGCGTTAGAAATAATACAATTGTCGACCGATGAGTTTATCGTCCGTAAAGCGGGCGAAGAAACCCCGTTGCTGACGATAAATATCAGTGAAGAATTTAAAGAAAAACTGGATGGGTTGCAAATAGATTTAGCCAGTAAAATGTTAATTGCCGGTATAGATTACTTGACGGAGTCCGGTCAGATTCAAGCGGCAAAATTAGAGTCTAAGGGAAAAACACTGCATTAGTTGATGCTGTTTTAAGTTAATGATTTAGTCAACAGTCAGAGAAAAATAGCAGGATTATAGTGCTTGTAAATATCGGCCATACTATAGATTCGCGGCTAATTTTATAACAGTTTGTAGAACTTAACAGCTAAATCGATAAGCTACTTTGAGGCCAAAAAACTTATCTGCACGCAAAGTGGCAAAATTATTTCCCTCTCTGTCTAATTAAAATCCCATGACTAGCGCCTTGCCTAGCTGATAGTTCTAAATTGGCAAGTTCATGTTCGGATAGCTCTCCGCTCCAGCTGATGACTGCATGACAAGTGCCGGAACTCAGTGCTTTTTTAGCAAGTTTTAAAGCGCTGTAGTGATCGTCAGGGTAGAGTAGCATTACTTTGTCTAGCGCAATTCCCGCCTCTTTTAATAAAGATTTTGGCAGGTTTTTAGGAGGTGATACCCAGGCAAACCAGCGCTCATCTGTGCTCAATGTAGCGAGTAGCGGGAGTAGCATAGCAAAGTTAGAAGGCTCCTCAGTGCTGGTGATTATCTCGGTTATTTTACCGGCTAAGCTATTGTTTAGGGCGCCGGGGCTAAGCTTTTTTTGGGTTGTTGGGGTGTCTTTTATATGGCAGTGCAAATTTTCAGTGTTAGCTCGGCTAGCTGAATAGGGCTGTTTTATTCGTGCATCAGAAGTATGCTTGAATTTATAAAAGTGCTTTTTAATGCCCGTCGGTAAATTGCTATTGCTGACCAACTTTTCAGCGTTGCCCTGTAAATCTATAATCACGGTTCGCCCCCTTGGCGAATCACGCCAACACCTAAGCCCTCAATAACTAATTCCTGTTCGGCAAGGTTGATAACAATTGGTGAGAAATCTTCATTTTCGGCGAGTAGATAAACAATATCTCCCTCGCGTTTGTAGCGCTTGACCGTTACTTCATCATCGATACGAGCAACCACTATTTGGCCATTTTTGGCTTGCTGGCACTGATGAACAGCTAGTAAATCACCGTCCATGATGCCGATGTTCTTCATACTGGTGCCTTGTACTCGCAACAGGTAATTGGCGCTCGGGTTGAAAAAATCAGAGGATATTGTACAGTGCTCTTCAATGTGTTCCTGTGCCAAAATCGGCGATCCAGCAGCGACTCTACCTACAATGGGGAGGCCGAGGCTTTGCTGTTCGGTCACGGGAATTCGTATGCCTCTGGAGGTGCCTGGAATTATTTCAATAGCCCCTTTTTTGGCCAGAGCTTTTAAATGCTCCTCGGCGGCATTGGTCGATTTAAAGCCTAAAGAGTTGGCGATATCAGCGCGGGTTGGTGGATAGCCAGTTTCTTCAATGTGATTTTTTATGCAATTTAATACATCGGTTTGACGCTTTGTTAGCTTTGGGGTATCCAGCATAATATCTTCCTTATCTGTTTTTATATACAGTACTTGGATTATATACAGTATTCTCATTCTGTAAAGCTTTTTTCTGTTTATATATTCAGTGTTTTGCTATGATCATGGCACTTATGTTTACCGTTGATGGTGTGTTTATATTGCAGTGATCGATGGTTTTTTTTATTTTTAGCCCAGGCAGATCGTATTGTTAAGTAATTCTTTAAAAAAAGTCATCCAGACTAGCTATCGACAATTTTTGCAAAAAAGAGAGTTGAAGCCGCGTTACGGTCAAAAGCAAATGATTGCCCATGTTGCTAGGACGCTCGGTTCGATAGAATCCGATCATAATAATGAGCGGACTTCCGATCATCATGTTTGTATGATTGAAGCAGGTACGGGTACCGGTAAAACCATGGCTTACTTGCTGTCGGCTATACCAATCGCCAAAGCTAAAGACTGCAAGTTGGTCTTGTCTACGGCCACTGTCGCTCTACAAGAGCAGCTGATCAATAAAGATCTTCCAGAGCTAAATAAAATTACCGACTGGCAGACTAACTATATTCTAGCCAAGGGCAGGGGCCGTTATTTTTGCTTAGCTCAGGCAGAGAAATATATTGATAATCAAGATGGCATGGGGCAAATGGCTCTATATGAAGACGAGCTAGCTATAAAGTTAGATGAAAATACAGTCGCTTTTTATCGCGATATCATGGCGTCCTACACATCGGGAGAATGGGATGGTGACAAAGACTCCCTTACCATGGAAATCGCCGACGATGTGTGGCGCCCGCTAACCAGCGATCACACGCGTTGTACTAACCGCCACTGCGATCATTTTAACGCATGCCCTTTCTATAAAGCCCGCGATGCATTGGACAAAGCTGATGTGATCGTAGCCAATCACGATCTAGTGTTGGCTGATCTTTCACTGGGAGGCGGTGCTATTTTGCCAGACCCTGGTAATACCATTTATGTTTTTGATGAAGCCCATCATCTAGGTCAAAAAACTACCGGTCACTTCGCCTACAATTTACGTTTAAAGTCATCCATTAAATGGTTGAAAAACAGTGTTCGGCAACTGGATCAGTTATTAGATGAGTGTGATCAGCATCCGAGTTTAGTCCAGTATGTAGAGCGAATGGAGTTTCCTCGTCGAGATCTTGAGATAGCCTTGGAGCAGTGGTTGCAGCTAGTTCGTACTTTATTCACCAGTCAGCAACCCGATAGAGATAGAATGCGCTTTCCAAATGGGCTTATTCCCGAAAGCATTATGCTGCAGGCCGCGGCTGTCGCAAGTAGCGCTGAGAAGTGGGCGATGAAGGCCGAGCAAATCGTCGATGTCTTAAAAGAAGCGCTCGACGGCTCGGTCGCTGAAATTGATCGCAGCATTGCCGAGCGCTGGTATCCGATAGTGGGTCTTTTGTGGTCACGTGGGCAAAGTATGTATTGTCTGAGTGAGAGTTATTCACAGCTGGATGATCCCAAATCAAGCCCGACTGCGCGCTGGGTAAACGCCTTGGATACTATGGATGGCACCGACTTTGAATGCCGAAGCTGCCCTGTATCCGCAGCTGAGACCTTAAAAGAATATCTGTGGGATAACTGTTACGGTGCGGTGCTCACTTCGGCGACAATGACAGCCTTGAGCAGATTTGATCGCGCAATGAGTGATTTAGGTTTACCCAATGATACTTTGTGTGCACAATTGCCGAGCCCATTTGATTACGCGACAGCGGCGACCTTGATTATACCGGCAATGGATGTTGATCCGAGTAAACCTGAGCTGCATACTGAAGCGGTGATTAAGTACCTGAATGATAAATTAGCCTCGGCTGATGCGGTGTTGGTCCTGTTTAGTTCTTGGCGGCAAATGGGCGCTGTATTAGAGGCGATGACTAGTAGTATTCGCGATAATATTTTGGCTCAAGGTGATTTAAGTAAAAATCAAATTTTACGTCAACACCGAGCGCAAATAGATAGTGGCAAACCGAGTATAATCTTTGGCTTAGCTTCTTTTTCTGAGGGTGTCGATTTACCGGGAAAATATTTAACCCAAGTGATTATCACTAAACTACCGTTTGGGGTGCCTGATGATCCAGTAGATGCAACAATGTCAGAATGGATAGAAAACTCTGGCGGTAACGCATTTATGCAGTGGACAGTACCGGCGACCTCAATGCGCTTGACTCAAGCCGTGGGGCGCTTGCTTCGCTCTGAAACAGACACAGGGGAAGTAGTATTACTGGACAGAAGAGTAGTAACAAGACGATATGGTCGGCAATTATTAGATGCACTACCGCCATTTCGTCGTCAAATAGAACATTAATGCACTTGAGTGTGTAATAAAATGATGAGAATTAAATAACTGTGAATGATATTAATAAGAAAGTATGGCAGCCAAAAGACTTTAACGTAGCTAAAGTGGCTGATAAACAACGCTTTCATGACTTTTCTTTACCTGATGAATTAATGCAAGGTATAGCGGATTTAGGATTTGAATACTGCACTCCTATCCAAGCGGCAACCATAGAACCGGCCCTTCAGGGACGGGATATTATCGGTAAAGCACAAACTGGCACGGGTAAAACTGCGGCGTTTTTAGTCGGGATCATCACTGATATCCTTGATTTTCCATTTTCTCACAAACGAAAACTAGCCGAACCAAGAGCTCTAATCATCGCCCCGACTCGAGAGCTAGCACTACAAATAGCGGCGGATGCAGTGCAGCTATCTAAACACACTTCACTGCATGTTATCTCCTTGGTAGGAGGTATGGAT
The DNA here is from genome assembly GCA_000416275.1 of Osedax symbiont Rs1. GTDB lineage: Bacteria > Pseudomonadota > Gammaproteobacteria > Pseudomonadales > Balneatricaceae > Rs1. The sequence goes on from ASZJ01000041.1 coordinate 21,147, forward strand.
TACTCTAAACAGCGCCGAGAATTATCCTCGGCAGCCGTTGATATTATTGTGGCTACTCCCGGACGATTAATAGATTTTGTCCGCTCTAAAGAAGTTGATTTAGGCAATGTTGAAATGCTGGTCTTAGACGAGGCCGACCGGATGTTAAGTATGGGCTTTATTCCCGATGTTCGGAGCATCATCAGAAACACTCCTCGTAAAGGTGAGGAGCGTCAAACATTGCTCTACAGTGCAACCTTCACTGACGAAGTGATGAATTTAGCCAGTCAGTGGACTGATAATCCGGTTGTTGTCGAGATAGAATCAGCACAAAAAACTACCGATACGATTAGTCAGCAAGTGTTTTTGGTTGAGAAAAAAGACAAGTATAAGTTACTGCGTAACTATATCGTCCAAAACAACGTTGAAAGAGTGATTGTATTTTGTAATCGCCGTCACCAAACACGTGAGCTGGCAGAAAAATTAAAGCGCGATGGTATCAAAGCGGCGTTAATGTCCGGTGAAATTCCGCAGCATAAAAGGGTCAGAACCTTAGAAGATTTCAAATCCGGTAAAATCCAAGTGATGGTCGCCACAGATGTTGCTGGTCGCGGTATCCATATTGATGGTGTTAGCCATGTAATTAACTATCACCTACCTGAAGATGCCGACGATTATGTGCATCGTATCGGTCGTACCGGAAGAGCGGGGACAACGGGTATTTCAATCTGTTTTGCCTGTGAAGATGACTCTTTCATGATTCCGGAAATTGAAAGTGAAATAGGTGTTAAATTAGACTGTATCCACCCTAGTGATGAGTTGTTGGCTGATCTGTAAATGCCTTTAGAATATTCTCAATAGGTCGATCTCAATACCAATTTGCTGATGATTAGCCTCCTAGAATAATCTACTGTAAAAATTGATTGTTCCTCAAGGCAATGAGTATAAAGATGGAAAATAACGGCTTGAAAATAGCAGTATTAGGTGGTGGTAGCTTCGGCACAGTGATCGCCAATATTAGTGCAGAAAAAGGCAACGATGTACGCCAGTGGATGCGTAGTGAAGAGGCGGCCAGCGAGATTAATCAGCACCGTTTAAATAGTCGTTATTTACCCGGATACAAATTGGCGCGCAGTTTGACAGCATTTACTGATATGGAGACGGCACTCAAAGATATTGATTTGCTGTTCGTCTCTATTCCCAGCGCTAGTTTTAGGGCGGTGGTGCGAGTTGCCGCTCAGTATTTACCTGCTGATATCAAAGTGATTAGCACCACCAAAGGTATAGAAGCTGACAGCTTTAAAATGATGAGCCAAATCGTAGCGGAGGAGCTCCCACAGGCAAAAGTAGGGGTGCTAAGCGGACCTAACTTTGCCAAAGAACTGGCACAAAAACAACTCACCGCTACGGTGGTGGCCAGTCATGATAAGGAGCTTCGCAGTATAGTGCAGAGCTTGTTGCACCTCTCTTATTTTCGAATTTACGCCAGCGATGATATCTATGGTGTTGAATTGGGCGGCGTATTAAAAAATATCTACGCAATTGCCTCAGGTTTAAGTGCTGCCATGGGCATGGGTGAGAATACCCGCAGTATGCTGCTGACTCGCGCCCTCGCTGAAATGAGTCGATTCGCGGTTAGTATGGGCGCAAACCCGCTTACTTTTTTGGGTCTGGCGGGTGTTGGCGACCTAGTGGCAACTTGTATGTCACCCCTAAGTAGGAATTATCGAGTCGGCTATGCGCTAGGTTCGGGAAAAAATTTACAGCAGGCGGTCGCCGAATTAGGTCAAGTCGCGGAAGGCGTCAATACAGTGCGTTTGGTCAGAGATAAATGCATCGAACTAGGTGTCTATATGCCATTGCTACAAGGTTTGTATGACATCGTTTACAAGGGCGCTACGCCGAGTAAAGTCGCGATTGGCATGATGTTGAGTGAGCAGGGCTCAGATGTTGAATTTGTATTGCCCAGCGGCAATAATTCGGGGATCGTTTAGCTCGTTCATCGACGGGCAGAATCAAGCTAGAGGCAGTGTGACTCAATGTTTTATTTGATGCGCCACGCAGAGGCAAGTTGGGCTGCAAACACCGATCAGGATCGTCAGTTAACAGAGCGCGGCCGTCAAGATGTGCTGCAGCTAGTGCTTCGCCATCAGTGTGATTTACAAACTATTCAAAAAATTGTCTGTAGCCCCTATCTACGCACTCGACAAACGGCACAGATTATCGCCGCTAGTATCGGCATAGAAAAGCTGGTATTTGAGGGGCGATTGACCCCCGAAAACTCCGTTAAATCAGCTGTAACCGCTCTTGAAGAGCACTGGTGTGAACATCTACTTGTGGTCACTCACCAGCCATTAATCGGCTGTTTAATCAATTATCTGGAGCACGCTGACAATTCGAGTTGTCAGCCTGTGTCGCCAGCATCTATTTATAGCTATGCTATGGAGTGGCCGGGGCCTGGCTGTGGTTTACGGGAATCCCTATTCGCTGTCTAAAATTAATAATCACCGTATCCTCAGTCACTTCTTTATACCGCAGTTGAATCTTTGAGCTGGCGGGATACATTTTTATAGCTTTGCTCATCAGTGCCAATGCATTATCTCGCTCTCCTAGATGGCTGTATGCTAAGGCCAAATTATTGATGGTGCTAGTAACAGGGCTACTCTCGACAAATTTTTCAGCCCAGCGAATAAACACTGGAGTAAATTGTTTTTCGCCGCGCGCTACCTCCTGATAAAGTAAACTGCTAAAAGTGATGTTTTGCGCGAGGTCTTGGAAATATATATTAGCATTTGCGGTTTCGATAAAACTATAGCCAACACCTCTGTCTCGAATAAAGTTTACCAGCCCCGAGAGCGAGAGCATGCTGTGCAGTAAAAAGCCAATGATTAGGCAGCTAGTGGTAACGGAGACGCTTAAAATTAGTTTTTGGATCGCGTTTGATAGTGTAGTGCGATACGACCTTAGCTGGTGAGAATGAATAATGTATAACAGTGTCAGCCACAAAAACCAAAGCGCAGATGAAAGGTAAAATGGCAATTCGACTTGTGTATGAAAGCTTATTGGGAAGAGTAGTGCTAAGTAGCTAAACGCTCTTCTCCAGCCGAGTTTAAACAGCGCGGCTAAAGTGACAGCCACTGCTGCTACTATACCTAACAGTGAAGTTATGCCACCTTCGATCATCCAAAATAACAATTCGTTATGTGGATGCCCGTACCTTTGCCCGCCCATTTTGTCACTGTCGGGATAATCAATTTTAGCTTCTTGAAATACCTTTTCAAAGCTACCTAAACCATGACCAAAGATCGGTTTTTGCTTAAAGGTTTGCCAGGAGAGGTCGTAGATAAAAGACCTAGCATTTACCCGTTGCACGTCAAGTTTTGATTCATAGGTAGCGAAACCTTTGGATAAATTTGCACCGGCTCCGATCCCTGAGATAAAAGCGATTAATAGTAGAATGGACCAGTATGGATATTGCTTGAAACTGCTAAAGCGGCTAATTAGTAACAGCGGTAGCGATACAGAAAACGCGACTAGAGATGTACGAGAGCCGATCGACAGTAGCATCGCAGCAGTACACACAATAGTAGTGAGTAGCAGTAGTTTATACAGCCAGTGTCGGCATTTTATCGAAGGGCTAGAAGCCAGGTAGAGAGCGATGAAAAAGCCAGTGGTTAGATAGCTTGCATGGACATTGACTTGCTGAAACATACTGATGGGCGCATTGGATACTGATTGCGGAATAAGCGAGCTAATATTCCATCCTGAAATTTGACTCAGGGCGATTAAGCTGTGCAGACAAGCGGCAGCACAGAAACCGTAACCAATGTTTTCAATCGCTCTTCTCTTTAATTCAAATTGAAAGAGTGCTATAAAAAACAAAAAACCACCCAGTACATAGCCAATTCTAAATAGCCATTCAGTAGGCTTGGAGGATTCCATTATAAAGCCGCTAAGCATTAAACCGAGCGGCAGTGCAGCAATGCCTAGCCAGAACTTTGGCAAAATTATGGTTTGTTTAAGGAGTATTTGGAAGCTAGCCGCCAGCATCACCATAATAGCCCAGATCCACACCCAGCTGTTATAGGGAATACTCAGGCCCTCGCCGCCGGGACTTTGCTGGGAGTAAAATGGCGATAAAATAAAAACAAAGGAGATCAATAAACTAAATAGTATTGATTGACGCTGCTGCGCTTTTTCCATGATAATTAGGATCCAAAATTAAACTTGATTTCAAGTCTATATAAAGTTGTGGTGCTTATTGGTAGAGCTACAAGCTAGAAGCTTCGCCTCATTGTAAATTAAATGGTTACTGGTTTGAATAAAAACAAAGAATTTACTCTAAATATCAACAATATGAACATGTCGGGGATCGTCTATGGCAATCCAAAGAGCCCGCCAGTTATCGCTCTTCACGGCTGGTTAGATAATGCCGCCAGTTTTGAAATACTCGCCCGACAACTACCCGATCAACAGATTATCGCACTGGATTTTATCGGGCACGGTAAATCTTCTCATCGAGGGCTAAATAGTCCCTATTACCTGTGGGATAATGTCACTGATCTGTACTTGGCACTAGAGGCGCTGCATGTTGATAAAGTCGATTTTATCGGGCATTCGATGGGTGCGAGTATCGCGATGTTATTTGCCGCATGTTTCCCTGAAAAAGTCGGTAAACTACTGTTAATCGAAGGGCTAGCCCCGCTTCATTATCCAGTCTCAAAGTTGCCTGGCGCCATGGCAAAGGCGATTCGAAAACGGGTTAAATCTTATGCTAGAAGCGGTAAAGTGTACCCGGAATTTGAAGCCTTGGTGAGAGCTAGAGCTCAGGGAATGTTTCCGGTGAGCGCGCCCGCGGCGCGACTACTGGCTGAGCGAGGTAGTATCAAATCTGCGCAAGGCTATCGCTGGAGCAGCGATCCGGCATTACTATTACCTTCTATTAATCGCTTTTCTAAGTCGCAGATAAAAGCATTTTTACAGTCTGTAGAAGCCGAAGTGTTTTTGTTTCTAGCCACAGATGGTCTTGCAGATGAGCGCTGGCAAGAATATATGGATGATGTTGCCCGACTGCAAGTTACTAGGTTGGAGGGAAATCATCATCTGCATCTGCAAAAAACGGGCGCGATAGCGATTGCCGACAATGTGCGGCAGATTTATAGTCGTGAGCTAGATGATTTGCCGGCTAACTTAGAGAGCCTCTGAGCCAGTTCTGCATTATCCCTACACGGCGTACCGAGCAATTAGTACGTCTTCGTCAACGATTTTAGCTAGGCTGCCAGTATATCTGCAATCGTTGCTTTATATCAGGAGCGACTATATTTTTGGCGAGTTGCAGGTTAAAAATAAACGAATATATTATATATTTGAATCTATTCCAAAAACGCAGGCGTATAGATTACTGAGTATCAAAAGCAAGCGACGATACTCGTGCATTATCCAACGATTTAATCAAATGAAAGTAATAATAGGAAATTAATATGTCAAAGCAAAATTTAGCAGCAGCTGCTGCCATTACCGGTATTATTGCACTTGGAGCATCGATGGTATCTGCCCCAGCGATGGCCGGCAGTAAAGAAAAATGTTACGGAGTAGCCGCTGCAGGTCAAAATGACTGCGCCACAAAAAATAGCTCATGTGCTGGTACATCTAAGACTGATAATCAAGGAGATGCTTTCCTTGCTATCCCCACCGGCCTCTGTGAAAAACTAGCAGGTGGCAGCCTTACTCCTAAAGTATAATACTAGTCAGTATGTTTTAGGTTTTATCCTTTTAGCTGGGCATACTCTACTCATTTTAAGTGGAGTATGCTCGGCGATTAACTAGTCAGTTTTTTATGGGTATTACAGGTGTAAATGAGCATGTTGAGCCGGTTTTTTAACGCCGTATTACCGAGCGCAGTTATCATACCCTTTGGGTAAGTTATGCAGAGATCTCACACTATGAATTTATTAAACTCTACCGTTAATAATCATCGATTTTCGACTATTAAAGACTGTGCCATTGGGATTGGCTTAAGATCCCCCCACCATCTACAAATACTGACAGAGCAACCACCAGTTGGCTGGTTGGAAATCCACAGTGAAAATTTCTTTCAGCCCCAGTCCCAACAGCGACAGCTGTTAGACAAGCTTGCCGAAGTATACCCGCTTAGTTTTCACGGTATCGGCTTGTCGTTAGGCTCAACTGATCCTGTCAATAAGCGACACCTTGCCTTAATGAAAGAGCTGATTGATTGCTATCAACCGGCGCTGATCTCTGAGCATTTGAGCTGGAGTTCTTTCAATGGTCAATACTTCAATGATTTACTACCAGTGCCTTACACTGCAGAGAGTTTAACTGTCTTTTGTGACCACCTTAATCAAGTGCAAGATGTGCTAGGTAGACAATTACTGGTTGAGAATCCTACCACTTATTTAACTTTCGCTGACAGCGAGATGTACGAGTGGGAGTTCATGAATGAGATTCAGCGGCGCTGTCAATCTGGAATATTATTAGATTTAAACAATATTTACGTCAACAGTATCAATTTAGGTTTTTCTGCAGAGCAATATTTGGCGCAGATCAATCTAGATGCAGTGCAAGAAATTCACTTGGCTGGATTTACACGCAAGACATTGGATAATGGCGATATATTAATAGATACTCACGGAAGTGAGGTCAGCGAGCAAGTCTGGCAGCTATTTCGTATCTTCAGACAAACTTGCCAAGCCCCGGCTTTGATTGAGTGGGATACTAATATACCCCCACTAGAGATACTGCTTGCGCAGGCGGCCAGGGCAGAGCAAGAGCAAATAGATGTGCTCAACAGTCAGCAGGTGTTCGCGTGAAATTAACGGAATTACAGCAGCAGTTCTCTGAATATTTGCTCTATCAAAGCAGCGAACTAGCGGATTTGAAAATTACCGGTCCCTTTGCCGCAGAGCAGTTGATGGCTTTATACCGCAATAATTTTTATATCAGTATCACTGAGTACTTGCAGGTATGCTTTGCCAATGTGGCAGCTCTAGTCGGTGAAGACTTTTTTGCACAACTAGCTAAAGCCTTCATCATTGCACAACCGTTACGCTGTGCTAGCATTGAGGTTTACGGCAGCGATTTTGCAAATTTTATTAGCTGCTGTGAGCAAGCGCAATCAGTGCCATATTTAGCGGATGTAGCGAGACTAGATTGGGCGGTAGATCGGGCGAAATCAGAGCTGCAGCATGCTGAGTTCCCCTTTGCTCGACTGGCAGCATTGCCTGGCGCAGCCCAGCTTGAAATTTACTTTCAACTACCGCCCAATAGCATTTTACTCGCATCAAATCACCCGGTTTTATCAATATGGTTAGGGGTTAAGCAAGGCGGCCTAGAGAGTATCGATATGCACAGCCAAGAATCTGTAATTATCTGTCCAGATCGGATTGAAGGGGCAAAAATAACAGCGCTTTCGACAACTCAGTATCAATTTTTAGCAGCGATAAATAACCAACAAAATTTACAGAGCTTGTCGAAATTGGATAACTTTCAACAATTGTTGAGTGCTTCAATTACCGCTGGTTTTATCAATAATTTTATTCGAGAAGGTGAATTATGATCTCCAAACTATTAGCCACGTACGACTGTGCTGTCAGCTTAACTCTAAAATGGCTGGCCCCACTGGTGCTATTACTGGCTCGGGTTATCCCCGCGATTGCCTTCTTTAAGGCTGGGCAAACAAAGATTAAAAATTGGGATTCTACCTTATATTTATTTGAAGAGGAGTATCAAGTACCTTTTTTGCCATTTGAGCTGGCAGCCTATATGGGCACAGCGGTTGAATTACTACTGCCGCCATTATTACTGTTCGGGCTGCTTTCTCGGTGTACATCCGCCGCCTTGTTTTTATTCAATATCGTAGCAGTAATCTCTTACCCGGTTATTTGGGGCAATGGTTTTTACGATCACCAGTTATGGGGCATGATGCTATTAGTCGGCGCTATTTGGGGACCGGGAAGATTATCGATCGATCACTATCTGCGACAGTTTTTTACAAAAACGGCAGTTAACTAATATTTATCCAGCCTACGGGGCGTACAGAGAAGTTCGTGCTCTGCGCTAACGGCTTTCGCCAGATCACCAGTACGCCTGTAGCTGCTGCCTTAATCACAAACTTATGCGTCAGGGCGTCTGTCACTTGTTCAGAGGTTCCTTAGCAGGGCGCTTACTAGTTGAATAAATCCCTGCCCATGGGCTTGCTGAGTAATCCATTTAGGAGGATGTTCTAACAGGGGTAAATGTTGTTTGATATTGGCGACACCTACGCTGTTTGGAAAAAATTCAAACATGCTTTCATCATTGAGCGAGTCGCCGATAAAAAGCACCTGTTCGCGCATTTGTTGCTCAGTTAAACCGTACTCTTTTTCAAGTAAGTGGCAGGCCATTGCCTTTTTGCTGTAGTCGCCAAACCAAGCGTTGACATGAATAGAACTGGCTTTGGCATTGGCACCCGCTGCATGAAAAACGTGCAGAATTTCTGCTAGTTGTGGCTGACTAATCCCCGATATATCCTGATTGTAATCAATCGCTAAGTCCACTAAGCGATAGGCTTGATCTTTGGCAAGCTGTACGTCGGGTACTTGCTTGAGAGCTTGCTCAGCTAATTGTCGTAATTTTTGTTGATTCTCTGCTCGCTGTTCAACACTTTGCCAGAAGTGATAGTCAATGCTGTTATCTGGTTGTTTTTTTAAGTAGAGGCCGCCATTTTCTCCGACCACCGCACTGGCGGGCCAAAGTCGGGCAAAGGAATCACACCAACCGGCACAGCCGCCGGTAATCGGGATGAACTTAATATCAGCGCCAACCAGTTGATAAATCGCCTGGTAAGTTTCAGCTAAAAGTTGCCCGTCACAGGTTAAGGTATCGTCAACATCACTGAGGACAAAGTTTATATTAGCTATTTTACTCGGTAGTGGTGCTGGTAAGCGCATTACTTATGGTTCCTATAAATAAATTTTTTTGCATCAAAAGCGGCTAGTAGTCGCATATAATTTCGGCTTGGCCTTTTATGGGTAAATCAAGCTTGATGTCTTGGGAGGCTCTGAATGAGTATGAGTTATAGTGATTTCTGGTGTATGGGAGAAGTAAGAAAGATGGCGTATCCTGTTGATTGATCCTGCCAGATCACAATCAACATTAGCGAGATACGCCATAACTAATTTTACAGCATCACCAGAAGCTAACCTAGAAAATATTGCTTTAGATCCGTTATCAGAGTTTACTGAGATTGGGAGCACAGGAACTGATTGCCCAGGCCGTTGAAACTGAGTTCCAAGTATTACTTGATCAGTACAAAGATGTCCGCTTACTAGACGGTAGAAAAGCTGTCGTCAGAAATGGTTTTTTACCCAGTAGAACAGTTCAAACAGGTATCGGTGATGTTGAGGTCAAAGTGCCTAAAGTACGAGATCGTCATTTCCGGTAGCTGGCACTTTAATGAACGAGCCA
>ASZJ01000042.1 GCA_000416275.1 Osedax symbiont Rs1
TTGGGGGGCTTACAAAGAAGTAGCGCTGTTAAGGTCATTTGCTGTAAGTACCAGTCACAAGGGTTTAGGGGTAGCTGAAAAGATCCTTAAATTAGTTGAGGAGCTACACTGCGAACGTAAGCGGTCATTCAGGGCTTAGATTACCCCATTTCCGCCAAATCTGATGTTAAATTTTTATCTACGAACTTCTTTTTCCATAGCCGAGGCGTTAGCTCCTCAACCATAGAGGCTGGGTGCAAGCTGACACGCTGGAGCACATCAACCAAATAAGTGTAGGGATTAACGCCCTGCAAACGACAAGTCACCAATAAGCTCTGTAGTATGCCTAAATACTCAGCACCTAATTCTGTCCAGCAGAAAAGATAATTTTTCCTGCCCATTGGGATCACCCGCAACGCGCGCTCTAAATGATTGGTGTCCATGGCGACGGTCGGATTGCTCAAAAATACGCTTAATTCAGCGTGCCGCTCTCCCACATAATGGAGGGCGCGTGTTAATGGATTTGTAGGGAGTAAATCACTGCGTTGACGCTGCTCATAGACCCAATTAAAAAATGCTGCGACTAAAGGCTCGCTATGTTTTTGCCGATAGGCAATCACTTCGCTTTCCTCACGTAGATTTTTTCTGATGTATTTTTCTATTTTATACAGTTTCGCTATTTGCTCTATAGCGCACTCTGCCATCTCAGGTTCAATCAAAAGTGCTTTATCAAAATAGCGGCGGGCATGCACCCAGCAGGTTGCGTGGATGATCGTGTTTTCTTGTTGGTTTAGCTGCTTTACGGTCTGGCTATAGGCTGCATAGCCGTCGGTCAGTAAAACGCCGCTAAACTCTGCTAACTGCTCTTTTGCATGTTGCATCGACTTACTTTTTGACCACGTAAACGCAACCTTATCGCGATCACCAAACATCGGCCAGTAATACGTTTGCTTCATTTCCCCCTTGTATTTACGGCCCGCTTTTATCGGCACTTCATCCATTGCCAGTACTTTTGAATTAATAATGGATTGAAATTGCGCTCGGTAGATAGGCTTTATCAATTCAATGCCTTTTTTCATCCAATTGATCAAGGTGGCACGGCTTATATGAATACCGGAATCGAGCATACGCTGATGTTGACGATACAGGGGTAAGTGATAAACCCCTTTATCGATCATTAAACCTGCAATTAGCGAGACATCGGCATAACAACCATCCAATACGTTGCTCGGAGCGAGTGGAGAGCTGACTGTTTGGGTTTTCTTGTGTCGTACGATGGGACGACGATAGATCAAGATCGTGTAGCTACCGGGCTGCTGAGCTAAGCGTGTCGTTTCTTTATAGTCGATAATCTCGTAATCATCGGCATTATCACCTTGTAACTCAGGCGCGGGGATATCGATTATCTTAGTGGGAACGTTGGCGTCAAAGCGCAGGCCGGTCTCGTTGACTTCGTCACCATTGAACTTCTTATTTGACTTGCGCTTATGGGCTGGCACTTCAATGTTTTTACCAACAGCAACAGTGTCTGGTGCGATTGCAAATAAGCTGTCCTGGGCAGGGTTTTCAATTATTTGTTTTTCAGATTTCCGACCAAAAATTTGCCGTTTAAACCATTCGACCTGTTGCTCAAGCACCGATATCCGCTCTTTAAGCTGAGCGGATTCACTAATGGATTCAGGTGTTTGTTTGGTCGTTTTCATGTGCGATATTATAACAAATTCTATCGGCTGAAGCGCTTGTTTTGCGGCGCTTTTTGCCAATTAATGCCATCAATTAAGCATTGTAATTGTGTCCAATTTAACGGTATTTTTTCACTGTCATGAGCAGGTATCAAAAAGCGACCCTGCTCAAGTCTTTTGCTCCACCGGCAGTAACCACCTCGACTATAATAGAGTATTTTAGCTTGGGTTCTGCGGCGGTTGATGAAGACAAATAAATCGCCGTTACTGGCGTTTAACTTCATTTTAGATTGTGCCAGTGCCACTAAGCCATTGAACTGATTTCGCATATCCGTTGGGTGGACATAGAGCCAGACGGATAGATTTGGGTCTTGCAGTAACATCAGCTGTGTTTCATGCGTAAAATAACACCGTTGGGGAAGCTCAATTCTATATCCCAATGTGTTTGAGCAAGAGGCTCGCTAGGTACGTTATACCAATCGTCCTCGCTTGAAGGAATTGAGTGTATATCGGTTTTTGTTAATTTGGAACGCCACTGGTAGGT
>ASZJ01000043.1 GCA_000416275.1 Osedax symbiont Rs1
CTTTCGTGGTTAAGCCACTTTCAGGCAGTTGATCTATTAGGGTTTGCCATTGGGCGGTAGTACGTCGGGTCTTGGCCATTATAAACTTCTCGCTTATTGATAATGGCGAATAGTTTAATGGCTTTGAAACTGATGAGAAGACGGCCTAAAATGACCGCTTACTTAAGAGCAGCTAATGAGCTCATTAAATTAATGGCAGGCATATTTTAAGTTGTAATAGATGGCTGATGGAATCCATGTTGCTCTCCTATTTGTAAATAATTAGGAGGAGTGTGCAAGAATGATTGGTGTTTGAGAATATGCTGATTTAAGATCGCTTACAGTTAACCCCGTAGGTTCATTGAGCGCTTACTAAGTAGGTAAAAATTTAGTCATTGTTTGCACCGTTAAGTGCACGCGATACTTTATACATTTTGTGTACAAGATCATTAAGCCACATCGGTCAGTATCCTATTCAGGGGGACTCGTTAATTTATTTCAAGTTGATACAGTGCGTTTTTATATGTTAACATGTTGAAGTTACATACAAAATATACTTAAATTTAACATGGAGTAAAATATGAGAAAAGTTATACTAGCCGTTAGTCTTTCATCAGTGTTACTTGTCACACAGTCTAATGCTGGTGATTTATACCTAGGGACGTCTTTAGGAAAAAGCAATTTTAGTTTGTCTGGTTCGGAAAAAGCAGAGTTCGCCAGTGATGGTGTATCAATCACCGATAAGTCCGCTACATCTTACAAATTATATACGGGTTATCGTTTTAACCCTAATTTTGCCCTAGAATTCAGTTATGCAAATCTAGGAGAACTCAAAATGAATGCTGGCAGCATTCATGGTAAAACTGAAGCTAATAGTGTTGGTGTTTCTGCCTTGGGAATAATTCCTATTTACGAAAATCTTGAATTTTTTGGAAAGCTAGGTGTCCACAGATGGGATACTAAAACAAAAGTTCTATTTGACGATTTTACTGAAACGACTAGCGAATCTGGTACAAATGTTCATTATGGTATAGGTGCCAGTTATATATTAAATCAGATTGCTTTAAGAGTAGAAATTGAAAGGTTTAAGGTCGATAAAGCTAATTCCACTTTAGTCACAACAGGTATTAGCTATCGCTTTTAAGTACCTCCTTGATTACAATATGGAATAAATAGTCGAATTAACTGCCACGCTTAAAGCGCGGTAGTTAGCGGCCTAGAAGGTCGTGTTCAGCAAAACTGAAAGGGATTTTCTGAAATATTCTCGTTTGTTATCGTTATTTTTGATCCTAATATTTAACGTGCTTTTTGATTGTTTCTGTATCCATGCCTCTGCTATAAGGTAATCTCCAACTGCCAGATAAAGATTTTTCTAATACTTTTGGCCTTAAATTCCTTTCCATATAAAGAGTATTTAGAGTTGGTAGACCGAGGGCATGCATTTAGTCGTGCTATGGGATGTCGTGAAGCGTGAATAAAACACGCTAAAAAACGTTCAATAAAATGGCCTAAGGGCATCGCTATTAACAGCAAGCTGAATCAGTGACTTAAAAAACATAAATATTGTACCAAAGCCATGCACCATCGGTGTTTTCGCGGTAAAATGGCCCGTTATTATACTCTCCCAATCAGTGACGCTTCGTAAGCGCTTAATGAACTAACGTACTTATCAACCTTGAATCATTAAGCCATGATTTTCTCATCATGTACGCATGAGGGAATTAAATGACTGCAATTACACAAGCAACACCGAAGCAGCAGTTTTGGCAAGAGCATATTATACAATGCGTGACTCTAGTTTGAGCTAGCACAAGCTTAAACACCAAGTAAGGATGCATGTTATTGTAAAAAATCATTGGGCTTTTTTCTTGATGGAGTCGCCATACCGCAACTGTCATTGCTGGGGAGAAGATTCAAATCATCAAATGACTGCATCGGGCAGTTTTCCACTGTTATCTTTTTTTGCAGGAAGACGCAAGAAATCCGCCAACACAAACAGCTCGCTGAATCGGGCGTTACATCGGGTTGCTCTGAATATGATCCAAAAATATAGAAGAGTGGCAAATAATTGTCTCTATGGTGCGTTGGTCAATTTAGTACCAATAGCTTTTTTTAAGGCAAGTGATGTTTTGAATTCAGAGAATATTGCTGCGGTTCTGATATCTGTTGAATTGGTATTGATTCTGGTGTTTCTTTGGGCGCACGGTAAAAGCAAAGGGCACAGTGGATTGTGGGTACTACTTTCAATATTATCTTACGGGCTTTTGGCAATAGACGACAAATATCCACACGCCGCAGATAGAGAGCAAAAACAGCATAAAAATTTAGCAACTTACACCTTTGTAATGATTGGCATAGCATGTCTTATTTATGTGGTTTATACGATACGTACTACGAGATAAATTTTTTATTAAACATGAAATCTCAGATAGCTTACCCAGAGAGTATGATAACTGCGCTCGGGAATGTCGCGTTAAAAGCCGACTCAATATGCACATTTACACCAGTAAACCCCATATAAAATGAGCGCATTGTAGCCAAACTGTGGGGCATACTATACCCAAAGTGAGGGGCACACTGACTCCGCTATTTCGCCTTTTTTTGCCTTATCTTACTTTCGATTGTGATGTTATGCTGAGGTATCCACTTATAATGACAGGGTTTTTAGGCGCAGCTTAATCGATTATTGATCAATCGGTGACATTCGGCATTGGTGGGTGAATGCGAATTAGTATGCTAAGGTCTGATGAAAATTATATAAGGGCTTAGTTACTATGGAATTATTGTCACCGATGCAACTGGCGCTCATTGGCTTAGTCTTTGTGTGGAGCGGTTTTGTTCGATCGGGTTTGGGTTTCGGTGGAGCTGTGTTAGCGCTGCCTTTTCTACTGTTTATACACAATGATCCGATTTTCTTTTTACCGCTGATCGCCGTGCACTTATTAATTTTTTCATCTTGGATGGCCATTACCAATTATCGGAAAGTGAATCGCGGTCGCTCTAAGCAAGAAAATATATCGACTATTGATTGGCATTATTTAAAGCGTGCGCTGCTGATTATGATCATTCCTAAGCTAATCGGGGTGTTCGGTCTATTAACTATGCCGCCTCAAGTAATGACGAGTATCATTTTCGTGGTTGTTTTTGGCTATGCAATTGGCTACATCATAAACAAACCTTTTCAAAGTAATAATAAAGTACTAGATGCCGTTTTTTTAATCCTAGGGGGCTATGTAAGTGGCGCTTCGTTAATCGGCGCTCCTTTGATAGTTGCGGTATTTGCCAGCCATGTGGCGAAAGAGAAGTTGCGAGACACCTTATTCGTACTGTGGTTTATTTTAGTGCTGATCAAGGTCATCGCGTTCGCTTTAGCCGGTGTAGATTTTCAGTGGATACACCATTTATGGTTGTTACCGCTGGTCACCGTCGGACATGTATTGGGGCAAATGCTACATGCTCGGCTGGTCAATGCTAGCACCCCAGTGTTCTATCGGTTTATGGGGTCGGCGCTGTTAATAATCAGTATTTTAGGCTTATATAAAGCTTGGCTAGTATAAAATATTAACTGCGATCTCAGCAAGGCGACTACGCCCGGTAGCTCGGCGTTAAGAACCGCTTCAATATGCTCATTTACACCGCTAATACTCATGATTAGTGGTGCACTGTATCTAAAGTGAGTAGGGATATTATACCCAAAGAGAGGGGCACACTGACTCCGCTATATCGCCGATTTTTGTCTTGTATTATCTTGGCTCGCTACGTTATGCTGGGGGATTAAGCAGCTGGCCATAATATTCATCAAGCCACTGCTGAACTAGCTTGCCTATTGTTTTAACAGGCTTTTATTTTTTAGTCTAACTGGTTCCTTTATACAGCTCTGAATTGAAAAATCCTGCGTCACGAATAGTGACGCTAGTGTCAGGAGCTTATATTTATAATTTAGGGTCACAACGAAAAGGGCAACATTTTGCAAAACTTGGCAGTACCTTCTGTACAAAATTACATCTTTGGTTACGGTAGCTTGATTAACAGTCACTCCCGCAAAGTCACCGGTGAAACCGGTAGAGCGGTCGCCGTTAAAGTGTCGGGGTTTGCCAGGCATTGGTCTAATCTATCCAGTGGTTTTGGCATGAGTTCGGTGGTGGTGATTGTCGACCCAAAAGAGACTTGTAATGGGGTGTTGATAGAAGTTGACGCGAGTGAACTCCGCAGCTTTGATCTGCGAGAAAAAGGCTACAAACGGGTGCTAATAGATCTATCGCAAGTCGAGTACTATAACCCGGCGGATCAGTTGATTGTTGATCAGTCTAGCAGCTGTGGGAAAGACACCGTGAAAATTTGGTTATACCAAGCCGATAAAGTGGTGGCTCCCTGTCAGGCAGCTCCGGTTGTGTTTAGTTATTTAGATGTGATTTTGGCCGGTTGTCTAGAGTATTCCCAACAGTTTAGCGATGACTTTATGTCCTGTACACAAGGCTGGCAACATGCGATGTTAAATGACCGCCAGGCACCTAGGTACCCAAGAGTGCAGTCAGAGCTAAATACCCAATTATTGAATCCCTTAATCTCCTTGAAAGCGCCTTTAGAGTTATCGCAGATCAGCGTAGGCTACTCGTAGCTAGCCAAACAAATCTTGAGCTGATCTCTGCTACTTAGTCTGATAACCGCTGAATAGAGTGATCGGCAGTCAAGTGTTTGAATACTTCACGCTAGGGCTTTATCTATAGGTGAGTAATCACTTAATTTACCCTCATTTATTAAAAATTATAAGAGCCGAGAATATACTTTGATTTACCTTAAAAATGCCGATTTATATACCCCTGATGCCATGGGCCTGCAAAATATTCTTATTGCAGGGAGTAAAATTATTGCCGTCAGTACCACGGCTATGGATCTGCCGCACAATGTTGAAATTGATCAAGTTGATTTACAAGGCGCGAAAGTTGTCCCTGGATTTATTGATGCACACGCCCATGTGACAGGCGGTGGCGGTGAAGTGGGTTTTGCCACTCAAGTCCCTCCAGTACCAATGAGTGCGTTTACCAGCTGTGGGGTAACGACAGTCGTCGGACTGCTTGGCACTGATGACACCACCCGAAGTATTGAGAATTTAGTGGCCCGCACCTATGCTTTGAGAGAGGAGGGGATGAGTGCCTACTGCTGGACCGGCGGTTATCATTATCCTTTGACAACCTTGATCGGTAGCGCCAGAAAAGACATCGTGTTTCTTGATCCGGTGATCGGTATTGGCGAATTTGCAATTAGCGATCATCGCTCTAGTCAACCGACTTTTGAAGAGGTGATTCGATTGGCCAGTGAAGCCCATGTGGCGGGATTGATGACCAAAAAAGCAGGAGTTATTCACTTTCATTTAGGTGATGGCGATCGTAAATTAGCGCTCATTGAGCGAGCTATCGCAGAGACAGAAATACCCGCTCGGACCTTTAATCCGACGCATGTTAACCGTAATAAACCTTTATTTAGCAGTGCCTGCGAATTAGTAAAGCAAGGCTGCTACATTGATATCACGGCTTTTCCGGAGGGGACCTCTAGCAGTGGCTGGGAAGCATCTGAGGCGATTGCTTTGGCAGTGCAGAAACAATTACCTCTAGAGCGGATTACGTTAAGTTCAGATGGTGGCGGCTGCCTACCTGACTTCGATCGCTGTGGTAATTTAGTGCGGATGGATTTTGGCCGAGCAGAAACTTTAATGGAAACTTTGAGAGCTACTTTAAAACTCAATGTCCCGCTGGAAATAATACTACCGATGCTCACCAGAAATGTTGCGCAGCTGCTGCGCTTTCAACATAAAGGGCAATTGTTGGCAGGCTATGATGCCGATTTGGTGGTACTTGACCAAGCGATGCAAGTGACAGATGTACTCGCGCTCGGCAAGTGGCATAAGCGCGCTGGTAAAATGGAAATAAAAGGTACTTTTGAGTAGAAACTGAATCAGATAATGGGACTCCCCCACACCGAACATGTGGAGTAATATTCAAGTTACGACACAAAAATATT
>ASZJ01000044.1 GCA_000416275.1 Osedax symbiont Rs1
TTGCTATGGCGGAGACACAGGGCTAATCAGGTAAATCTTTGATTGCATCTACATCAGAATGTGCTGCCTGTTCATATTTCATGTAATTAAGCCTGAGCGTAATGAGCCGTAACGCGAGCATATGCGAATGGCGCACGCAGTGGCCCATTCCGAATGCCGTAGGCATGATATAATGCTTTTGTTAGGCACTAGCAAGAGGTAGTTTCAGCTTATCGATAATTATTAGCGCAGTTTGACTTGCGCTCAATTTCGATGAATCTATTGAAATATGTGTGTAAGGTACTTGGATATTATCTCCACTACTGTTCAATCGGTAATTTTTCTCTAAGAATATTAAATCATTTTCAGAACTATCGATGTTTCTTTTGGAAGGTTTTGCCGCTAATCGATCTGGTAATTGGTTTCTAACTAGTCGTATATCTAAATCTGCGCTTAACTCAACTAAAGCAATTTCTGCACCTATTGATTTAAACGGAGCACACGACTCGATTACAAATTCTCTATCGAAGTCATCATCTAGATCCCAAACGAAGGTGAAGATTAACC
Organism: Osedax symbiont Rs1; assembly: GCA_000416275.1. Lineage (GTDB taxonomy): Bacteria > Pseudomonadota > Gammaproteobacteria > Pseudomonadales > Balneatricaceae > Rs1. The sequence goes on from ASZJ01000044.1 coordinate 547, forward strand.
CTCGAAGATCACTACCAGCCACTTCATTAAACATTTGAAGCCGAAAGCTATCTACAAGACGCCTGAAGGGTGGACTACCAAATTCGAAAAACTTGAGAACCGGTTCTATTGTCGCATGATTATGAAATAATTTGATGCCCGTCAATCTTTCAACTTCTAGCCCAACAGTCATTTTACCTACTGCCGGCGGCCCAAATATGATGATGAAATACATTTAGCTATATCCTTCCGCCGAACGAGGGTGTTGAAAAACCCTAACCAAGTTTTTACCGTCTATTCAGGTTAGTTTTAAGTCAAAAAAAAGGCCCGTGTTATATGTTTTTGATACATTGAACCCCTAAAAAATATATTTAAGACACTCTCCGTACGACGAAAAAATCAGCTTTAGCTTTTCCTACAGCCTCAAAGCCTCAAACACCAGCGTGGTGGAGATGGTGGCTTTTTTGCGTGTGTTTGCACAAAAGATGACAGCATTGCCACGTCTGTGTGCTTTGACTTGTTATGAGTTTTATACCACAATTAAGTATATATTGGTATTTGGAGAATAGACCATGGCTAAGAACACAAGTATGACATTGGGCGATCACTTTGATGGCTTTATTGCTCACCAAATTGAGATAGGCCGCTATAGCTCTGCAAGCGAAGTAGTACGTGCGGGTTTGCGAGTGCTTGAAGATAAAGAAAGTAAGCTGAATGTATTGCGTCAAATGCTCACAGATGGAGAACAAAGCGGAAAAGCTGACTATAGCTACGCGACTTTGATGGATGAATTGGATGCTGAAAATAATATATGAGTTCATTTTCTTTAACTCGACGCGCTAAAGCTGATTTGATGTCTATTGCAAGATTCTCTGAAAAAAGCTGGGGGCGAGAACAGCGCCTTGTTTATATTAAGCAGTTTGATGGGACATTTCATTTGCTTTCCAATACTCCTGTAATAGGCAACAACTGCGATCACATAAAAAAAGGGCTACCAAAAATTTCCTCAAGGCAGTCACATTATTTTCTATACTACGGACAACAAAAAAAATGTTCTGATCGTACGTATTCTACATAAAAGCATGGATGTAATTTCAAAGTTTAGTGACTCATAACGCTTATAGGGCGCGATTGGTGGAGCTGCAAAGCAGCGGAGACAATTCGCCGTGCCTAAACTTATACCTGAATCCGTGATTTCAAAGTGAACACAGAGTGTAAGATATTGGTTCTACGGTGGAATTGAAAAATCTTAGCTGCAAGCTCATATGCGTCCTGCATTCACTAAATAAATGCATCCGTGCATAAAACCCGTAGGTTCAGCGGGTATTTTTCTAACCGCTGTAGAATCAAGAGCTTGCGCTATGTGGTACAGTGAAGTCGTCGTCACTAATTCAGGTTATAGTTATGAGTTGGTTTTTTCAGAGCTACCATTTTGAAAAATCATAAAGTTTAAACCCTGGAATAATTTCATTTCTAGGATGCTTTAAATCTTCGCCACAATAGGGACAAAACTTAATGTTAATGGCAACTTGAAATATAGTTTGCCCAACTTCTTCTAGATAATGGTTTTCTTCTAGATCCTCCTCTGTAGCTGTTTGGTTGATATTCAAGATGCAATTGCCATCCCTATTTTCAATCCAAGCCTCTGCCAAAAGCATTGATTCGCAATTATGTCTATCTACCATACTTCAGTACCATGTAACTCATAACGCCATAGTTTGGGGCGGCTGTAACAGAGCGAGGAACGAGTGGCGTGTAAGCCGTCCCAGCAACCGCAGGTTGCGAACAACACTATATTGTTGAACGAAGCCGCTACGCGGCAGAAAAAAACAGCAATTCCCCAACCATTAAGCGTACCCTATCTATGAGGTAATCAATACAGATTATCTAACATAGGGGGGGGGCATGAACTCATCTGATCAGAAAATCACCGAACATTTATATCAACAACATATTACCAATCTTAAACTGCAAGGTAAACGCCTCAGTACCATTGATTCCTACGCGCGTTCATTACGCAGGCTAACCGCTTTCTTTGATAGGAGGCCTGACGAATTAAACACCAATGATCTTAAATGCTACTTTGCATCTCTCATCGAAACTCATTCATGGAGCACCGTCAAAGTAGATAGAAACGCTTTCCAATTTTTCTATTGATACGTCATTAACAGACCTTGGGAGTGGCTTAATATTGTTAAACCACCGCAAGTCAGAACGTTACCTGACATCCTTACCCCCACTGAAATTTCAATGATCATTTCACGCACCCGGAGTAGATCTACCACCTTCTTCTGCGGTTAGATAATAAATTTCAACTTCAATATCTTTAGGTACTGGCATAAATTTTAGCCCACATAACGCTTACAGCATGCGATGGCCGTAGCTGCGAAGCAGCGTAGGACATTCGCCATGCCTGTACTTGTTAAGTTTTTTTGACTATAATCAGTACTAATTAACGACCACTTTAAAGTACTGGTGATAGTATGACAACTAGAATATTAACTGAAGCAGCTGCAAGTATTAGCGAGCTTAAGGCAAACCCTATGAAAATAGCAATGAGTGCATACGGCGAGCCTATTGCGGTATTAAATAGAAATGAACCCGCATTTTATTGCGTTCCAGCAGAAACATATGAGCTTATGATGGACCATATTGAAGATTTAGAATTACTAGCTCTTGCTACACAACGCAAGGATGAAGTTAGCATTAAGGTCAATCTAAATGACTTATGAGCTTGAATTTAAAAAATCT
>ASZJ01000045.1 GCA_000416275.1 Osedax symbiont Rs1
GCTTGCAGCTAAGATTTTTTAATTCCACCGTAGAACCAATATCTTACACTCTGTATTCACTTTGAAGTCACGGATTCAGGTCTATCTTTAGCATTATTGTTATCATCGGTCCTCTTCTCAGTAAATATTAGTCATCGCAGAAAGTGCAGATATATTGAACCCTTTAGTAGATTAAAAATAGTGGATTAAAAAAAAATTAGCCGTTAAAGTTAAATGTGTATGAGAAAGCGCTTCGCAGTGTGCATTTTTGATAAATGCTGATGGTCGTGTGATCAGGTTACCGCTCTAAATTAAAGTCGCTCGTAGTAATTATCTGTCGATGGATAAAAATCAACTCAGGCGCAAGAAATTATCAATAGCTAAAAATAGAGATTAATATGCCAATAAGAATACCTGATTTACTACCAGCGGTTGATTTGCTAAACAGTGAAAACATCTTTGTGATGACTGAAACTCGAGCTATGCATCAAGATGTCCGGCCACTAAAGGTATTACTGCTTAATTTAATGCCAAAGAAAATCGAGACTGAAAATCAATTAATCAGAATGCTATCCAACAGTCCGCTGCAGATTAATTTTGAGTTGTTGCGCATCGACCATACGGAAAGCAAAAACACTCCCATAGCGCATCTGAATAGTTTTTATCGTGATTTTAAAGATATTAAACAGAATCAATACGATGGTTTGATTGTCACCGGAGCGCCACTGGGTAAAGTACCTTGGGAGAATGTGCGTTACAGAGATGAAGTGGCAGAGATTATTCGCTGGTCACAAGTGCACGTCACATCGACGATGTTTTTGTGTTGGGCAGTTGAGGCGGCGTTAAATATTTTCTACGACCTACCTAAGCAGTTACGTGACGAAAAATTATCGGGTGTGTATGAACACAAAACTCGGCATAAACACGAAACTTTAACCCGTGGCTTTGATGATTACTTTAAAGCCCCTCATTCTAGATATGCCGACTACCAAGAAAATGTTATTAAAAATCATACAGATTTAAATATATTGGCCAGTTCAGAAGAGGCTGGGGTATATTTGATGGCCAGTAGTGATCGGAAAAAAGTGTTTGTTACCGGGCATCCAGAATACGATGCAGAAACCCTCGCACAAGAGTACTGGCGGGATATGGACGTTGATGATAGTACCCCTGTACCCCATCACTATTTCCCTGCAGATAATGTCGAAAAAAAGCCGTATAGTAACTGGCGGTCGCACGCTAATTTATTGTTTTGTAATTGGTTGAACTACTATGTTTATCAGATGACGCCATATGATCTGGGTGAGAATAACGCCACTCCCACTGTAAATCAGGATCATAAATCTTAGCTATAAGTAGCAATCGAGAGGGTATATGAGAGCTCTGCATAACTTACCCAAAGGGTATGATAACTACGTTCGGTAATACGGCGTTAAAAACTGGCTCAATATGGTCTTTACACCAGTAATACCCATAAACAGGGGCATACTATACCCAAAGTGAGGGGCACACTGACTCCGCTATCTCGCCGGCTTTTGCCTTATCTTACCTTCACTGCAACGTTATGCAGAGGTCTGTATATGTCTAATAAACAAAAAAAAGTGGCGCTGATCACCGGAGGTAGCCGGGGTATTGGGCGGGCCACTTCGCTGTTGTTGGCACAAAATGGTTACGACTTGTGTATTAACTACCTTAATAATGAGCAAGCCGCACGCGCAGTGCAGCGAGCGGTATTGGCGCATGGAGTGCGCTGTGAACTCTATCGGGGAGATGTCACAAAAGAAGATCAAGTGCTGGCAATGTTTGAATTTATCGATCAACACTTGGGCCACTTAACCGCGCTAGTCAATAATGCTGCTTTAATGTTGCCGCAAATCAGCATTGAGCAAGTCACCGAGGCGCGTTTAAATAAAATTTTTAGTAGCAACATAACTAGTTACTTCCTCTGTGCGCGAGAAGCGGTGTTAAGAATGGCACATAAGCATGGTGGCGACGGTGGAAGTATCGTCAATGTCTCGTCATTGGCAGCGTTGAGTGGCTCGCCACATGAGTATCTTGACTATGCAGCCAGCAAGGGGGCTATAGATACAATGACGATTGGTTTAGCTAGAGAAATGAGTCGTGAAGGGGTGCGGGTAAATGCGGTAAGGCCCGGGCTTATCTACACTGATATGCACGCCGACGGTGGTGAGGCAGCGAGGGTCGATCGAGTCAAATATAGCTTGCCTTTAGGGCGTGGCGGGCAGCCTGAAGAGGTCGCACAGGCAATTTATTGGCTGCTATCGGAGCAGTCGTCATTCACAACGGGTGACACTATTAATGTAGCGGGGGGCATGAATTAAGCGCAACAGCTTAAGTTTAACCTGAATTAGTGACTTCACTGCAACACATAGCGCAAGCTCTTGATTTTACAGCGGTTAGAAAAACATCCGCTGAAGCTACCGGTTTTATGCACGGATGCATTTATTGAGCGAGTGCAGCACGCATATGAGCTTGCAGCTAAAATTTTTCAATTCCACCGTAAAACCAATATCTTACACTCTGTATTCACTTTGAAGTCACGGATTCAGGTTTAAGAGAAATACATGCACACTTTCTCTGATTTTTTTAATACACTAGTGCTGGTTGAATGGCGTTTTTGCAGGCCGTTTACAATATTGGTAACTAGCTAATCCTGTCCTTATAAAATATTAACTGATTCAATAATGTAGCTAATTTCTTGGACAGTATCCCAATTTGGCGCGTATAATTATGCCCTTAAAAATTAGGATAGAATATGACCGCACTAGACGAAATAAAGCAGTTTCTCCCCTGTGAAACTCCCCAAGCTTGGATCGATGTCGCGCTTACTCAGCAGCCATTGATGTTAATTGATCATGCGCACTGCGAGAAAAAAGCGGCTTCCACAGCGATGACGTTAATGTTTCGCTATGTTGACCGGCCGGATTTATTGCGCAAGATGTCGCGTTTAGCTCGCGAAGAGCTGATTCATTTTGAACAAGTGTTAGCTTTGATGGAAAGTCGGGGCGTTGAGTACGTGCATCTAAATGCGTCTCGCTATGCCGCCGGTCTTCGAGCCATCGTCAAAACCCACGAACCACAACGGTTAATCGATATTTTAATTATCGGCGCGTTTGTCGAAGCGCGTTCCTGCGAAAGGTTTGCCAAGCTGGCGCCTTATTTGGATGAAGAGCTGGAGCGTTTTTATAATTCTTTGCTCAAGTCGGAAGGGCGTCATTATCAAGACTATTTACAACTCGCTCAAAGTTACGCAGAAGAGCCAATTGATGATCGAATTGCACAGTTTCGGGCGCTAGAAAAAGAGTTGATCTTAAGTGATGACGATGAATTTCGCTTCCATAGTGGGGTGCCTAAGTTAGAAAGCTAGAAAGTTAGAAAGTTAGAAAGCTAGGAGCTGAAGAAGCTAGAAAGTAGAAAGTAGAAAGTAGAAGCTAGAAAGTAGAAAGTTGTTTTAATTATTCTAAATATGCGTGAAAGTAGAAAGCCATGAGTCAAATTAATCTAGCGAAAAACATTAATGAAGTCACTGCTGAAGTTAAAATATCAGACGATAAGGAAGCTAGTACCAGGCTCAATAAAGTGCATCGCAAGTTGCGCCGAGAGATGGGTCGAGCTGTTTTAGATTACAAAATGATAGAGCAGGGCGATAGAATCATGGTCTGTCTATCGGGGGGCAAAGACTCCTTTGTGATGTTGGATCTGTTAATGAGTTTGCAGCGTAACGCCCCGGTGCAATTTGACTTAATAGCGGTTAATTTAGATCAGAAACAACCGGGCTTTCCCGAGCATATCCTGCCTGAATATTTAGAAAAAATGGGCATTGAATACTACATAGTAGAGCGTGATACCTACTCAGTGGTGCGCAGTCGAATACCGGAAGGCAAGAAAACTTGCGGCCTGTGCTCGCGTTTGCGGCGTGGCACATTGTACTCTTTCGCTGAAGATATTAACGCCAATAAAATTGCTTTAGGCCACCATAAAGACGATATCATCGAAACTTTATTTTTAAATATGTTTAACGGTGGGAGGCTGGCGGGCATGCCGCCTAAGTTATTGTCAGATGATAAGCGTAACATCGTTATCAGACCGCTAGCTTATGCGCGTGAAAAAGATATTATCGAATACGCAAGTTTTAAACAGTTTCCGATTATTCCCTGCAATTTATGTGGCTCACAAGAGAACTTACAGCGGCAAAATATTAAACAAATGTTGCAGCAGTGGGAAATAGATCAGCCAGGGCGCATTGAAAGTATTTTTGGGGCGATGCAAAACGTGGCCCCAAGTCAAATGTCCGATAAAAGCCTATTTGATTTTGAAAACTTAGCCATTGATCGCACTGAGCAACGACCGGAATACGAATATTCTAATGGTCAACAAGTGCATAAAAGCAGAACCAAAGAACAAGCTTCTAAAAATGTCGTACAAATTATAGAAGCGATGAGTATCGATTGATTTATTAGTCGAGATCTCTGCATAACGTGGCGAGTGCAGTCATTATGCAGAGGTCTCTAGAGGTTAGCTGAACCACGGATTCAGATATAAATTTCACCTGGGACGTTTATAATTTGTCAGACATAAAGAGGCCATTAATCGCTGTTGATGCGCAGTATGAGATACCTGAAAAGTCATCCCTGCTGTTGATGATAGACCCCAGAGCGAGAATTATAACCACGCTACTATTTGCACTGGCGGTAGTGAGCAGTGATCAAGTCATAGTACTGCTCTGCGCTTTTTCGCTGTCTGTGATCGCAACATTTTTCGCTAAGTTAGCGTTGTTAAAGACTTTAAAGCGACTCGTAGTGATGGATGCTTTTATGTTGTATCTACTTATTATATTGCCTTTTACAGTCGAGGGAGATCAGCTCTTTAGTGTCTTTGGTTTATCGGGTAGTTGGCAGGGACTTGAACAGGCGATCATCATCGCTTTAAAAGCCAATAGTGTGGTACTGATGCTGTTTTCACTCGTCTCCAACTTATCCGCTAGTGCACTTGGCAGTGCTTTACAGGCGATCAAAGTTTCCAATAAACTGATTCAATTGCTGCTTTTTACCATGCGCTACCTGTCAGTGATCAATGAAGAATTGCAGCGTCTGCGCCGCTCAATGCGAGCTCGCGGTTTTGTGATGGGCTTTAATCTGCACAGCTGGCAAAGTATCGGCAATCTTATAGGTATGATGTTAGTCAGGTCTATGCAGCGCTCAGAGCGAATTTTAAAGGCAATGAAGTGTCGAGGCTATAATGGTCAGTTTATCAGTTATCACCCGATGCAGTGGCGGCAACATGACTATTGGTTCTGTCTCTTAATGTGCACCATTAGTTTTGCTCTAATCTATTTAAACTTAGGGAGTCAGCATTGACAGCAACATTGACCACAACAGCTGAGCAGGAAAAGGTTTGTCTGTTAGAAGTACAGGGCTTAACCCATCATTTTTGCAAGCGGGGAATAGTCCTAGATCAGCTGTCTTTTAGTATTCACGAGACAGACAAAATTGCCTTGATAGGCGCTAACGGTGCCGGAAAAACCACCTTGCTGCAATTGTTGGTGGGGCTAATCCCCAAGCAGTCAGGAAAAATCATTGCCAGGCAGGTAATTCAGCAATCTGAAAGTGATTTTGTACTATTGCGCCAGCAAGTAGGTTTCGTCTTTCAAGATCCAGACGATCAACTATTTTGTCCCAGTGTGCTGGAAGATGTGATGTTTGGGCCACTAAACCAAGGTTTTAGCTTAGATCAAGCCCAGCAAAAAGCGCGGCAAACCCTGCGGCAACTCAATTTGCTCGATCTCAGTGAGCGGATTGCCTCAGAGCTGTCGGGGGGCGAGAAACGCATGGTCACTTTGGCCTCAGTACTGGTAATGCAACCCAAAGTGCTACTGCTCGATGAGCCAACAAACGCCTTAGACAGCCAAGCTAAGGCAACCTTGTTGGCGCTGTTACAAAGCTTAGATCAAGCGATGTTAATTATATCTCATGATCAGCAATTTTTAGCGCAGTTAACTAACCAAACACTAGTGCTAAAAGATGCAAAACTCTCGAAAATTTCAGGAAGCTTTAGCAGCGCTGTTATTTAATCTTCTGTAAAACTTCTGTCTGCCCAGGATTAATCCCGTGGCTTTGATGGTAAGCGTTTAATGTCGGTGACTTCCAGTTGAGCAAGTTTTCTTCAGTGGGCTTAAATATTTCAACTTTTAGCGGGTAGCAGAGCGTACTATCATCAGAGTGGCTACTGCCACAATCGCCTCCAGGGCAGGTTGATAAGACGCCCAACAAGTCGATTTCAGCAAAGAACTCAATATAATCACCGGGTCGCACTGGGCTAGCTTTCATAAAATATTGATGAGTATCTTTTGTGAAACCGGTGCACATAAACACATTCAACACATCGTGAATATAAGGCTCAACTTCAGCAGTTGTTTGTTTTAGATGACGGGCTAACGCCCTGGTTAAATTTGAATGGCAGCAGTAGTGGTAGTTGGTGTGCTGGAGCATAAAATTGGTGTAAGGATCGCAGCGAGTGCCTATAACGTCGTGTATACCCGCACCGTCATCATCCCAGCCATACCAGTCTAAAGTGTCGTGGGTGATAGTTGCCATCGCCCTTAAATTGGGCAAGTTAGACCATAACCTATCTCCTGTCGATAGATGACTTGCATGCAGTTGTCGGGTTTTACCACTAAAAAACCGCTCCTGCAGATTGTTGGCATTAAATAAATTTAAATCACCGACTTGTGGCCCCTCAATACTGCTAATCCTAAAAAAATGCCCCGCGGGAACCGTAAAACTGTTGGCGTCTCGTGGTGCAATAATGATCTGATCAATCTTTTGCAGTTCAGATCTTGCCCGCTGGTAGAATTGATGATCGTATTCAGGTAGCTGCTCCACGTTATAGCAAATGATTTTTGGCGCGGCACGTCTTTGATCAGCATCGATAGGGGAGGGGTGTACTCTATAGTTTGTCATCTAATATCCTGAATATTAAGTATTGTTGTTATTGGTGATTAAGCTAACTGTCATTAGTCGAGTAAAAAAGCCATTATGCAGCATTGCCGGCAAGATCCTTGCTCTAGAGCATACTCTTTAGGATCTCCATGGCTATATTGAAAAGATTATTGATGGTGATTGGTACTGCTTTATCGGCTTGAAAAATATTTGTTGATGATTGTTATTTGTGCAAGAGAGCTAGTTATACTATATAAGTTGTTGAAATAGCTGATAAAGAAAAATTATTTAAACAGTGAGTCGAATTGATGCGCAGTGCTGGTTAAAAAATCGCCATAAGTAGCTAATATTTAAGCGGAAAATAATAAATATTAATTATTGACATGCCGCTAAAGATCTCTATAATACGCCCCACTTGTTACAGAGATAGCAGCGATGCGGGAATAGCTCAGTTGGTAGAGCGCGACCTTGCCAAGGTCGAGGTCGCCGGTTCGAACCCGGTTTCCCGCTCCAAATCACTATCTTTATAACAATATGGGGCGCGATGACAGAGTGGTTATGTAGCGGACTGCAACTCCGTCCACGCCGGTTCGATTCCGACTCGCGCCTCCATTTTTATTCCCTTCAATTACTTACTTTGAAGTAATTGGCACTCGAGGCCCGGGTGGTGGAATTGGTAGACACAGGAGACTTAAAATCTCCCGATCGCAAGGTTGTGCCGGTTCAAGTCCGGCTCCGGGCACCAGTTTTATTCTATTTTTCAAATCAAAAATCAAAAATTAAATTTATAGTAATAGTCTAATCTCACTAGCAATTCCAAAAGCCGAATTGGTGGACGCAGATGATTGACTTAAAATTTCCCGATCGCAAGGTTGTGCCGGTTCAAGTCCGGCCCCGGGCACCAGTTTTTTATAAAAATACTCAAAAATTCAATTTATACTCTATTCTTTAAATCCAAAATCCAAAATCCAAAATCCAAAATCCAAAATCCAATTTTTAAAATCTATATTAATTACCAATAAGCTCCTCAATTCCAAAAAAGCCGAATTGGTGGACGCAGTAAATAGACTTAAAATCTCCCGATCGTAAGATTGTGCCGGTTCAAGTCCGGCCCCGGGCACCAGTTCTAAAAGCTGGATCGCTGGTTTTAGAGTGGATGCCGAGCGTAATATAATGGTTTTACGGCACAATTAGCTGTAGGTTCATATGCAGCCTGCATTCGCTAAATAAATGCATTCATGGATAAATCCCTTCAGCTTCAGTAGCTGTTTTTAAAGCTGTCGTAGGATTAAAAGCTTATGCTAAGGGCAGCATGGAAGTTACTGCTTCAGCTTAAAGTTAGCTGGACGCTAGTGAATAAAGGTCGACAAACTACTTTATTGCTGGCAAATTAACTTAGTCTAACCCTATGGGTTTTATAGATCTTCTTATGATAATAGCGATGATCGAGGTAGTCTTGGATGACAGTTCAAAATATGATGAAGCAATATCAAGTCGCTCTGGCTAGTCAAGAGTGGTGTAATGTTGATCCATTAATGCATGAAGATGTATGCGTCACTTTTTCATCGGGTACCTTTTATGGTAAAGCCGATGTTCAAAAAGTGTTTGAAAATAATTTTTATTCAATCCTGGATGAAGCGTATTCAATATCAAATTTGCGGTGGATATTTCTCGGCAAGGAAAGTGCTACTTGCCTCTATCATTTTCAGTGGAAGGGGATAATCAACGGGCAGCATTGCTCAGGTGGTGGTCGGGGAACTTCAGTGTTAGTGCAGGTCGGTGGGAAATGGAAAATTATCACCGAGCATCTAGGGGCGCATGCCGTATAGAAAAATAACTTCAGCAGGTTCTATATAGTCTCTGCACCAGTCATACACGACCCTAGTGTGAAGATGTGAGGCTTGTTCAGAGGCTCCTAAGTAGCCAGTGCCATTAATATAGGCACACTTATGTTTGTTGAGGTAAGGATTGATTTCCCTCGGTATATGGAGCTGTAGCTACTTTCTTAATCCTATCGAGCTAATGGCTCTCAATTATTAAACCTTATCTATTATCAGTGACTCTCGATGCTTTGCCTTCAGAGCGTTTTAGGGTCATGGGCGCGACTACTTCAATCTGACAGGAGATCCCAATATAAGATTTTATTTTGTGTTGTAGGTTTTTCATTAGTAGTTGACTGTTGGTATCCGCTGCTTGTTTGGCTTCTACTTGCAGGGTTAATCGGTCTAAATTGCCTTGTTTTGCGATACTAATATGGTAGTGCGGGCTGAGTTCTTTGATTGATAATAGCTGTTCTTCGATTTGCGTGGGAAATACATTTACCCCGCGGATGATTAACATATCATCGGACCTGCCGGTGATTTTATCCATGCGGCGCATTGAGCGAGAGGTCGGTGGTAGCAGGCGAGTTAAATCTCTGGTGCGGTAGCGAATGATCGGCATCGCCTCTTTGGTCAGGCTGGTAAAAACTAGCTCGCCCTGTTCACCGTCAGCGACTAATTCGCCGGTGTTTGGATTGATTATTTCCGGGTAAAAATGGTCTTCCCAAATAACCGGTCCATCTTTTGACTCTATACATTCCTGGGCAACACCGGGCCCCATCACCTCTGATAGTCCATAGATATCAACCGCATCAATATCCATCCGCTGCTCTATTTCGGAGCGCATCGCATTGCTCCAAGGCTCTGCACCAAAAATACCACAGCGCAGCGCTAATTTTTTAGGGTCAATCCCCTGGCGCTCCATTTCATCGGCAATATTGAGCATATAGGAAGGGGTGACCATAATTAAATCGGGGTCGAAGTCGTGGATTAATTGTACTTGTTTGGCGGTCTGCCCCCCCGACATCGGGATTACTGTACAGCCGAGTTTTTCGGCGCCGTAATGGGCACCTAAGCCACCGGTAAAGAGCCCGTATCCATAGGAAATATGTACTTTATCTTGTTTGCGACCGCCGGCGGCGTAGATTGATCTGGCGACCACGTTTGCCCAAGTATCTATATCATTTTGCGTATAGCCAACCACTGTTGGCTGCCCGGTAGTGCCTGATGATGCATGTACGCGCACGATATCATCCATCGATTTGGCGAAAAATCCAAACGGATAGTTATCGCGTAAATCACTTTTCACGGTAAAGGGGAACTTAGCTAAGTCCTCAAGGCTTTTTAAATCATCAGGATGAACGCCGTGTCGATCAAATTTTTCTTTATAAGCACTCGAATTTTGATAGGCGTGTTGTAGTGAATTTTTTAGGCGCGATAGTTGCAGGCTACGTAACTCGTCGATAGAAGCGTGTTCGATGGCATCTAGGCCAATTTTAGAATCAGTGGTTGTCATTCTGAGGATACACCTTGCATTAGTCGCTAGTATTATTGTTATTTATCGAGCAATTTTTGTTTACAATAGACCGAAGTTATACTTAAAATTGATAAAGGTCAATTTTTTTGTATCACTTTAAGCGAAGCTCTTTTAGTGATTTTGCAATCGAGGTTAATGTAGTGATAGTAAAAAGTTATGCCTGTGGGCAGTGGATAAGTGGTGAGGCTGAAGCGGTTGCCTTAAACAGTGCAATAACCGGTGAGGAAATCGGTCATCTGCAATCGATGCAAACCGGTTTTGCAGAAATGCTCGATTACGCGAGGAGTGAAGTCGGTCCGCAATTGCAGGCTTTAAGTATTCATGATCGAGCTAATTTACTGAAAAATTTGGCACTGCATTTACTGGCTAAAAAAGAAGATTTTTACCCGTTATCACTGCATACCGGAGCCACCAGAAATGATAGCTGGGTAGACATTGAGGGGGGGATTAGTACTTTATTTAGCTACTCGGGGATCGCCAGGCGCGAGCTCACCAATCAAAAATTTATTGTCGAGGGGGATATGCAGCCGCTATCGGCGAAAGGTAGCTTTGTTGGTCATCACATTTTAACCTCTAAAAAAGGTGCCTCGGTGCACATCAATGCCTTTAACTTCCCGGTGTGGGGGATGTTAGAAAAAATTGCGCCGAGCTTGTTAGCAGGGGTGCCGGTTATCGTTAAACCAGCCACGGTCAGCTGCTATTTGACTGAGGCGGTGGTGCGCGAAATAGTCGCCAGTGAAATATTACCTAAGGGGGCCGTGCAGTTAATCTCTGGAAGTACTGGCGATTTACTAGATCACTTAACCTCCCAAGATGTGATCACCTTTACCGGCTCTGCCACCACTGGGCAGATGTTGAAAAGGCACCCCAATATTATGGCCAATAACGTGCCTTTTACCATGGAGGCGGACTCTCTCAATGTCTCAGTATTAGCGCTGGATGTCACTGAAGATATGCCAGAATTCGGGTTGTTTGTTAAAGAAATTCAGCGTGAAATGACCGCAAAAGCTGGGCAGAAGTGTACGGCTATTCGTCGCGCATTGGTGCCGGCGAAAATGTTGGATGCGGTCGCTGCAGCACTAAAAGCGCGTCTAATTAAAACAGTGATTGGCAATCCTACGCGAGATGGAGTGCAAATGGGCGCGTTAGTGGGGGCTAGTCAGTGTGCCGATGTGGCACAACAAGTGGCTATTTTAAAAGAAGATTGTCAACAAATACTCGGAGAATGGAGTGAGTTCGAGGTCGATCAGAGTGAAATAGCTGCCGGGGCTTTTTTCCCGCCTACGGTGTTGGTTTGTCACCGGCCTTTTACGGCTAAAGCAGTACACAGTGTCGAGGCCTTTGGCCCGGTGTGTACGTTAATGCCCTATGAAGATAACGATCAGGCAGTGGCTTTAATGCAGATGGGTGAGGGAAGTTTGGCGGCCTCAGTGTTTAGCTTTGATCACCAGATAGCTTTTGATTTAATCCATCGGGCGGCGTCATATCACGGCCGGATGCTATTACTTAATCGTGAGAGTGCCCGCGAATCAACCGGGCACGGTTCGCCGATGCCAAGTTTGGTGCATGGTGGTCCTGGTCGCGCCGGTGGTGGTGAAGAGCTAGGTGGAGTTCGCGCGATTAAACACTATATGCAGCGCACCGCGATTCAGGGGTCGCCAAATAGCATCATGGCCCTAACCAAAGAATATATACGCGGGGCTGATCGACGTATGGATTTGGTCCATCCCTTTAGGAAAAACTTTGATCAGTTAGTGATAGGCAATGCTTTAAAAACCCATCGGCGTACTGTGACTGAAGCTGATATTGTCAATTTTGGCTGTTTGTCTGGGGATCATTTTTATGCACATTTCGATGAAGTCGCGGCCAAAGATTCCTTTTTCGGCAAGCGCGTTGCCCACGGATATTTTGTGATCGCCGCCGCCGCTGGGTTATTTGTCGATCCGGGAGTGGGGCCAGTGATCGCCAATTATGGCATCGATAACTTGCGCTTTATTGAGCCGGTTGGCATTGGTGACACTATTCAGGTCACCTTAACGGCTAAGCGCAAGATAGAAAAAGTCAAAAAAGCTGATGAAGATCGTCATACCGGTATTGTTATTTGGGATGTAGAAGTACATAACCAACATCAAGAGCTGGTGGCACTGTACGATATACTGACGTTGGTCGAGCGAGATCAGTCGAAGGCAGAGCAGCTTTAAATTAGCAGTTAGCAGTTAGCAGTTAGAAGTTAGAAGTTAGAAGCTTCAAGCTAAAAGCTAAAAGCTTTAAATTTCAAGCTCTAAACTTTAATTAGCTTTTTGGGCGGTAGCTAGATTGGTTGAATCTTGGTCTATCTGTCTCGACTGCTGTGAGAGGGGTGACTTCTCTGAGAGACTGTTTGCAGCGCTGCGCTAAATTTACGTATTGCGCCGTGCCGCTCTGTTTCCAGATGAGTTCTTTATCAGATACAGTACGCAGCACTTTAGCTGGAGTGCCAACGATCAGCGATCTGGGCGCGAACTCGCTGTTAGCTTTGACAAAACTGCTGGCGGCAACAATAGATTCAGCGCCGATGATGCAGTTATCCATGACCACCGCATTCATACCAATCAGGCAGTCAGGCTCTAGAGTACAGCCGTGTAAAACCGCGCCGTGACCGACGTGTGAGTTAGGCTTTAGAATGCAATCGCCACCGGGAAAACTATGGATGACGCAAGTATCTTGAACATTGGAGTTTTTTTGGATAAGAATACGTCCAAAATCACCACGGATAACGGCATTTGGCCCAATGTAACAACCGGCTTCAATAATAACATCGCCGATAATTTCCGCACTTGGGTGGATAAAACTATCGGCATGAACGACAGGAATGTGTTGATCTATGGCATAGATTGGCATAATTGACCTTAATAAAAGAGTGTTAAAATTAAAGGTAAAGATAAATCATGTCTAATACGATACAGATAGAAATAAAAAAATCAATCGCCTGTATAACACTTAATCGCCCCGACAAGCTGAATAGCTTTAATGTTGAAATGCACACTGAGCTGCGTCGCGTCATCGATCAAGTGGCCAGTGATGACAGTGTCCGCTGTGTGATCATAACCGGCGCGGGGCGCGGTTTCTGCGCGGGTCAAGATTTGAGTGACCGCGCGGTAAATAGCGCCAGTATACAAGCGAGTGCAGTGGCAGAGCAATCTCCAGATAGCGGTTCTAAAACGGTCGATTTAGGGGCGTCGGTTGAGCGATATTACAACCCGTTGATCCGCAAAATAACCGGTATGAACAAACCGGTCATCTGCGCCTTAAATGGTGTTGCAGCAGGTGCCGGTGCCTCTATTGCGCTGGCGTGTGACTTTGTTGTAGCATCCAATAAAGCGTCGTTTATTCTGGCATTTTGTGCGGTTGGGCTGATTCCTGATTCGGCAGCCAGCTGGCATATGATTCGCAGTTTAGGCTTGGCCCGCACTAAAGCGCTGGCGATGCTAGGAGATAAGCTCAGTGCTGAAAAAGCCTTAGAGTGGGGATTGATTTGGCAAGTTTCCGAACCGGAAAAGCTCCTGGAAGATGCCTATCAACTCGCCGCACAACTGGCCTTAAAACCCCCTTTGGCGATCGCTGCTACCAAGGCGTTGGTGCAGCAAAGTTTCGATAAAGGAGTGCACCAACAGTTGGAAGAAGAGCGCTTGCTCATGCAGCAGCTGGGGCACAGTGAAGACTATCAAGAGGGAGTCACAGCCTTTATGGAAAAGCGCCCCGGACAGTTTAAAGGTCGATAAGCTTTCTAGCTGTAAGCTGCAAAAGTGTAAAGCTATAAAAATGTAAAAAAATTCTTTAATCAGAAAATAATAAAAAAGAGAGCTAGATGCGTATCGTTAACCAACTACAGGCAGTGTTAGCAGCAGATGCCGCCTCGACAAACTTGTCGATCAAAGTGCTTGATGCCAATGAAACTCAAGTGGTACTGGGGATGACGGTCACAAAAAGCATGACCAATGGTTATAAAATCTGTCATGGTGGGGTTATTTTTAGCTTGGCAGATACCGCGCTAGCGTTTGCCTGTATGGCAGCGGGTGTAAGTGCGGTAACCCAATCGGCACACATTGAATATATCCAAGCGGGGCAGCTGGGTGAGCATTTAACCGCTACCTCAAAAATCATCCACCGGCATAAACGTCACCTATTGTGTGATGTTGAAGTACTCAACCAACAAGCTGAAATTGTAGCGATAGTGCACTCTCGACAGAGAGTTATCCAAACAGAGCGCTAAAAAAAATCAGCGCTGCACTATAAAACATATTACCAGACCTCTGTATAACGTTGCGAGCGCAGTAGTTATGCAGAGGTCTGATTACAAAACATACGATTTAGTGAAGGAATAAACATGCAACAAGTATACATCTGCGATGCAGTGAGAACCCCAATCGGCCGCTATGCGGGGGCGCTATCCAGTATTCGCAGCGACGATTTAGGGGCCTTGCCGATCAAGGCATTGATCGAGCGCAACGCTCAGCTAGATTGGCGAAAAATAGAAGAAGTGTTTTATGGCTGTGCGAACCAAGCGGGAGAGGATAATCGCAATGTCGCACGGATGAGTAGCTTGCTGGCTGGATTGCCGCTGGAAGTGCCGGGGCTGACCCTAAATAGACTCTGTGGCTCGGGAATGGATGCGATCGGGACCGCAGCGCGTGCCATTATCAGTGGTCAAATGAACATGGCGATCGCCGGTGGTGTCGAATCGATGTCGCGGGCCCCCTTTGTGATGGCCAAGCCGACCACCGCCTTTAATCGTCAACCGGAAATGGTCGACACCACCATCGGCTGGCGCTTTGTTAATCGACAATTAAAAGCCCAATACGGCACCGATTCCATGCCCGAGACCGCTGAAAATGTCGCGGAGCAATTTAAGATTAGTCGAGCGGATCAAGACCTATTTGCCTTGCGCAGTCAGCAAAAAACCGCGGCGGCGATCACCGCTGGGGTCTTTGCTGATGAAATTATCCCCGTGCAAATAGCCTCTCGAAAAAGCAGTTATTGGCTGAGCGAAGATGAGCACCCAAGAGCGGACACCACGCTGTCATCACTGAATAAATTAAAGACTCCTTTTAGAGAGGGAGGCTCAGTGACCGCTGGCAATGCCTCGGGAATCAACGACGGTGCCTGTGCTCTGCTACTGGCGAATCAACAGGCAGTGCAAGATAATAACCTGCAGCCGATCGCCAAAGTAATCGGCATGGCGACCGTGGGCGTAGCGCCAAATATAATGGGAATCGGCCCGGCGCCCGCCACTGTGAAAGTCTTACAGCAAACCGGATTGAGCTTGGCGCAAATGGATGTCATTGAACTCAATGAAGCCTTTGCCGCACAGGGCTTAGCCGTGTTGCGAGAGTTAGGCTTAGCCGATGATGATCCCAGGGTAAATCCGAATGGCGGGGCGATAGCCTTGGGCCATCCACTGGGAATGAGTGGCGCAAGATTAGTGACCACCGCCGCCTATCAACTACAGCGCAGCGGTGGTAAATATGCGCTGTGCACTATGTGCATCGGTGTCGGGCAGGGGATAGCGCTGATTATTGAAGCGGTGTAATACCCTTGAAAAATGCCAACCTGTATTAAACAACCTCTGAACAAATCCCGCATCTTCCTAGTGATAGCTAAGCGCTTATATTCGCGAAGGAACGCGCAGACTTGTTCAGAGGCCTGCTAAGCGTTTGGTTCGCGCTACTATATGGAAAAATACCAGTTTTACGCGGCTAAAATGTAAGTTGTAATTTTAATTAACCAATTATGAAAAAGCAGTAATAAGGGAGAGTATCAGCATTCAAAAACAACCGCGCTGGGCTATAAAATCAAAGCAGTACTTAATAATTTAAATATCTATTTGAATTAATATAACTTTCTTGTAATGTTCAGACAGGTTTTATTTGCTAAACACATTTAAACTGCATGGATCAGGATGAGAAATGACCAAGGAAGAACAAAAGCGCTTTAGTTTTATCGAAATTATGCTGACGTGGCAAGGGCGGATTAACAGCACCCATTTGTGTCATTATTTTGGCATCTCTCGACAGTCCGCCAGTAAAGCAATTAACAAATATATAGCATTACACCCTCAGTCTTTACACTATGACGATAGTTTGAAAATGCACTTGGCGACAGCCAGTTTCAAACTGTTTTATTCCAGCCATGACTTTAGTCAATATCAACGATTAATCAGCCAAGGCAGCGCATTAACCTTCGGCAACATCACAGAAATAAGCCCGCCCACCCGCAATCCTTCACCCAGATTAGTGCAGCCAATACTACGTGCCATCGACAATAAGCTAGCGATAGATATAGGCTATACATCACTAACCAGCCCTAAATACACTGATCGTATCATTGAGCCCCACAGCTTAATATTTGATGGTCTACGTTGGCATGTCCGTGCCTTTTGCAGAAAAAATATGAATTTTAGAGATTTTGTTTTATCCCGCTTTAACGGCGAAGTAGTCGATGAAGGCAAAGCGCTACAAAGTGTCGTTGCAGATAAATTATGGCACCTCGAACTGCAAATCTGCATTCAGCCAGATCAGCGCTTAAGCCGTGCACAGCAGCAAGTGATTATTGATGATTACCAGATGTGTAAAGGGGTTTTACAGTTCAAGACACGTGCAGCACTGGTCAATTATGTTTTAAAACGTATGCA
Organism: Osedax symbiont Rs1; assembly: GCA_000416275.1. Taxonomy (GTDB): domain Bacteria; phylum Pseudomonadota; class Gammaproteobacteria; order Pseudomonadales; family Balneatricaceae; genus Rs1. The sequence goes on from ASZJ01000045.1 coordinate 16,966, forward strand.
TTTAGACCAATACCAAGTAGATCCATGCGCTCAGCAAATCGTATTGACCAAAGAGTGTGAAGAGCAAGTTAGGCCGTATTGTTATTGACCTGTAAATGAAGTGTTGATGTTTTTCTATACAGTATTGTCGTGATGCTTATTTAAAGGCTTAATATTTCATGCTTAAGATCTAACCAGAGTTTGTATTGATCTGAGGTAACACATAGATAGGGGAAATTGATTAGCAGAACTCCCTAAAAAATCTCTTAATAAGGATCAAACATGGATCAGCTCAGTGATTTGAAAGCGATACTCCATTCTAAGCGAGCCAATATTTTTTATTTAGAAAAGTGCCGAGTGATGCAAAAGGACGGCCGTGTTTTATATTTGGCAGAGGCAAAGCAAGAGAACCAATTTTTTAACATACCAATAGCTAACACTACCTGTTTATTACTAGGTAATGGCACATCAATCACGCAGGCGGCTGTTCGAATGCTAGCGCAAGCGGGAGTGCTGCTGGGTTTTTGTGGTGGTGGGGGGACTCCTTTGCTGATGGGAAATGAAATTGAATGGTTTACCCCACAAAGTGAATATAGGCCGACAGAATACGTGCAAGGTTGGATGAAATTTTGGTTTGATGAGCAAAAGAGATTGGCGGCGGGAAAAACTTTCCAACTAGCGAGATTAAGCTATCTTAAAAAAGTGTGGAGTAAAGATCGAGACTTAGTCAATGCAGGTTTTAATATTGAAGAGCCGGTTTTACAAAAGGCACTGCAACGCTTCTCAGACAACATATCCATCGCCAGTAAAGTACAAGGGCTTTTACAAGTCGAGGCGCTGTTGGCAAAACAGCTATATAAAACGGCAGCTGCTGTGACTAATTTCTCCGATTTCAAACGCTCTCATGAGGGCATAGATACCGCGAATGCTTTTTTGAACCATGGTAATTATCTAGCATATGGACTGGCAGCTACTACGCTTTGGGTATTGGGAATACCGCATGGATTTGCTGTGATGCACGGAAAAACTCGTCGTGGTGCTTTGGTTTTTGATGTCGCCGATTTAATCAAAGACGCGATTATCCTGCCATGGGCGTTTGTCTGCGCAAATGAAGGGGCGAGTGAACAGGAGTTTAGACAGCAGTGTCTGCAGAGCTTTATTGAGCACAAAGCATTAGATTTCATGTTTGAACAAGTTAAAACAGTGGCCCAAACCACGAATTGGCAAGTTGCAGAAAGTGAGGTCGATTCCAAATGATGGTGACGTTCGTATCTCAGTGTCAAAAAAACTCACTGCAAAAAACCCGAAGAGTACTCGATGCCTTCGCCAGCCGTATAGGTAATAACACTTGGCAAACAGTGATAACTAGTGAGGGGTTGGCAGCGGTAAAAAAGCTATTGAGAAAAACAGCAAGTAAAAATACAGCGGTGAGTTGCCACTGGATTCGCAGCCGCTCGCGCAGTGAATTGGTGTGGGTAGTAGGAAATAAAAGAAAATTCGATTTCCAGGGAATCGTGCCAGTTAATACGACAGAGAAAGAGATAACCAATGGATATACAACAAAACAGGCCGGTAAAAAATATGATGTACGCCAATACACATTTACAGCAGTTGGATCATCATTTGTTTGCTGTGGGCTTTGCGGCACAAATGTTACATAAGTATTTTTATAATGATGACAGGAATAACTTGTCAAAAGCTGCCTTTATAGCCGGGTGTTTTCATGACATAGGCAAGCTCGATCCTTCATTTCAAACATGGGTAATAAAGCCTAAGAATAAAAATTACCAAGCTGAAGATGGCCAGCACATAGATGAAGCTAAGTTTAGTTTTGAAAAGCACCCTCGTCACAATGAAATATCAGCCCTGATTGTTCAATGTATTACCGATAGCGCTAAAATCATCAATACTCGTTGTAAAAAAGCAGTTAAGCATGCTGTGTATTGGCATCACGCAAAACCCTTTCGGCCTAAAACTCAAGATAATTTTTCCAGTTATGGGAAAATTTAGTAACTTCTCAATAACACGGGGCAATCTACTATAGCTTACGCCAATTAAAGCCCTAGTCAGCGGCTACTTCTCGACGAATTAATTCTGCCAATGGGGGGATATCCCCAATCCCAGAATTTCTATCCAATATATAGTCCCAAAATGACACACCAAGCTTTCGACAAGTCTTTTTTAGACTGGAAAATGTATCTCGGCACTCTCTTCCAACATCACTGCGAGTACCTCCACTGATCTTTCTCTTTTTTACGAAATCCCTGATATCTGTTTCACTACCATTGGTATGTAAGGGAATTTCAGGACGTGCTAATACTCGCAGTAATTTCGCTTTGTTTTTGTAGATCCGCTTGAGCAATTGGTTTAAAGACTCATAACGTGTTCGCTGCGTAAAAATCTCGTCAAAAAAAGTCTCCAGCGCGGCTTTCTGATCGGAACCTGGCTGGACTTTATACGTTTTTAGGCCTCGATATAAATCCCAAATTTCACCGCGTACTTTCGCTATATCCTCTCGGTGCCATTCGTTTAACGGCAGCATTGTGTGTACCAAACGCTCAGTATGAATCCAGCACAATGCGTGCTGCAGAATATTGAACTGACCCGCCCCGTCACTGAGTATGACTAAGTTCTGGCACCGGTTTTGATGCTGCACATTACCAAGTAAAGCGCCTTCCGTCGCAATACGACGGTGGCGCGCCGAGTTGATTCCCTGCTCATCAAGATGCTCCTCCCAACGCAGGGCATTAGCAAAATGCGACAAGCCACTCTCTAAGAGAAGCTTTAGTGGGACATGCGGTAATTTTTGATCTACCCAGTAAGACTCAGCGTGATGATTAATACGATAACTTTTATCCCCCGCACAGAGCAATTCCAAAAAATTAACCCTACTCTTAGAGCCTGTCGATTCAAACCAAGCAAAATACTCGTTGCCTATTTGAGTGACATAACCGTTGACCCCTTTATGGCGAGCACCTGAATCGTCAACAGTGACATAATCGGACAAAGCTAAACCCGCTTTTAAAATGTCGTTCTTTTCCTGATGAAATTGAGATTTTCCCTCGGATAAAAGGCGATTGATTTGACCGGCGGAGATATCAATCCCCCATTCTCGCAGTTGCTCTAGCAATAGAGGTTGGGTGACATGACAGTGATGGTGTTGATAAAGGACATAGCTGAGTAAATAAGGACCGTAATGCAGCCCGTTCAATTCTTTAGGTAATTTAGCGGTGAGGGTTTGGCCGTCTGGTGTGACATAACGGGCGAGACGATAACGGGTGTTTTTTGTGCCAATGAACCAACTCCTGAACAATAAAATCCCGGTATCCTTTAAAGCGAGCTCCTGGAGGGATACCGTCTTGCGGTTGAACCACTTGATCGTCATGGATAGTTAGATTCACATTTTTAGAGCGTTTCTTTGAGCCTGGCCGCTTTTTGTTTTCTGTCGATACTGAATCATCGCCCGTCGATTTATCTGTTTCTTTGTCCAAGTTACTTGGTTTGAAAGTGGGCCGTTTTTTCTGCTTTTTTAGTACGCGCACTTCATCTTTGAGCCGCTCGATCTCTTCGGCTTGCTGCTGAATACTTTGAAAGCATTGCTCTACTATCAGTAGTAAGCTTTTGACTACCGGAGTTTGTTCACTTTCTGGAATATCAGGTAAAGTAGGGAGTTTTTTCAAAGGTTTAAGTCATAGCAGCGAATGATAAGGTTATCTTACCATGGCTTTTTTAGGT
>ASZJ01000046.1 GCA_000416275.1 Osedax symbiont Rs1
ATTTTAACGACTTTTGGACTAAAACCCTGTCAAGAGAAAATGATTTATATTGACGTTCTGCCCCGAGTTATTGAGAAGTTACAAAATTTACAGTAAATTAAAATCAAATATAAAAGATGCAGCATGGCCGTTAATTGCAAAAGAGGCAATTAATACCCTTAATCGTGTTGTTGAATTAGACAAAAATTACAGTGACACCAAAATCAGTATATTGAGCAAGGCATACTCTGCTGAAATAGATGATGATGTGCTAGATAATTATGAAGATACGCCACTGCCTAAATTTAAAGAATACGATCGATATGAAGATATCAGTGAGTATCAAAAAAAATCACAAACGAATGCCACTAATAATGAAGTTCGCTCTTGTTTGATTACCGCTGATCGGTGGGTATCATCACTCACGGCGAATCAACTATCACAACATATTAGCAATAAAACGCTGGATAAATTTATTACCGAAAAAATTGATAGCGATATCGTGATTGAAAGTGATTTAAGCACCCATATCCGAGAGTGCATGCATAGTTTTCCAAATAGCGAGCGTAGTAAACAGCAGTCCAAGATAGCTCACCAGCTCTCCCAAGACAGTGAAAATGTGAAAGTGTTAGCGGGTGCCGCAGGCTGTGGGAAAACTAAAATAGCGTTGCAGTGGGCGGGTCTTAGAAATGCACAACAAATTATTTGGGTGTGTCCAAGAGTGCAAATTTGCCAAGGTATGTTTACAGAGCTAAAAGCCTCTGATCAGCCTTATTTACGGGGTGCAACTGTCGAGTTATTTACCGGCGAATACAAATGTACCGACAGTTTTGAAAACAGTACTGCAGAAGATCAATATTTAACAGGTGATGTCGTAATAACCACAATTGATCAATTACTCAGTACCGTTATTAGTCATACTAAAGCAGATAGACTACTCAATTATTTAAGCGCGCATGTCGTGTTCGATGAGTACCATGAATATATCAATATGCCTGCATTTAACTTGCTGTTCGCAGAGCTTATCGCCTCCAGAAAAGAGCTAAATAATGGTGCAAATACATTACTAGTCTCCGCTACTCCCCACTATTACTACGTCCGTAAAATTCTTAAAATCGATGATGATTATGATTTGGTAGAGATGCCTTCATTCAACCAAGCTGACTACCAGTTTGATTTTGTTGCCTATGATGAAACAGCAGAAGACGATACCAATCCACTTTACAAGTCACAGGCAATGACTACTTTCGTGATTAGTAATACAGCGACGACAGCACAAAAAAGCTTTATTAATAATCTAAGTAATGAAAATGCGATTCTTTTACATTCAAAGTATAAAAAGAGTGATAAAAAACAGCTGTTTATGAAAGCGTTTGCGTCATTTAAACGAGAAGGTACTCACGAATTTGATTTGCTAAGAAGTGGGCCTATTGTGCAAGCATCTCTCAATATCAGCTGTCAATATATGATATCTGAAATTACCACGGCTGAAAATTGTCTGCAGCGAATGGGGAGGCTAGACCGTTTTGACGAAAGCAAAAAAATCAACCGCTATACAATAGCTATTCCCAATACATTGGATAACGGTAAAAGGAGTGGAGCGGTCGCTCGCTTCTTATCGCGATCTAATAGTTTAGCTTCTGCACAGGCATGGCATGAATTATTAATTAGCAAAACAGACGGTGGCAAGAACATTCAAAAAATATCGGATCTATATCTGCTGTACAAATCATATTACTCGTTAGATTCGCCCGCCATTAAATACATTGAACAAGACATGCTAGCCTCAATGAAAAAAAGTGTCGATGTGATCGTCAATAAAGTCAGTGAGCCTACGACCATAGTGACCCGTAAAAAACAGGCATTAGAGCGAGCAAAAATAAGTGCAAAATCACTACGCGGCGATAGTCGTTTCGTACAAATGGCACTGTGTCACATCGATAATAATTGTCACATAACCTTCCCCGAAGGTTATGCCTATCACATACCAACCGCAGAAAAAGAAAATATTGATAACCTAACGGCATCCTGTGATCTCATACAAGGCTATGGCGACAGTAATAATAGCTTGTTAATTCATATGTATAAAAAGAATCACAATATTATGGGCGAAAGCAAAGCATATAAAGATTTTGTTTTACTCAATGATGCCAAAGATCCTGAATTTCCCATTTATTTGAGCTATACCCCCAATGACTTATTGCCGGTAGGCGGTGAGTCCTCGCGGCATAACTCAGCTATTTACTATGGTATATGTGAAAAACAAGCCATAGGCGCAATATCTACCAAAAACTTAAACTTTAAAAAGGATTTAACATGAACAAAGTAACAGGTATTAAAAGCGTTGATTTTAAAATTACTGCCTTGGGGCATGGCGTGGTGAATTGGAATGGACCAACATCACTGGTAGGCGATGGAGGTAAAACAGTGGATAACCATTCGTTACCGAAATTACGGGGCTATACGAATTTGTCCGGTAAAATTAAAGCGGAGAGTGGTTACAAATATAGAAAAGAAGCAAATGACATTGATTTTAAAGAAAACCCTCTATATATCAGCCAAAATTGTATCCGCCATCACCTCTTTAGAGATCAAGCATTTGATGTGCACTATGCAAATAAAAGTAAAACTGACGATTTAACGCGGATGTTGGCATCGGTCACAGGATTGGTGCGCGGCTATGTGGTGCCCTCAAGTCAAAATAAACGTACGAGTCCACTGCTGATTGAAGATTTTGTTGAGCAGTTAGGCAATGGTAATTTTGAACAATTTGGCAGAGCGGGTGACAGAGATAACTCTTCATTCTATTCAAAGACCACCTTTGGCGATACTCAATATCTGGCGTATGGATCAATTAGTATTGAGCAATTACAGTTCATATCCTTAGATAAAAAATATGATAGGCAAGCAATGGAGATAAAGTCGGGGCAAGGTGAAAGTGTGGCAGAATCAGTCCAGACCTTCATTCAATCGCTTGATGAAACGTTAACTCCAATCGCTACCTTTCATGAAAACTATGTACGCAGCGGTACAATATTTGAGGAGGGTGAATTAGGTATTTTGCTTAATCAAGATGCCATCCAAGCTTTAATTGATTATACGATTGAGTTAGTGAGTGAATTATCGATAAGGCAGGCAAGATCCTATATGTATGTCGATAAAGTAGTCGTTGACTATAACGACAGTAAAAAAATGATGCGGATTAAGGCAGATGAAAGCAGTATATCATCTGAAGCAGACAGTGATTTTGCCACTTATTTTTACAGTAAATAGGTGTCTTATGAAAATTGAAATTAGCTATGACTCGAGCTGGCGAAACTCATTTTTGGATGGTTCCAATAATGAGGCATTACCTAAAACAGGTAGAAAATTTATTGGATCGATGACTAGCTTAAAGAAACCGGAAAATTATATTCAGCGGCGTGTTAGTCAAGATACAGTGATGGGGGTGTTGAATCGATTAATCGGCGATCAACGTAAGCTATACCAATCAAGAGAACAAGCTGATTACTATTTTAAAGAGATAGAAAACGCAGTTACCTTTGAAGATAGGCCAAGCTACGTGAATCAAGAAATGACTTATATTCGCAATATTTCTGGCAGTGAAGATCAGAATTCTTATACGGGTATGATTCAAGTTGATTCGCCGATTTTCCTCTCCGATTACTCCTCGCAACTATGGGGTTTGTTATCTCTTGAAATAGAAGACTTGTGTGAATTTATTATTGAAAATAAAACGGTGACTTCAAAGATAGAGCACAATCCACTCGTTATTATGAATCGATTAGAAGACATTTTTAAATATAAACCGATACCTAATGAAGGGAAAGTTAACGATGCTTTTATTTATCTACAATCTAAATTTGAAAAATATAAAGGGATTAATAATAAAGAACTAATTTTACCTATTAGTTTATATTGCTCCTCACTTTATTTACAACTGGAACGTTTATCTTCACAGTTTGATGTATCCTCCGCCAGAACAAAAGCGGGCGGTTTAAGTGGGATTTCGAATAATGGATTTACTAAAAAAGACTTTATGAGCCGATACACATCGGGTGCAAAAAAGAAGATTTGGGGGAATCCTTATGTTCGAAAAGAAAGAATTAAAGGCATTGGTGAGGTTACTTCACTAATGGAAAAAGCCGGTGGGATGCTCAATATCAATATCAATATAACTCGTGAGCAAGCAATCGATATAAAAGAAAAAATTGAGAATGCTGGTGTTTCAAGTTTTTACTTAGGAAAAAAAGGCTTAGCTTACGTATCAAATATTAGGCTATAGGGAGGGTAAGTAATGGATTCATATATTGATATAAGAATAAATCCTGATGCAGAAATGCGCCAAAATATATTACTGAATAAAATTTTCACAAAGTTTCACAAAGTACTATGTGATCTAAGTGCAAATGATATAGGAGTGAGCTTCCCAGAGGCTAAAGTCTTACTTGGGCGTTTAATCAGGATTCATGCGACAGCATCACGATTACAAGAGCTAATGGCCACAAAATGGCTAGGGGGATTGGTAGGGTATTGTGATTGCAGTGACATTAAATCAATCCCAAATAATACTCTGCATCGAAGGATTTCACGCTGGCAGCATAACATGAGTGGTTCGCACTTAAGACGGCTTATCAAGAGAGGCAGTATTGCTGATGATGAAATCAAAGCTTATAAAGCAAAAATGTTTGCCGTGCAAATGACAGAATTACCTTTTCTAGAACTAGAGAGTAATACTAATGGAAATCATCATCGTCGGTATTTTCAGATGACGGAATCGCAGCAAGAAGCCATCAAAGGAGAGTTTGATTATTTTGGATTAAGTAAAACGGCAACGATAGCTTGGTTTTAACCTTTATTTTTTGTTCTTTAAAAATATGATTAAAAACAATTAGCTACAACACCCATTAAATTATTGGGTAAATTTACATTTTTAAGGTAAATTATTGTTGTAGCTGATTTTTTGTCTGATATTCTTCAGTTAGCTGCCGCACACGCAGCTTAGAAAAATAGTCTAAGTAAGGTTTAAATGTACCTTTAGTTAGCTGCCGCACACGCAGCTTAGAAAAGTGTAGGGTTATCAGTTGAGGATAACACTAAGTTAGCTGCCGCACACGCAGCTTAGAAAACAAGACGTGGTTAATAAACTTATTGCACAATGTTAGCTGCCGCACACGTAGCTTAGAAATATCATAGTCAGTGTAATTGAATTACAGTCTAGTTAGCTGCCGCACACGCAGCTTAGAAATAAAACTGAGGGAGATGACGGTACATTTGCTTGTTAGCTGCCGCACACGCAGCTTAGAAACATTACCCAAAAAGCTAAAGTTGGGTGGGTTAGTTAGCTGCCGCACACGCAGCTTAGAAATAAGCACATAAAGTCACGCACTTTGATGTATTGTTAGCTGCCGCACACGCAGCTTAGAAATGTTAACCCCAAATCAACTTGGAACGGTAACAGTTAGCTGCCGCACACGCAGCTTAGAAATGTAACTTTATTGAAGTCTAGTATTTTTCTACCGTTAGCTGCCGCACACGCAGCTTAGAAAATTAATAATGTTACGTGTTACGCCTGGGTCTTGTTAGCTGCCGCACACGCAGCTTAGAAAAGTATAGAAATACTGAGTCTAACCTACACATTGTTAGCTGCCGCACACGCAGCTTAGAAATATTACCCAGTTTAACCCCCTCCAACCACTAGGTTAGCTGCCGCACACGCAGCTTAGAAAATGGGTATTTACGGGGTTTAATAACAGGGGCGGTTAGCTGCCGCACACGCAGCTTAGAAATACCATTATTAGTGTACCTGCTGGCGCTAATGGTTAGCTGCCGCACACGCAGCTTAGAAATAGAATTGGATAACGTAGAAATCATACTTAGAGTTAGCTGCCGCACACGCAGCTTAGAAAATTCAAGAAATATGGTCCTACTGCATGGATATGTTAGCTGCCGCACACGCAGCTTAGAAATATCTCTGCTATTGTTGCAACACGTCACAACAGTTAGCTGCCGCACACGCAGCTTAGAAATTTAAAAATGTCTCTTTGTTGTTGATAGTACAGTTAGCTGCCGCACACGCAGCTTAGAAATACTAGTTTAGCTATGCGTGGAAATGTGTATAGTTAGCTGCCGCACACGCAGCTTAGAAATCTAATTTTATTTGCAGCAACAATTTTTTGTTGTTAGCTGCCGCACACGCAGCTTAGAAATGGCACTTTGGCTTTAACTCATTACCGGCTTAGTTAGCTGCCGCACACGCAGCTTAGAAATGGTACTCATACGGTAAAGTTGTATTGAAATCGTTAGCTGCCGCACACGCAGCTTAGAAAACAGTTCAAGATTACTTTACTTCTTTTGTTGAGTTAGCTGCCGCACACGCAGCTTAGAAAACCAGCACCATCGCCTAGTTCTTTATTCATTAGTTAGCTGCCGCACACGCAGCTTAGAAAGTTTCTTTCAAAAACAGGAACCTGCTTGTATAGTTAGCTGCCGCACACGCAGCTTAGAAATTGTGGTATCCTTGGTGCAAAGGGTGATATATGTTAGCTGCCGCACACGCAGCTTAGAAATAGTAACTCCCCCTCGCAACACTTTTCTTAATGTTAGCTGCCGCACACGCAGCTTAGAAAGAGAAGTTAAAAGAGCCTGCTAATGATGCAACGTTAGCTGCCGCACACGCAGCTTAGAAATATTTGCTCGGGTGACATGCCGTCTGTAACACGTTAGCTGCCGCACACGCAGCTTAGAAAAAATGTATCAATGTTGCACATCCAATACATACGTTAGCTGCCGCACACGCAGCTTAGAAAAATACAAAAACAGAAGAAGGAAGACCGGTTTTGTTAGCTGCCGCACACGCAGCTTAGAAAAAAAACTATCAGCTTGTGAGTCTGATTCGGTTGTTAGCTGCCGCACACGCAGCTTAGAAAGTTAGGAGCCTTTACAAAGTCATTGGTGATCGGTTAGCTGCCGCACACGCAGCTTAGAAACATTGTTTCAGCAGTTTCAGCGAGAATCTTAAGTTAGCTGCCGCACACGCAGCTTAGAAAAGAATGGTTATAGAGTCTCACAGCTCACAGACGTTAGCTGCCGCACACGCAGCTTAGAAATGTTTGAGCTTCTAACAGAGCTGCTGCTGATGGTTAGCTGCCGCACACGCAGCTTAGAAATTGGTATAAGTCATCGATGGTTAGAGGCTCGCGTTAGCTGCCGCACACGCAGCTTAGAAATGAGTTTATTGTTGAACGAAGCCGCTACGCGGCAGAAAAAAACAGCAATTCCCCAACCATTAAGCGCACCCTATCTATGAGGTAATCAATACAGATTATCTAACATAGGAGGGTTCATCATGAACTCATCTGATCAGAAAATCACCGAACATTTATATCAACAACATATTACCAATCTTAAACTGCAAGGTAAACGCCCCAGTACCATTGATTCCTACGCGCGTTCATTACGCAGGCTAACCGCTTTCTTTGATAGGAGGCCTGACGAATTAAACACCAATGATCTTAAATGCTATTTTGCATCTCTCATCGAAACTCATTCATGGAGCACCGTCAAAGTAGATAGAAACGCTTTCCAATTTTTCTATCGATACGTCATTAACAGACCTTGGGAGTGGCTTAATATTGTTAAACCACCGCAAGTCAGAACGTTACCTGACATCCTTACACCCACTGAAATTTCAATGATCATTTCACGCACCAAACAGCTGCGCTATCAAACCTTTCTTTCTCACTTTGTACAGTCTAGGCTTACGCTTAGGGGAAGGACGACATTTAGCCATTGGTGATATCGATAAAGCCTTAATGCAAGTGCATATTCGTAATGCTAAAGGCGGTAAAGATCGCTATATCACGCTACCACAGCGCACCTTAGAAGCATTGCGAGTCTATTGGGCTACACATCGTCACCCTACATGGATATTCCCCAGTAAATCGATTATATCGGATGCCGTCATCGATTCAAGTGGCATACAAAAGGCACTCAAAGCAGTCGTTAGAGATTGCCCCTTCACTAAAAGAGTGTCGCCGCATACCTTGAGGCATTGCTATGCAACCCACTTACTCGAATTAGGTGTAGATTTACGCTCTCTGCAGTCGCTGCTGGGGCACAACAGTTTAAATACGACCGCGCGTTATACTCAACTAACGGATATTAGAATCAAAGATACAGGCGATAAAATTGATCAGCTTGCCAATAACCTCTCGATTAAGTGGGAGGTGGATCATGACTCTGGCAAGCATTATTAAACAACATAAGCATGAACTATTAGAAGAATACGGTGATCGCATAACCCCAGCTATGCGGCGTTTAATCGACGCGGTACTACTTTGTCGAACTGAACGAGCGGGTAAAAGCTTATGGCACTGCGATCATTGCAATACGGTTGAACGCTTCCCTCTTTCTTGTGGTCATCGCAGCTGTCCAATGTGCCAACAGCGAGACACTAGCCAATGGATTGAAAGAGAGCAACAAAAGCTACTCCCAGTCGACTATTTTATGCTGACGGTCACTCTGCCTTTTGAGCTGCGCCCGCTAGTCTGGCATAACCAAAAAAAGGTCTATGCCGCCATGTTTACAATCGCCTCACAACTGGTCAAAGATTTTGCGAGGACTTCACCGAAGCTTGGGGCTGATCCCGGCTTTATCATCATATTGCACACCCATACACGAAGGCTCGATTTCCATCCTCACTTACATATTGTCATCCCCGGCGGGGGCTATAACAAATCTAAGAAACAATGGATTAAAAACAAAGGGACATTTTTATTTAACGAAAAAGCAGTGGCCAGTGTATGGCGAGCGAGGATGTTGGATTACCTAAATAGCGC